>NZ_JBICUN010000006.1:0-403809 GCF_043198195.1 Micromonospora sp. NPDC048868
ACCCGCGCCTACGCCGACCGCCGACGTACCCAAGGCAAAACCGACCGCGAAATCAAACGCTGCCTCACACGCTACGTCGCCCGAGAGCTCTACCGGCGCCTCGAAACCCCACCCCAACCACTTGACGCGGCATAGGAGCGTCCGCCCGGCGGGCTCAGGCGATGGTGCAGATCGCCGCGCCGGCGGTGATGACGGCGCCGACCTCGGCCGCGAGGCCGCTGACCGTGCCCGCCTTGTGGGCGTGCAGCGGCTGCTCCATCTTCATCGCCTCCAGCACCACGACCAGGTCACCCTCGGCCACGGTGTCGCCGTCGGCGACCGCGATCTTGACGATGGTGCCCTGCATCGGGGAGGTGAGCGCGTCGCCGCTGACCGCGACGCCGGCCTTGGTCCCGCCGCCCCGGCGGGCCGGCTTGCGCGCGGCGGGCGCGGCGGTGGCCGTACCCCCGCCGAGGCCGACGGGGAGGCTGACCTCCAGCCGCTTGCCCCCGACCTCGACCACGACGGTCTCCCGCTCGGCCGGCGCGTCGGCGGGGCCGGCGGCGGCGGTGAACGGCGCGACGGTGTTGTCGAACTCGGTCTCGATCCACCGGGTGTGCACGGTGAAGGGCTCGGCGGTGAACGCCTCGTCCCGGACGACCAGCCGGTGGAACGGCAGCGCGGTGGCCATGCCCTCGACGACCATCTCGTCCAGGGCGCGCCGGGCGCGCTCCAACGCCTCGGTACGCGTCTCGCCGGTGATGATCACCTTGGCCAGCAGCGAGTCGAAGTTGCCGCCGATCACGTCGCCGGCGGAGATGCCGGTGTCGACCCGGACGCCGGGGCCGGTGGGCAGCCGCAGCGCGGTGACCGTGCCGGGGGCGGGCAGGAAGTTGCGGCCCGGGTCCTCGCCGTTGATCCGGAACTCGATCGAGTGCCCGCGCGGCGTCGGGTCCTCGGTGAACCGCAGCCGCTCGCCGTCGGCGATCCGGAACTGCTCGCGGACCAGGTCGATGCCGGCGGTCTCCTCGGTGACCGGGTGCTCGACCTGGAGGCGGGTGTTGACCTCCAGGAAGGAGATGGTGCCGTCGGCGCCGACCAGGTATTCCACCGTGCCGGCGCCGTGGTAGCCCGCCTCGCGGCAGATGGCCTTGGCGCTGTCGTGGATCTGGGCCCGCTGCGCGTCCGTGAGGAACGGCGCGGGGGCCTCCTCGACCAGCTTCTGGTGGCGGCGCTGGAGCGAGCAGTCCCGGGTGCCGACCACGATCACGTTGCCGTGCCGGTCGGCCAGCACCTGCGCCTCGACGTGGCGTGGCTGGTCCAGGTAGCGCTCGACGAAGCACTCGCCCCGGCCGAACGCGGCGACCGCCTCGCGGGTGGCCGACTCGAACAGGTGCGGGATCTCCTCCATGGTGCGGGCCACCTTGAGCCCGCGCCCGCCGCCGCCGAAGGCGGCCTTGATGGCGACCGGCAGGCCGTGGTCGACGGCGAACGCCAACACCTCGTCGGGGCCGCCGACCGGGTCGGGGGTGCCGGGCACCAGGGGCGCGCCGGCGCGCTGGGCGATGTGCCGGGCGGTGACCTTGTCGCCGAGGTCCCGGATCGCCTGCGGGGTGGGGCCGATCCAGGTCAGCCCGGCGTCGATGACGGCCTGGGCGAAGTCGGCGTTCTCGGAGAGGAAGCCGTAGCCGGGGTGGACCGCGTCGGCGTCGGCCTTCGCGGCGACCTCCAGCAGCTTGTCGATCCGCAGGTACGTGTCGGTGGCGGTGTCCCCGCCGAGCGCGTACGCCTCGTCGGCCAGCGTGGTGTGCAGGGCGTCCCGGTCGGAGTCCGCGTAGACGGCGACGCTGCCGAGGCCGGCGTCGCGACAGGCGCGGATGACGCGGACGGCGATCTCGCCGCGGTTGGCGATGAGTACCTTGCGCACCTTGCTGGCTCCTCCCGGAGGGTCACTGACCGGGAGTGTATCGGCCACCGTGGCGGCCCTAACGATCGCTCAGTGTGGGATGCCGCACTGTTCACCGCGCCCTAGTCAAATTTGCTTATTACGCTCGTCCGGTGTCTGCCACGCGAATGATGATCCTCGGGCTGGTGCGCTGGATGCAGCCGGTGCACGGCTACGACGTGCGCCGTGAGCTGCTCAGTTGGAGCGCCGACAGGTGGGCGAACGTGCAGCCCGGGTCGATCTACCACGCCCTGCGCAAGCTGACCCAGGAAGGGCTTTTGCGCGAGGTGGCCACCGAGCAGGTGGGCGCCCGTCCGGCCCGCACCACGTACGAGGTGACGCCGAAGGGCGAGGAGGAGTTCGAGTCGCTGCTGCGCGGCCTGTGGTGGCAGCTGCACGAACCGCCGGATCCGTTCGCGGCGGCGTTCTCCTTCCTGCCCGCGATGCCGCGCGAGGAGGCGGCGGCCGCCCTGCGCAACCGGGCGAACCTGCTGCGCGCCGGTGTCGAGTGGATGCGTACGTCGTTGAGTTCTGGCTGGCTGCGTTCGACGAAGCCGGTGCACGTGGGGTGGATGTTCGAACTCTGGACCGCCCGCTCCGAGGCGGAGATCTCCTGGTGCGAGCGGATCGCGGAACGGATCGAGTCGGGGGTGTCGTACCTGCCCGAGGGGCTGGAGCGGGCGCAGGGCTGGGAGGGCTGGGAGGAGCAGCTGCCGCCCCGGCCGACGGAGGGCGAATAATCAACGTTGACCAAAAGAGCTATATCGCGTTAGCCTGCCCGGGGCGCCACGGGGGAAGCATGCCGTCCGGCGTCGTCTCCGAGGGACAGACAGGTGGCCGGTGGCACCGGCCCGGACGACCAGGAGCAGACATGATCGAGACCAGAGGGTTGCGGAAGTCGTTCCGCTCCCGAGAGGGTCGCCAGAAGAAGACCGTCGACGCGGTGCGCGGCGTCGACCTGAAGGTCACCGAGGGGGAGATCTTCGGTTTCCTCGGCCCCAACGGCGCCGGCAAGACCACCACCCTGCGGATGCTGGCCACGCTCATCGAGCCGGACGGCGGCGAGGCGACCGTCGCCGGGGTCGACCTGCGCAAGGACCCGGCCGAGGTGCGCCGCCGCATCGGCTACGTCGCCCAGGGCGGCAGCACCTGGGACGAGTCCACCGCCCGGGAGGAACTCGTCCTGCACGCCCGGATGTACGGCATCGGCAAGGCCGACGCGCACCGGCGGGCCGCCCGCGCCCTCGACGCCTTCCAGCTCACCGAGTACGCCGACCGCAAGTGCAAGACGTACTCCGGCGGTCAGCGCCGGCGGGTGGAGATCGCCCTCGGCATCATCCACGAGCCGAGCATCGTCTTCCTCGACGAGCCGACGACCGGCCTCGACCCGCAGAGCCGGGCGCACATGTGGGACGAGATCCGCCGGCTGCGGGGCGACGGCATGACCGTCTTCATCACCACCCACTACCTGGAGGAGGCCGACGCGCTCTGCGACCGGATCGCGATCATGGATCACGGCGAGGTGGTCGCGGAGGGCACCCCGACGGAGCTGAAGCGCGAGATCTCCGGCGACGTCGTCCTGGTCGGGCTCGACACGGCGGCCACCCCGCAGGCCGCGCAGCTGCTCGACGGCGAGCCGTACGTCAACAAGCTGGAGACCGCCGAGGAGGGCGGGCTACGCCTCTACGTCGACGAGGGCGCCACGGCCATCCCGCAGATCCTGCGCCGCGTCGACACCGCCGGCCTCGGGCTCAGGTCCATCGAGCTGCACCGGCCCAGCCTCGACGACGTCTTCCTCACCAAGACCGGCCGCTCGCTGCGCGAGTCCTGATCCCGACCGGAGAGATCCCATGAAACTCGCCCGTGACACCTGGCTGATCTTCCAGCGGCAGCTCCAGCTACTGCTGCGCAACCCCGTCTGGGTCTTCGTCGGCGTCTTCCAGCCGGTGATGTACCTGCTGCTCTTCGCCCCGCTGCTCAAGCCGGCGCTGAACGCGCCCACCCAGGCGGAGGCCTACAAGATCTTCGTACCCGGCCTGCTGGTGCTGCTGGCCATCTTCGGCGGCCTGTTCCAGGGCTTCGGCCTGATCGCCGAGCTGCGCGCCGGGGTCATCGAACGCTCCCGGGTCACCCCGATCAGCCGCCTCGCCCTGCTGCTCGGCCGCTCGCTGCGCGACGTGGTGTCGCTCATCGTGCAGGCGGTCATCATCACCCTGCTCGCGCTCCTGTTCGACCTGCGCGTCTCCCTCGTCGACCTGCTGCTGGCGTACCTCATGCTGGCCCTGATCGCGCTGATGACCTCGGCCGTCTCCTACGGCATCGCGCTCAAGGTCAAGAGCGAGGACGCGCTGGCCCCCCTGATGAACACCGTGGCCCAGCCCGTGCTGCTGCTCTCCGGCATCCTGCTGCCGTTGACCTTCGCCCCCGGCTGGCTGCAGGGCATCGCCGAGTGGAACCCGTTCTCCTGGGCGGTCGACGGCACCCGGGCCCTCTTCGCCGGCCAGCTCGGCGACGACAAGGTATGGCAGGGCCTCGGCATCATCGCGCTCCTCGCCGCCGCCGGCGTCGTCTGGGCCGCCCGCCAGTTCGCCCGCAGCGTCCGCTGAGGTGTAAGGAAGGGCACCTTCCTGACGCCTGCGGTAGCGGAAGGTGCCCTTCCTGACGCCGGGGGAGAGTTGCCTCTCACCACGGGCGGGGCGCCGCCCCGGCGCTTGTAGCGTGAGGCCGGTGCCCCAGCTAACCCGTGACCGGCTCACCTGGCTGACCTACGCCCAGCTGGGACTGTGGGGCTTCTTCCTCTACGGCTTCGGGCCGGTCGTGCCGCTGCTCCGCGACGAACAGGGCACCTCCGCCGCCGTCGCGAGCCTGCACAGCACCGGCATCGCCGTCGGCGCGCTGGCCGGCGGGGCGCTCTTCGCACCCCTGGCCCGCCGCCTCGGCCGGGGCCGGGCGATCTGGGTCGGGCTGGCCGGCGTGGCGGCCGGCGTCGCCGCCCTGGGCGTCGTCCGTGCCCTGCCCGCCACGATCACCGCCGTGGCCGTGATCGCCACCTTCGGCATGCTGGTGATCAGCGGCGTGTCCGTGGTACTCACCGACCGGCACGGCGCCGGCGCGCCAGCGGCGCTGACCGAGGCCAATGCCGCCTGCGCCGGCGCCGGCATCCTCGCCCCGCTGGTCATCGGCGCCAGCGTCGACGCAGGATGGGGCTGGCGACCGGCGATGGCCGTCGAGGTCGGCCTGATCGCGCTGGTCGCGCTCGCCGCCGTGACCTTCCGCGTACGCCTGCCGCAGCCCGCCCCCGCTGCCGCGGCTCCCGGCTTTCCGGCTCTCGGCTCTTCGGCTTCCGGCCTTCCGGTTTCCGGCGGGGTCGCCTCGGGGGCCGGCGTCCACGGGGCCGGCCGACGCCTGCCGGTGGCGTACTGGATCGCCTGGGTGCTGATGGCGGTCACCGGCTCGATCGAGGTCTGCCTGTCGCTCTGGACGGCCGACGTGCTCCGCTCGCACGCCGGGATGGCGGCCGGCGGCGCCTCGGCCGCCGTCGCCGCGATCGTCTGCGGCATGTTCGTGGGCCGGCTCGCCGGGGGCCGGCTCGCCCTGCGGTACCGGCCCGTGCCGCTGCTGCTGGCCGCGCTGGGCGTGTCGCTGGCCGGGTTCGCGCTCTTCTGGATCGCGCCGGTCGGCTGGCTCGCCGTCACCGGCCTGGTCGTCCTCGGCCTCGGCAACGCCCTGCACTACCCGCTGGCGATCTCGATCGCGCTCGCCGTCGCCGGGCCGGCTGCGGACCGGGCGGCCGGCTACGCGTCGTACTCGATGGGGGTGGGCTTCGGGATCGCGCCGGTCGCGCTCGGCTGGGTGGCCGACGGCGTCGGACCGCACCTGGCCTTCCTGCTGCTGCCGGCCTTCATCGCGGCGGCTGCGCTGCTCGCCGCCCGCCTGGGCCGCGCCCTGCGCCCGGCCCCCGCCGACCTCCGATCCCCGACCCCCGCCTGACGCCAGCGCCCCTCGCGGATCTTGGATCTCCGGCGGTTCTTGCGTCCTCCGTGGATCTTGCATCCCGGTTGACCTTGGGGCCCGGTGGACCTTGGGTCGCGGTGGACCTTGGGTCGCGGTGGACCTTGGGTCGCGGTGGATCCGCTGGATCTTGGTAGGCAACGGCCCCTCCAGGGGCTGTTGCCTACCAAGATCGCGCAGAGGTCGGTCAGGGTCAGTGCACTCGGGCCAGGGTGAGGCCGTCGGCGATCGGGAGCATCACCGCGTCGACGCGGACGTCGGCGAGCACCTCGTCGTTGAACGCCGCGATGGCCCGGTCGTCGGCGTTCTGCGGGGCGATCACCCGGCCACCGCGCAGCACGTTGTCGACCGCGATCACCCCGCCGGGCCGCATCCGGGGCACCAGCTCCGCCCAGTAGACCGGGTAACCGGTCTTGTCGGCGTCGATGAACGCGAAGTCCAGGTGGCGCTCGTGGGGCAGCTCGCGCAGCGTGTCGCCGGCCGGGCCGATGCGCAGCTCGATCCGGTCGTCCACGCCGGCGCGGGCCCAGTACCGCCGGGCGATGCCGGTGAACTCCTCAGAGATGTCGAAGCAGGTCAGCCGCCCGCCCTCGGGCAGCCCACGGGCGATCGCCAGCGACGAGAGGCCGGTGAACGTGCCCACCTCGACGGCCTGCCGCACCCCGAGCAGCCGGGTGAGGAAGGTCAGGAAGGCGGCCTGCTCCGGTGCGACCTGCATCTGCGCGTCGTTCGGCAGGGCCGCGCGGGTCTCCTCGGCCAGGTCCCGCATGATCTCGTCCGGCGGCGCCCCGTGCCCGACCAGGTACTCGTGCAGTTCCGACGTGAGCGGGATCGACTTGGTGGTCATGAGCGGACGCTAACCGAGCGACTCGACCGTCTGGTTGCCGGGCGCGACCTTCGTCCACAAATCTGTGAGCCGCAGGTCCAACTCGGCGAGCAGGCGGCGCAGCATCGGCAGGCTGAGCCCGATGACCGTGCTCGGATCACCCTCGATCCGCTCCACGAAGGGCCCGCCCAGGCCGTCGATCGTGAAGGCACCCGCCACGGCCAGCGGCTCGCCCGTACCCACGTACGTGGCGATCTCGTCGTCGTCGATGTCGGCGAAGTGCACGACGGTGGAGGCGACCGCCTCGGCCCGCCGCCCAGCCTCGACGTCGATCAGGCAGTGCCCGCTGTGCAGCACGCCGCTGCGCCCGCGCATCCGCTCCCAGCGCCACGTGGCGTCGGCTGCGTCGGTCGGCTTGCCGAAGATCTCCCCGTCGAAGGCCAACACGGAGTCGCACCCGATCACCAGCGTCCGCTGGTCGGCGGCCGGCCGCAGCCGGGTGAGTACCGCCTGCGCCTTCATCCGGGCCAGTTCCAGGCAGAGCTCCTCGGCCCGCTCCGTGACCACGAGGGACTCGTCGACGCCGCTGACCAGCACGTCCGTCTCGATCCCGGCGGCCTGGAGAATCTTTCGGCGGGCAGGGCTGGCGGAGGCGAGCACGAGGCGGAGCGGCAAGGACTTCGGCACGTCGCCGACGTTACCGGCTGACCTGGACGAGGACGTCTCGGGTGGGACGTGTCGACCCTTCCCTGCCCGTCTCCGTCTCCGGCTCCGTCCTCCGGGTTGCTCAGCGACTGACGCGGGGCGGCGGGTCGTCGCCCCGACGACGCCGACGGGCGATGAACGTCCACGCGCCGCCGGCTGCCACGATCACGCCGAGGGTGACCAGACCGCGAGCCGTCGCCGCACCGTTCCCGTCGCCCGCCGGCTCCGCTGCCGCCGTCGTGGTCGAGGGGGTGTGGGCCGGCACGCTCGCCGTCGCCGATCCGAAACCCAGCGGCGGCACGTCAGCCGTCAACGCCGCCACCAGGTCGATGACCCCGTGGCCGTACTCGTCGTCCCGTCCCGGCGGGCCCTTGTCGATCGCTGTGGCGGTGAGCCTGTGCGCCACCTCGGAGGCGGGCAGGTACGGGTACTTGGATCGGATCAACGCGACGGCCCCAGCGACGATGGCTGTGGAGTCCGAGGTGCCGGTAGCTCGGCGGTATCTACCGTCGACGCTAGTGCTCAGAATTTCTACGGCTGGTGCGACTACCTCGACCTCGGGACCCATCACTGATGTTTCGGCGCGTTTTCCCGTGCGGTCAATTCCGCCGACGGCGATGACACCTGGATGGCGGGCAGGATAACCAACGTTTTGCATTTGTGGTCGATTGCCCACTCCTGCGACCACTACAATATCCGCCGCCAGAGCAGCGTCCAACGCACGTTGGAGGCGAGCGCTTGCGCCACCGGCGGCGGAGATGTTGATCACGTCTGCGTTGCTTCTCACAGCGTGCTCCACCGCAGCGGCAAGGGCGTCAGTGTTTCCGTTCCGACTGGTTGTGCTGTCCAAAATCGGGATGATCTTTGCCTTTGGTGCAATGCCAAGAGCGCCGACTTTGCCTCGGCCGTGAGCTGCGATTAGGCCGGCCATTCCAGTTCCGTGGCCGTCTACGTCGTTGTGCCCGTTCCCGCTGCCGCCATGGATGACATCTGCGCCGGGAAGGAGATTTCGCAGGAGGTCGGGATGCGGAGCTACGCCCGTATCCAAAACGGCAACTGTTACGCCTGCACCTTGACTAATCCGATGGGCATCAGTAGCTCGCAAGAAGCTTAGGTGCCACTGCTCGCTTCGGATTTCATCAGGCGCCAATTCGATGGAAGTCCTGATCTGGGTAACGTTCGACGCGGTTCCGAGCGCAGCTGATGGAGTGCCTGAAGTAAAGAGGGCGACAAGTGCAAGTGCCACCCGTCCAGTAACAAGAATCACCGATTGAAGCCGATAGCGGGACCGGGATCGATTGGGCCATCTTCATCTGGCGGCCGGACTACCGGAGCAACGCCCTGATCTGTTTCCCAGGGGTGGTCCGGATCCCAGTGGCGCGGCTCGTCGCGACGGTCACGCCAACTCGTCCTAGCGGGTGGGCCAAGGGCCCCTGCGGTGTTACCCATACCAGGTAGTCCTCCGAATTGTGGAAGACCGTGCGCCGTTCCGATTCCGCGCCCACCGCCAGGGCGGGAGCCCGCCCCACCTGTCGGTGCTGTTCCTGCGCCTCCACCGCCGATTACCCCTCCGATAGGGTTGACGCGACGCGGCGAAGGATTGCTGGCGGCTGGTTGCCCGAGATTCATTCCCGGCACACCACCGATGAGCCCTCCCGGAGGCATCGCCTTAGGTGGCGTGACCTGGGGCGAGTTGCTCGGTGAGCCGGTTATGGATCGCATAGGTGGGAGAGGTTGCTGGTTGGGCGGATTTGGGTTGGTGGGCGTATTTGCAGTTCTCGGAGTAAAGGGCGGTGTCGCGCCCATGCCTGAAGTTGAAGGACTTGGCGTGATTGGTGTGGCAGGGCCAGTAGTGCCAGGGCTTGCAGGAGTCGGAGCCAGGCCAGTGCTAGCGCCTGCACCGCCCAGTACTGGTCCAACTCCGGGCGCCGTCGGTGTAGGGATCGTTTGTGGTCTGAGTGAGGAAGAGCCTGCGCTGCCCGACGTGGTTTTGGAAGTCAATGGAACCGGCACGATCGGAGGGATGACAGGAACAGAGCCCCCACCGGGGGGAAGAGCTATTTCTTCATCGATATTGGGGGCAGGCCTAGGTGGTGGTTGGCGGAGCATTACTCGGGCGTGTTGGAGTTCGCCGCTGAGGCCGTACATGATGCCGCGTGCCTGGACGTTGAGGCGTTCGAGGTCCGCGTCTGTCACAGGGCGATCGGGGACCCGGCTGCCCATGGCCGCCTTCGGGTCGGCGAGCGTCGCGTCGTACGTCTGCTTCTCCTGGACCTTGACGGCGTACGTCTCGTAGATCTTCTTCAGTTCCGTGCGGGTGGCGCTGATGGCCTGCGTGGCGGCGGAGAGTGCGGTGTAGTTGGCGCTGGCCGCGTCGTGCGTGCGCTGCACCTTGTCGATGAGCTCGTCCAGTTCGCGGACGTAGGCCCGGGCCGCCTCGTTGGTCTCCGGGGGCCATGCCTCGGCGAGCCCCTTGCGGTATTCCTGGAGCCGGCTCAGGTGCATCCGGGCGAGGTCGCAGATCTTGCGCCAGCCGGCGACCTGCTTCCAGTGGTTGGTGGTGTCGTGGTCCTGGAGGCAGGCCCACATGCTGGCGACGTCCATCAGCCGCCAGTCGGTGAGGGCGGACGTGCGGCCGCCGGTGCCCCGTTCGATCATGGCAGCACCACCGGACCCTGTCCCCGTCCCTGTCCCTGTCCCGGCGCGGGTTCCGGCCCGGTGGGATCGGGCAGCATCGGTGGCGCGCCGCGAGGTGCTGTGGGGGCCGGGTTGGCGAGGGCCCGCTCGATGTCGGTCACGCGCGCGGCGGCGAAGGCGTCGGACCCGGTGTAGCGGGTGGCGACGGTGCCGGCGGCGACGGCCAGGTGGCCGGTGACGTCGCGGACGCCCCAGACCATGTCGGCGGTGGCCTGCTGGGTCTCGTGGTGCGCGCGCAGGAAGTCGACCAGCTCGATGAACGCGTCGGCCGGGTTGGGCACCGGTGCTGTCAGGTCCGCGGCGATGTACGACAGGTGCGGGTCGTAGTTGCGTTCCACTTCGGTCTGGAGCTTGTCGGCGAACTCGCGGAGCTGGCGGATGTCGGCCTCGATGCCGCCGTAGCCGCGGAGCCAGGACGCTGGACCGTCCTCCTCGGGGATCATCGGCCCTCCCTGCCCGTCACTGCGTCGTTTCCCTGAGTGAGGTTAATAGGTCCCCGGGGGTGTCGGCAGCCCCGCCCCGGCACACACCGGCTCCCCTGCGGGTGTGCAGGGGCGCCGAGCTGCGGTGATCCGTGCGGAAAAGGTCAGCGGGGCAGGCCGGACGCCCGCCAGGCGCCGGGGCCGGCGACCGCCGCCGCGACGGGCCGGCCGGAGCGCGCCCAGGCGGACGCGGCGACCGGAGGGGTCGCGGCGGCCGGGCGGGACCGTACGACGATCGCGCCCACCAGCGCGGCCAGTTCCTCGGCGGTGGGAACCCCGCGGACGACCCGGAACAGCGGCTCTTCGGCAGACATGGCGTCAGCGTACGCGTCGGAGAGGTTGAGCTGAACCGCACAGTGGCGTGCCGGCGGTGTGAGCGTCGTCGGCTCCGGGTACCGTCTGGGCGATGTCGAACGCGCTGCCCCAACTCGTCGCTGACCGATACCGGCTTCTCTCGCCGCTCGGTCAGGGCGGCATGGGTCGGGTGTGGAAGGCGCGCGACGAGGTGCTGCACCGGGACGTGGCGATCAAGGAACTCGTCCCGCCGCCCAGCCTCACCGACGAGGAGCGCCGCGAGATGCGGGAACGCTCGCTGCGTGAGGCCCGGGCCATCGCCCGGCTCAACCACATCAACGTGGTCCGCATCTTCGACGTGCTGCGTACCGACGGCGACCCGTGGATCGTCATGGAGTACGTGGCGTCGAAATCGTTGCAGGACACCCTCGCCGAGGACGGCCCGGTGACGCCGGCGCGTGCCGTGGAGATCGGCCTGGGCGTGCTGGCCGCGCTGAAGTCGGCGCACAAGGCCGGCGTGATGCACCGCGACGTCAAGCCCGGCAACGTGCTGCTCGGCGACGACGGCCGGGTGGTGCTGACCGATTTCGGCCTCGCCACGATTCCCGGCGACCCCAACGTGACCCGCACGGGAATGGTGCTCGGGTCGCCCGCGTACATCTCGCCGGAGCGGGCCCGCGAGGGCACCGCCGGGCCGGAGGCCGACCTCTGGTCGCTGGGCGCCACCCTCTACGCGGCGGTCGAGGGCAAGTCGCCGTACGCGCGACCGTCGGCGATCGCCACCCTGGCGGCGCTCGCCACCGAGCCGATGCCGCCGCCGAAGAACGCCGGGCCGCTCAAGCCGGTGCTCAACGGCCTGCTGCGCAAGGACCCGAAGGAGCGGATCACCGCCGAGGTGGCGGAGAAGCTGCTGCGCCGCGCCGGCGGCAAGCGCACCCGCACGATCCCGCTGCTCGACGGCGTACGCCGGCCGGGGCCGAACGGTCCGCGTGAGCCGCGCCCGCCGCTGGTGCCGGCGCCGCGACCGGCCGAGAGCGGGCCCGACAGGCCGGTCAGCCCGCCGGCGCCGCGCGCGCCGCTGGCGGCGGCCGGCGCCGGTGCCGCCGCGGCGTCCACCGCCGAGGGCGCGACGGCGGCGCTCTCCTCGGACTCCGTGCCGACCGCGAAGGTCGGATCCTCCACCTCGGACGCGGCCCCGACGGCGAAGGTCGACCCGCCGAAGCCCGCGCTCGACGACACGAAGGCCGAGCCGGCGATCCCGGCGCCCGGCAGGCCGGCGAATCCCACCTCGGTGATGCCCGCGCCGGTCAGCCCGCCGTCCGGCCGGGCGACGGTCGTGGCGTCCAGCGGTACGAAGCCGAGCAACACCCGGCGCAACGTGCTGATCGGGGTGCTGGTGGCGCTGCTGCTGATCGGCCTGGTGGTGGTCGTGCCGATGCTGACCAGTGGCGACGGTGGGGACGGCGGCGGCACCCCGCAGGCCGACCCGACCGGCGTGGCGACCTCGCAGGGGCAGCCGCCGCAGTCCTCGGCGCCGGCCCCGCCCACGAGCGCCGCGCCGAGCCCGACGCCCTCGGCCACCCCGTCGCCGACGCCGGACGCGCTGCCGGCGGGCTGGAAGCTGCACAAGGACCCCGCCGGCTTCGCGCTGCCGATCCCCGCGAACTGGGTGCGCCGCAACGCCGGAGCGAACACCGTCGTCTTCGACGAGCCCAACGGTGTGGGCGAGCTGCTGATCCAGTGGACCAACACGCCGCAGCCGGACGCGTTGGCCGACTGGAAGGAGAAAGAGCCGGATCGCAGGAAGTACGTAAACAGCTACCAGTACGTCGACATCACGAGCTGTGAAGGCTTCTGGAAGACCTGCGCGGACTGGGAGTGGCTGGAGACCCGCGACGGCACGCGGATCCACGTCCGCAACCGGGGCTTCGTCACGGCCAAGAACCGCGGCTACGCCCTGCGCTGGGAGGTCGCCGCGAAGGACTGGCAGGCCAACCTGGCCAACTTCGACCGGATCGCCAAGGGCTTCGTGCCCGACCGCAAGGACTGACCCGCGGGATTCGCGCCCGTTGCGAGATCGACTCGCATGATCTTCCGCCGTACGGGGTATCTGACCTTCACAACGGAAGGGAGGGTACGACATGGGTTACCGACTCAGGGACGCCCGGCCCCGAGCGGCACTGTGGATGCTCGTGGCCCTCGGCGACATCGTCCTGCTGCTCGCCGCCGCCGGCCTGCCGCTGTTGTTCGCACTACTCAGCGTCGTCACCGTCACCCTCGCCGGGGTGGGCGTCCGGCGCTTCGCCCGGCGGAACGCGCTCGCCCGCGAGAACGCGGCGACCGTGCCCGTGGCGGCCCGACGGCAGGTCTGACGCCCTCGAGAGCGGCATGGCGGCAGCCGGACCAGTTGTCGACCGTACGGTGACAACCGATCCCGCTGCCGCCAACCGCCTCCCCAGGCGATTCAGGCTCAGGTGTTGTTGGCCAGCGCGATCAGCCGGCTCCGGTCACCGTTCCAGTGGTTGCGGTCGACCCCGCCGCTGATGCCGGCGACGCTGCCCCGGTCGGTGTACTGCCAGAAGCTCCAGAACGGCGCCCCGGCCGGCAGCGTGCCGACGGTGCTCGACCAGCGGGCGATCCAGAGCGGGTGGTTGGCCCAGGGGGCCGTCCAGCTGCCGGTGCACTGGTTCCACCAGCTCGTGGTGGTGTAGATGACGGCGTAGCGGCCGGTGCGGGAGCGGTAGGTGTTCAGGAAGTCCTGCACCCAGTTGCGCATGCCGGTCGTGCTCAGGCCGTAGCAGTAGCCGCCCGCGTACGGGTTTGCTTCGAGGTCCAGCGCGGCCGGGAGGGTGCGGCTGTCGGCCGACCAGGCGCCGCCGTTGGAGGCCAGGTAGTTCGCCTGTACCGCCCCGGAGGAGATGTTGGGCCGGGCGAAGTGGTACGCGCCCCGGATGACGCCGGCGTTGTAGGCGGCCACGTAGTTCGTGTTGAACCTCGGGTCCTTGTAGCTGGTGCCCTCGGTCGCCTTGATGAAGGCGAACTGGATGCCCGCGTTGCGGACGCTGGTCCAGTTGATGGCGCCCTGGTAGTGCGACACGTCGATGCCGGGCGTGGTGGCGGCCGCCGCGGGGGTCGCGGTCGCGACGAGCCCCGCCGCCGCGGTGGCGAGGGCCGCCAGGGTGGCGGCGAGCAGCCGCCGCAGGGATGTTCCGGTACGGGTCATGGATGCCTCCAAGGACGCCGGACTGAATAGACGTCCATCTTTGGAGGTAAGTGCCCCGAATGGCAAGAGGGGCTAAGGAAATCTTCATGAACGGCGGAAGCCGGCCACCCCGGCGGCGGGTGGCACCGCAGCCGGCGAGCGGACCGGGTGAGGCGCTCTCCGCCTCAGCGCAGCGTGGCCGGGTCGACGCGCCAGCGGATCGGCTCAGCCAGGCGGAACTCCTCGCCCGGCTTCGCCACCTGGTCCTCGACGTAGTGCGCGCCGTCGAGCCGGTGCAGCCGCAGCGAGTGGCCGGCGCCGTCCTGCTCCACCAGCAGGTACCACGGGATCCCGGCGATCGCGTAGAGCTGCATCTTGACCAACCGGTCGGCGGCCGCGTTCCCCGGCGAGACGATCTCGCAGACGAGGACCACCTCGCCCGCCTCGACGACGGTGCCCTCGTCGTCGGTGTCAGCCACCACCACGTCGGGGATGACGATGCGGTCGACACCGAGCCGGACGTTCACCGCCTCGAAAACCGCGAGGGCATCCGCCGCGCCGTCCAGGCTGTTGGCCAGCAGCCGCGACACCCGCTGGTGCCGCTTGCTCGGGGCAGGGCTGACGATCAGGCTCCCGTCGAGCAACTCGATCCGGTTCGGCGTCTCGCCCATGGCGAGGTACTCGGCCTCGGTCCACAGGCCGACGTGGGGTTCCAGGGGTGCCGCGGTCACCGGCGTCCACCTTCCGCTCCTGTCGCCACCGGATCAGCGTTCCAGGCTTCGGGCCGACGAGGACGCAGCGACACAGGTCGGGGCCGGTAGGCTCGCGCCCCATGGTGTCGATCGACGGGCTCGGCGGTCTCTGGGACAAGTTGTTCGCGGCGCAGCCGGACCCACCGCCCCTGCTGGTGCTGCTGACCGCCGCCGTCGCGCTGGTGGTCGTCTCCACCCGGCTGCCCTGGCGGATCGCCCGCAACGCCATCACCATCGCCCACGAGGGCGGGCACGCGCTGGTCGCCCTGCTCACCGGCCGCCGCCTGCACGGCATCCGGCTGCACTCGGACACCTCGGGGCTCACCCTCTCCGCCGGCCGGCCCACCGGCCCGGGGATGATCCTCACCCTGCTCGCCGGCTACGTGGCCCCGCCGCTGGTCGGGCTGACCGGCGCGTGGCTGCTCGGCGGCAACCGGATCACCCTGCTGCTCTGGGTCGCCGTGGCGCTGCTGCTGGCCATGCTGATCATGATCCGCAACGTCTTCGGCGTGCTCTCGCTGCTGGTCACCGGCGGGGTGGTCCTCGCCGTCTCCTGGTACGCCGAGCCGCAGGTGCAGGCGGCGTTCGCGTACGCCGGGGTGTGGTTCCTGCTGCTCGGCGGGGTGCGACCGGTGGTGGAGCTGCAACGGCTGCGCTCGCGGGGTCGGATGCCCGCCTCCGACGCCGACCAGCTCGCCGGCCTCACCCCGCTGCCGGCGTTCTTCTGGGTCACCGTCTTCGCCCTGGTCAACCTGGCCGCCCTCGGCGTCGGCGCGCTGCTGCTGGCCGGCCCGATCCTCACCGACGCCGGCCTGACGCCCGGAAATTGACAGGTCGACCGGGCAACCGGCGGCACCGTCCGACGCGTGTTCCCTGCGACCGTCACGGGGAGGTAGCAGGTGCCGGACGTCGACGGATTCGACGAGTTCTACCGGGGCAGCCGCCAACGGCTGCTCGGCTACGTCTACGCGCTGACGGGCGACCTCGCCGAGGCGCAGGACGCCGTGCAGGAGGCGTACATCCGAGCCTGGCAGCGCTGGTCGACGGTGAGCGCGTACGAGGAGCCGGAGGCGTGGGTGCGGGTGGTGGCGAGCCGGATCGCGGTCAGCCGGTGGCGCAGCCTGCGCAGTCGGGCCCGCGCCTACCTGCGCCACGGCCCCGGCGAGAGCGTGCCCGGCCCGGACACCGCCACCGTCGAGGTGGTCACCGCCCTGCGCCGGCTCCCCGAGGAGCAGCGCACCGCGATCGCCCTCTACTACCTGGTCGGCATGCCGGTCGCCGAGGTGGCCCGGCAGACGGCCGCCCCGGTGGGCACCGTCAAGGCCCGACTCTTCCGGGGGCGCGCCGCGCTCGCCGGGCTGCTCGCCGTCTCTGACCTGGAGGAGGCCGCCGATGCGTGACGAGACGACGTTCGTCGAGCAACTGCACCGGGACCTGCGCGAGGTCCGCTGGCCGGAGCCGGCGGAGATCCGCGCCCAGGCCCGCAGGCGCAGCAGGCGTACGGCGGTGCTGGCGGCGGTCGCGGTGCTCGTCGTCGTCTCCGCCTCCGCCGTGGCGGTCGGGGACCGGTCCGGGCGGCGGGGGCTGGCCCCGGCAGCGTCCCCGTCGCGGGCGGCGGCGCCGGTGGCCCGGGTCGAGATCCCCCCGGCGGCCCTGCTGCAACAGGACGACCTGACGGCGCGCAGCGGTCTGCAACTCAGCGAGGCCGGCCTGGGCGGGACCGTCGACGTGGGCATGGCCCTCCGCCAGTGCGCCACCAGGCGCGACAGCGGTGTGCCGGCGCAGGAGACCTGGGTGAGCCGGTCCCAGACGGTGCTGCGACCGGCGACCGGCGGAGGGCGGCTCGGCGACGTCCTGGTCGTCCAGGACCTGCACCGGATGCGGGACGACGGGGCCGCCCGGTTCTTCGACGGACTGCGCAGGCAACTCACCGTCTGCCGGGAGTGGCGGGAGGTGCGGACGATCGAGTGGGGCGGCGAGTCCGTCACCGTCGAGGACGTGCACCGCTGGGACGTGCCGCGCCGCGACTTCGCCGGTGACGAGTCCCTGCTGCTGCGCCACTCCGTCGCCGCGACCCTCGACCCGGCCGACGGGCAGGTGCCCGGCCGCCCGTCCACGCCGGACGCGACAGTGGTGGTGCGGGTCGGCGACCTGGTGAGCGTGCTGATCCTGGAACCGACCGCCGAGGCCGACCTGGTCCGCCTCGCCGGGCTGGCCGCGCGGCGCATGTGCGCCGCCGCCAACCCGTCCTGCTGACCGCCGCCCACCGATCGGGCGCCCCACCCCCGGTCCGCGCGATGTCAGGGCAGCCGTGACCTGCCACGGTCGACGGGGGACACCGCGCGGATCCCGCGGGGCAGGGGCGTCAGAGCGGGATGTTGCCGTGCTTCTTCGGCGGCAGGGTCTCGCGCTTGGTGCGCAGCACCCGCAGCGCGCGGACGATCTGGGCCCGCGTCTCGTGCGGCGGGATGACGCTGTCCACGTAGCCGCGCTCCGCCGCGATGTACGGGTTGGCGAGGGTGTCCTCGTACTCGGCGATCTTCTCGGCCCGCACGGCGGCCGGGTCCTCGGCGGCGGCCAGTTCCGAGCGGTAGAGGATGTTCACCGCGCCCTGCGCCCCCATCACCGCGATCTGCGCGGTCGGCCAGGCGAAGTTCAGGTCCGCGCCGAGGTGCTTGGAGCCCATCACGTCGTACGCCCCGCCGTACGCCTTGCGGGTGATCACGGTGACCTTCGGGACGGTGGCCTCGGCGTACGCGTAGATGAGCTTCGCGCCCCGGCGGATGATGCCGTCCCACTCCTGGCCGGTGCCGGGCAGGAAGCCGGGGACGTCCACGAAGGTCAGCACCGGGATGTTGAACGCGTCGCAGGTGCGCACGAACCGGGCGGCCTTCTCGGAGGCGGCGATGTCCAGGGTGCCGGCGAAGTGCATCGGCTGGTTGGCGACCACGCCCACCGGACGGCCCTCCACCCGGCCGTAGCCGACGACCATGTTCTGCGCGTAGAGCGGCTGGACCTCCAGGAACTCGCCGTCGTCGAGGACGTGCTCGATTACCCGGTGCATGTCGTACGGCTGGTTCGCCGAGTCGGGGATCAGCGTGTCCAGCTCCCGGTCCTCGTCGGTCACGTCGAGGTCGGCGGGCGCGTCGAAGACCACCGGCTCGTCCAGGTTGTTCGACGGCAGGTACGACAGCAGCGCCTTGACGTAGTCGATGGCGTCCTGCTCGTCCGCGGCGAGGTAGTGCGCGTTGCCGCTGCGCGAGTTGTGCGTACGGGCGCCGCCCAGTTCCTCCATGCCCACGTCCTCGCCGGTGACCGTCTTGATGACGTCCGGGCCGGTGATGAACATGTGCGAGGTCTGGTCGACCATCACCGTGAAGTCCGTGACCGCCGGGGAGTAGACCGCGCCGCCGGCGCACGGGCCCATGATCAGGGAGATCTGCGGGATGACGCCGCTGGCCCGTACGTTGCGGAAGAAGATCTCGCCGTAGAGGCCGAGCGAGGCGACGCCCTCCTGGATGCGCGCGCCCCCGGAGTCGTTGATGCCGACGACCGGGCAGCCGATCTTCATGGCCAGGTCCATGACCTTGACGATCTTCTCGCCGAAGACCTCGCCGAGGGAGCCGCCGAAGACGGTGAAGTCCTGGGCGAAGACGCAGACCTGCCGGCTGTCGATGGTGCCGTAGCCGGTGATGACGCCGTCGCCGTACGGGCGGGTCTTCGCCAGCCCGAAGTTGGTGGACCGGTGCCGGGCCAGCTCGTCCAGCTCGACGAAGGAACCCTCGTCGAGCAGCATCTCGATCCGCTCGCGGGCGGTCTTCTTGCCCCTCGCGTGCTGCTTCTCGACCGCGCGCGCCGACCCGGCGTGCACCGCCTCGTCGACCCGCCGATCCAGGTCGGCCAGCTTGCCCGCGGTGCTGTGGATGTTGATCCCGGTCTCGGTAGTCACCCTGGGAATATAACGATGGTTCAGGCCACCGCCGCTGTGCAGTTCGCCTCAGCCGGGCCGCGACGTCCCCGGTCGGCCGGACGGGGGCGGCCGTAGGCTGACGGGATGCCGGGCTCGCCGTACACCGATCTGGACCGCCCGCCGCTGTCGGCGGCGCGGCTGCGGCGGGCGCTGGTCGCCCCGCACGGGCCCTGGGCCCGCCTGGAGCTGCGCGTCCAGACCGGCTCGACAAACGCGGACGTCGCCGAGGCGGCCCGGGCCGGCGAGCCCGAGGGCCTGGTGGTGGTCGCGGAGCGGCAGAGCGCCGGGCGCGGCCGGCGGGGCCGGGCCTGGCAGTCGCCGGCCCGGGCCGGCATCGCCGCCAGCGTGCTGCTCCGCCCCGGGGAGGCCGTTGCCGACCGTGGCTGGCCGTCGGCGCCCCAGACGGGGTACGGCTGGCTGCCGCTGCTCGCCGGCGTCGCCCTGGTCGAGACGGTGACCCGGTTGGCGGAGCTGGACGCGGGCCTGAAGTGGCCGAACGACCTGCTCGTCGGAGACGCGAAGTGTGCCGGCATCCTCGCCGAGGCGGTGCCCGGGCCCTCGCCGGCCGGGCCGCCCGCGATCGTGCTCGGTGTCGGCCTCAACGTCACGCTGCGCGCCGACGAGCTGCCGGAGAACCCGACGGGGCTGCCGGCGACCTCCCTGCAACTGGCCGGCGCGGCGGCCACCGACCGGGACCCGCTGGTGCGGGCGCTGCTGCGCGGGATCGCCGACTGGTACGGCGAGTGGCGCGCGGCCGGCGGGGACGCGGTCGCCAGCGGCCTGCGCGACGCCTACCTGGCGAGCTGCGCGACGATCGACCGGCAGGTACGCGTGCTGCTGCCCGGCGGCGACGAGGTGACCAGCACCGCGACCGGCGTGGACGCCGACGGCCAGCTCCTGGTCGCCACCCCCGCCGGCACCCGGGCCCTGGCGGCCGGCGACGTCCTGCATCTCCGCTGATCGCGGACTCCCGCCGCGCGGCTGATCCCCCGGCGGGAGGGGAGCGGCTACGGTCAGCGCGTCCGTTTCTGCGAGGAGGTTCCCGTGGCGTTCCCCGATGACGTGCTCACCGAGGACGAGCACGTCGTGCTGCACCTGCACCCGCACTGGAAGGCGCTGATCCGGCCGGTCGCGGTGCTCGTGCTCGCCGTCGCGGCGGTGGTGGCCGGCCTGGTCCTGCTGCCGTCCGGCGGGGGCGGCTCGATCGCGCTCGCCGTCATCGGCGGCCTGGCCCTGCTGGCGGTGCTGTGGCTGGCCCTGTGGCCGTTCCTGGTCTGGCGGAGCACCCACTACCTCTTCACGAACGAGCGGGTGCTGCTCCAGCAAGGGGTGCTCTCGCGCGACCGGCGGGACATCCCGCTGACCCGGATCAACGACCACGCGATGAACCAGCGGTTCGTGGAGCGTCTGCTCGGCTGCGGGACGCTGACCATCGAGTCCGCCGGCGAGCGCGGCCAGTCCGTCCTGCACGACGTGCCGGGGGTCGGCCGGGTGCAGACCAAGCTCTACGAGCTGGTGGAGGCCCACCACGACAAGCACTCCCTCGGCGACGACGAGATGCGCGACATCCTGGCGGACCTGCACGAGGGCAAGCCGCTGCGCGACCCGACCGCCTGAACCGGCACGGCCCGGCCGGCGTGGCCCGGGAGCGGGCCGGAACCGGTCGGGCCGGGACGGCGCGTGGGTCAGCGGCGGCGCGTGGGTCAGCGACGGGGCGGGCGGCGGGTGGTGGCCTGGAGCTCGGCGGCCAGTTCCGCCTCCAGCTCCCGGTCGAGGGAGCCGCCGAGGCCGGCGTCGAGCGGGACGGGGCGCCCCTGGACCGGGGCCGCCGGGCCCGCGGTCGACGCGGGTTCGGGGCCGGCCGCGCCGCGCGGGGCACGCCGCGCGGCGCCGGGCGGCGGTTCGGACTCCTCCAGCTCGGAGATCGACTCCGCCAGCTCGGCCACCGGGTCCATCTCGGCCATGGTGTCCCACTCGTCGCGCGGGATGCTGTGCCACGTCTCGGCCGCGTGGGCCGGCGCCGGTTGGAAGACGAACGTGCGGTAGGACCAGAAGCGGAACAGCGTCGCGAGCAGCACGCCACCGGTCTTGGCCACGTTGAGGGCCAGCAGGCTGGTCAGGCCCAGCCCGTACTTGGCGGCGGCCAGGACGCCCAATTCGATGAGCAGGCCCGCCCCGTTGAAGAGGAAGAAGAGGACGTACTCGCGCCGCATGGCCGATTTGGGGCGATCCCGGTACGTCCAGTGACGATTCATCAGATAAGACGTGATCGTCGCCACCACGGTCGCGATGACCGTCGCCTTCAGTTGACCGTCCACGAAAACGGTCAGTGCGAGCACATTGAACACGGCGTAATTGATTACGGTGTTGACGCCGCCGACGATTCCGAACTTGAGCGCCTCGTGGATGAACTTCTGCCAGCGCTCAGGCAGCAGACGGACAAGACGCATGCGGAACACCTTAGGGCAGTGGGCGGGGCCGGCAGGCTCCGGCCGGGACGAAGGTGGGCGGTAGGTCACGCCCGGTGGTCTCGGTCGTGCTTCTCTTCCGGAACGGAGGGGGTTCCCGCTTCGACGAAGACGAACCGTCGGTAGGACCAGAACCGGAACAGCGTCCCGAGCCCGGTGCCGACGATGAAGCTGGCGATGTTGTCGGCCAGCGGGGTCTGGAACACCTCCGGCCAGATGCTGCCCAGGCCGTAGCGGCTGACCGCCAGGCAGGCCACGGCGATCCCCAGGCCGACGCCGTTGAAGAAGAAGAACAGCGCGTACTCGCGGGCCGGGTTGGAGCGCTTGCGGTGCCGCCACGTCCAGAACCGGTTGCCGACGAACGCGACGGACGCCGCGATCACCGTCGAGATGGTCTTCGCGGTGACCTGCTCGACGCCCCGCACGCTCGTCAGGTAGTTGAAGAGCGCGAAGTCGATCAGGAAGGCGATCCCGCCCACGGTGGCGAACTTGCTCAGCTCGCGGACCAGGTGGCCGAAGCGGTCCACCAGCGAGCGGACCAGACCCGGGCGGGTCTGCGGAGAGCCGGGCTCCCCGGTCGTCGTCGCGGCCACGACGCGAGCCTACCGGCTGGGGTCATCCCGCACGGGTAGCAACGGCGGACCGCTCACCCGGGTGTGCGCCTGTGGACAGAGCGTAACGAGATCCGGCGGCCTGCGGGGCGGTTCGGGTGTTCCGCCGCCCGGGGTGCGGCCGGCCCCGCCGGTGACGGTTCCCCACAGGATTTGCGTGAAACTGCGCGTGAAAGCGGGTATTAGCTCGTGATGCCGCAGCGTGCCCGTACCTTGTGCAGTTCTTCACAACCAGTCCCACTGACTGGTGACCTCACCCGGTTTACGCTGAGGCCAATCCCAGGTTTCCACGAAGACGACGCATAGCGCCGTCAAGACTCGTGCATCCCATAGATCGGTCAGCGTCGACCACAAGGAGATGTGTCATGGTTGCTCCGGCTACCGTTCGGGGTATCGATCAGGCCCCGACGTCCCACCCGAAACTGCTCGCCTGGGTCCGTGAGGTCGCTGAACTGACCACCCCCGACCGCGTCGTCTGGGTGGACGGGTCCGACGAGGAGTGGCGGCGCCTCACCGACGAGCTGGTCGAGGCCGGCACCCTGATCCGGCTCAACCCCGAGAAGAAGCCCAACTCGTTCTACGCGCGCACCGACCCGACGGACGTCGCCCGGGTCGAGGAGCGCACCTACATCTGCTCCGTCGACGAGGCGGACGCCGGCCCCACCAACAACTGGATGGCGCCGGCCGAGATGAAGCGGACGATGACGGAGCTCTACCGCGGTTGCATGCGCGGGCGCACCATGTACGTCATTCCGTTCTGCATGGGCCCGGTCGAGGCCGAGAGCCCCATGTTCGGCGTCGAGATCACCGACAGCCCGTACGTGGTCGCGTCGATGCGCATCATGACCCGGATGGGCGCCAAGGTCCTGGAGGCCATGGGCGACGACGCGGACTTCGTCCACGCGCTGCACTCCATCGGCGCCCCGCTCGCCCCCGGCCAGCAGGACGTGGCGTGGCCGTGCAACGAGACCAAGTACATCTCGCACTTCCCGGAGACCCGGGAGATCTGGTCCTTCGGCTCCGGCTACGGCGGCAACTCGCTGCTCGGCAAGAAGTGCTACTCGCTGCGGATCGCCAGCGTGATGGGCCGCGACGAGGGCTGGCTCGCCGAGCACATGCTCATCCTCAAGATCACTTCGCCGGAGGGCAAGGTCTACCACGTCGCCGGGGCCTTCCCGTCGGCCTGCGGCAAGACCAACCTGGCCATGCTGGAGCCGACCGTCCCGGGCTGGAAGGTCGAGACCATCGGCGACGACATCGCCTGGATGCGCTTCGGCCCGGACGGCCGCCTCTACGCGGTCAACCCCGAGTACGGCCTCTTCGGCGTCGCGCCCGGCACCGACTGGAAGACCAACGCCAACGCGATGCGGACGCTGGACCGCGGCAACTCCGTCTTCACCAACGTCGCCCTGACCGACGACGGGGACATCTGGTGGGAGGGCATGGGCGAGCCGCCGGCGCACCTGGTCGACTGGAAGGGCAACGACTGGACGCCGGAGAGCGACAGCCTCTCCTCGCACGCGAACAGCCGGTTCTGCACCCCGATCACCCAGTGCCCAATCCTCGCCGAGGACTACTTCGACCCGAACGGCGTGCCGATCGACGCGATCCTCTTCGGCGGTCGCCGCCGGGACACCATCCCGCTGGTGACCGAGGCCCGCGACTGGGTGCACGGGGTCTACATGGGCGCGACGCTCTCCTCGGAGACCACCGCCGCCGCCTCCGGCGCGGTCGGCGTCGTCCGGCGCGACCCGATGGCGATGCTCCCGTTCATCGGCTACCACGCCGGCGACTACTTCCGGCACTGGATCGAGATGGGCAAGGGCACCGACGGCGACGAGTCCAAGCTGCCGAAGATCTACTACGTCAACTGGTTCCGCAAGGACCCGGAGGGCAACTTCCTCTGGCCCGGGTTCGGCGAGAACTCCCGCGTGCTCAAGTGGATCATCGAGCGGATCGAGGGGCGCGCCGAGGCGGTGGAGACGCCGATCGGCATGGTCCCGGCCCAGGATGCGCTTGACGTCGAGGGCCTCGACATGACCCCGGAGGACGTCCGGATCGCGCTGAAGGTCGACCCGGAGGAGTGGCGCAATGAGCTCCCGATGGTCACCGAGTGGTTCGAGAAGTTCGGCGACAAGCTGCCGGGCGTGCTCTGGGCCGAGCTGGACGCGCTGCGTGCCCGGCTCGACGCTGCGCCGCAGCGCTGAGGACAGGTGTGACCGGAGCCCCGACGGGGCATCATCGGATCCCATGAGGACGGCCGCCGCGACCGAGGTCCGGCGGCCGTCCGCCGTCCGGGCGCTGACCGCACTGCTCGCGCTGACCGCGGCGGCCACCGTCGTGGTCGAGCTGCTCAACTGGTGGTACGCCCCGGAGCAGGGCTTCGGGCTGGCGGTGCGGACGGGCTGGGCGATGCTGCGTTCGCTCGGCTTCCTGCTGCTGATCGGGCACGTCCGTCGGGGCCGCACGGTGGCCCGGCCGTTCGGGCTGATCCTGGCGGTGACCACGGTCTTCGCGGTCGGCCGGCTGATCGTGCCCCGGCAGGGGGTGCCGCCGCTGCCGGGGCTGCTCGGGTTCGCCCTGCTCACCGTGCTCTGCGCCGCCGTGGTCTGGCTGCTCTACCGCTCGTCCGCGGTGTCCGGGCACCTGGTCCGCCACCGGCCCCGCCTGGTCATCGACCGGGAGGGCATCTCCTGGCGGGAGACCCCGCCCCGCCGGCCGGAGGTCAGCGGTTGGCTGCTCACCAGCCGGGTCGCCGCTTTCACGTACAGCCCGCTCATGCTGGTCCCGGCGCTGGTCGCCGGCGGCGCGGTGCTGGACGACCGGCTGACCGCCGTGCCCGCCGTGCTGTTCTGGTTCGCCGCCGGGATCGTGACCAGCTACGCGGTGCTCTTCTGCACCGCCTTCCTGATGCGCGGCAAGGGCTGGGCGCGCACGCTGCTGGTGGCCGTCACCGCGATCGTGCTCGCCGTCGACCTGCCGCTGTGCTGGTGGCTGCTCGGCCCGGACGGGCTGGTCCGCGACGGCGCCCCGCTGGTGGCCGCCGCCGCGCTGTCGATCTACGGCCTCTGGCGCGCGACCCGCGCCGAACGCGCCACCCGGCCGGCGTAGCGCGCGACCCGCGCCGAACGCGCCACCCGCCCGACGTAGCGCGCGACCCGCGCCGAACCCCCGGCCGGCCGCGCACGGTGCAGAGGGCGTTCCAGGCACCGCCCCTAGCCAGCCTGATCACCATCGCCACAGGGCCGAACCGCCCGGAGCCGCCCCGGCCCGTTCCCCACCAGCCTGGGGGTTGGCGCGGTGGACTGGGCTCGCACCCTCGGCCGCAACCTCGCCTCGGCGACGGGGCGGGGGAGCGGTGCCATTCGCGCTGTCGACCTGCCCCGCCCATGAGACCGCCCTCAGGTTACGGCGCGTCGAACTGGCTGACCGCCCCGAACCGCCCGCCCTTCGCCTCCGCCCACGAGACCGCCCGCGGGCCCGCCCCGCCCCTCGCCCCGCCCACGAGACCGCCCGCGGGCCCGCCTCGCCCACGAGACCGCCCGCGGGCCCGCCTCGCCCCTCGCCCCGCCCACGAGACCGCCCGCGGGCCCGCCTCGCCCACGAGACCGCCCGCGGGCCCGCCTCGCCCCTCGCCCCGCCCACGGAAGCGCCCGCGGGCCCGTCACGCTCAGCCCTTCGCCGATCTTGGTAGGAACGGGCCCCTCCAGGGGCACGTAACTACCAAGATCTCCCGCGCGCGTCATCCCGCCGTGCGTGGGGAGGCGTCGTCGCTGCCGGGGATGGTTCGGGGGACCCCGGCCGGACCTCGGCTTCTGGTTCGTGGGTCGCAGCGAGGACGCCGCGAGGGCCTCGGGAGGCCGCCGCGAGGGCCTCGGGAGGCCGCCGGGAGGGCCTCGGGAGGCCGCCGGGAGGGCCTCGGGAGGCCGCCGGGAGGGCCTCGGGAGGCCGCCGGGAGGGCCTCGGGAGGCCGCCGGGAGGACGCCGGGAGGAAGCCGCGAGGGCCTCGGGAGGACCCGGGAGGACCCGGGAGGGCCCCGGGAGGGCGCCGGTGAGTTCGCTGGTCCCCGTTGACGTGCCGGGCGGGTTTCGGCGTGGTGTGCGTCTGCGGCGGCAGGATGGCCGCAGGAGCCGGACCGGCGGTGGGAGGCGACGCGTGGGCGACGAGTCCGTGGGCGACGAGTTCGACGTGGTGGTGGTCGGGGCCGGTCCGGCGGGGTCGGCCGCCGCGCTGGCGGCCCGGCGGGCGGGGGCGAGCGTACTGCTGCTGGACCGGTCCGACTTCCCCCGCGACAAGGCGTGCGGGGACGGCATCGCCGCGCACGCGCTGG
Organism: Micromonospora sp. NPDC048868; assembly: GCF_043198195.1. Classification (NCBI taxonomy): domain Bacteria; kingdom Bacillati; phylum Actinomycetota; class Actinomycetes; order Micromonosporales; family Micromonosporaceae; genus Micromonospora; species Micromonospora sp. NPDC048868. The sequence continues at coordinate 26,274 of NZ_JBICUN010000006.1, forward strand.
ACGTGCTGGAGGAGCTGGGGGTGCCCGACGCGGTGACCGGGTACGCGTCACTGCCGGCGCTGCGGCTGGTCGGGCCGGGCGGCGGTGCCGTGGCCCGGGCGCTGCCCCGGCCGGCGTACACCGTGCCCCGCAGGGTCTTCGACGCGCGGCTGGTGGCGGCGGCGGTCGCGGCCGGCGCGCGGCTGTGCCGGCACGCGGTGCGGCACGTCGAGGTCCGGGCCGACCGGGTGGTGCTCGACGGCGTGCTGGCGGGGCGGGCGGTGGTCGGGGCGGACGGCGCCGGGTCCGTCCTCCGGCGGGCGCTCGGGCACCGGCCGAACCCCGACCGGCACCTGGCGCTCGCCATCCGGGGGTACGCGCCGGCGCTGCCCGGCCCGCCCGAACAGCTCATCGTCACCTCGGCGCCGCGCTGGCCGGCGTACGCCTGGTCGTTTCCGATCGGGGACGGCCGGGCGAACGTCGGGTACGGAGAGGTGCTGCGGGGCGAGCCGCTGACCCGGGCGCACCTGGTCGACCGGCTCGGCGCGCTGCTGCCCGGCACGGACCCGGCCACGGTCACCGACCTGCGGGCCCACCACCTGCCGCTGTCGACGCACCGTCCCGCCGCCGGGCGCGGCCGGCTGCTGCTCGCCGGCGACGCGCTCTCCCTGATCAACCCGTTCACCGGCGAGGGCATCTTCTACGCGCTGCTCTCCGGCGCGCTCGCCGGCGCGGCGGCGGCCGGCTCGCCCGAGCAGGCCGCCCGGCGGTACGCGGCGACGCTGCGCCGCCGCCTCGGCACCCACCTGCGGCACAGCTCGCTCGCGGCGTGGCTGGCCCGGCGCCGGCGGGTGGTCGACGCCGCGGTCCGCGCGGCGGGTCGGGACGACCGCGTCTACCGGACGGTGGTGGAGCTGGGGCTGGGCGACGGGCGGCTCGACGCCCGCACGCTGGGCATGATCGGCATCGGTCTGTCGGCGTGGGAGCGGACTCCGAGGCGGTGATTTGGCGCGTAGGTCGCTACGCTGCAAGGTGATGACTCTGCGGGACCTGATCTATTCCGTGTACGAGCGTCGCCTGACGGCGAAGCTCGCGGGCAAGCCGGTGCCCCGGCACGTCGGCGTGATGTGCGACGGCAACCGCAGGTGGGCCCGGGAGATGGGCTACGTCGACCCGAACGACGGCCACCGGATGGGCGCCGTCAAGATCAAGCACATGCTGGGCTGGTGCAACCAGGCCGGCATCGAGCACGTGACGCTCTACCTCCTGGCCACCGACAACCTGCGCCGACCGGCCAAGGAGCTCGACCCGCTGCTCCAGATCATCGAGGACCTGGTGGTCGAACTGGCCGAGGAGGGCAATCCCTGGCGGCTGCGCATGGTCGGCGCGCTCGACCTGCTCCCGGCCTCGACCGCCGCCGCGTTGAAGGCCGCCGAGGAACGCACCCGGGACCGCAGCGGCGGGACCGAGGTCAACATCGCGGTCGGCTACGGCGGCCGGCGGGAGATCGCCGACGCGGTGCGGTCGCTGCTGCTTGAGTACGCCGCCAACGGCGGCACCCTCGAGGAACTGGCCGAGGTGCTGGACGTCGAGCACATCGCCGAGCACCTCTACACCCGGGGCCAGCCCGACCCCGACCTGGTCATCCGCACCAGCGGCGAGCAGCGGCTCTCCGGCTTCATGCTGTGGCAGTCGGCGCACTCGGAGTTCTACTTCTGCGAGCTCAACTGGCCGGACTTCCGGCACATCGACTTCCTGCGTGCCCTGCGCTCGTACGCCAGCCGCCAGCGCCGCTACGGCGCCTGACCGACCCGGAGCACCTCGCCGGCCCGGCCGGCCCGAGCGCTTCCCCGGCACGGCCGCGAGCGCTTCCCCGGCCCGGCTGGGCCGCGAGCGCGCCCCCGGCCCAGCCGGCCCCGAGGGCGTCAGGTGAGGTGTCGGGTGGCGTCGGTGAGGAACGCGCCGAGGGCGGCGGGGGAGTCCAGGGTCAGGTCGGCGGCCTCCGCGACCTCGCGGCCCGTCTCCGGGTTGGCGACGGCGACGCAGACGCCGAAGAAGTCCGGATCGGCGGCGGCCCGGGCCCGCAGCGCGGCGAACGCCTTGATGTCGGAGACGTCGTCGCCGAAGTACCAGGCGCCCTCGGCGTCCCGGACGATCTCGTCGATCACCATGCCCTTGTCGCGGTCGACCGGGGGCTTGAGCTCCAGCACCATCCGCCCGGCCTGGACCTTGAGCCCGAGCCGCTCGGCCTGGGCCTGGCCCCACCGCTCCACGGCCGCGCCGAGCTGCGGCGCGGTGCGCCAGTGCAGCGCCACGGAGAGCCGCTTGTACTCCACCAGCGCGCCCTCGGGCAGCTCGGCCCGCGCCAGGTCGGCCAGCTCGGCCATGGTGGGCACCCAGGGCAGGGCCGCCGGCTCCGTCACGGTCTCGCCGCCGGAGTGGCTGTGCTCCAGGCCGTAGAGGCCGTACAGGTCGACACCGGTGAGCCCGCCGAGGTGGTCGCGGAGGAAGTCGACCGGGCGCGCGGAGACGATCGCGATCCGCCGTACGACCGGGGCGAGCGCCTCGATCGCCGCCAGCACCTTCGGGGCGGGACGCACGGCGGTGGGATCGTCGTCGACCGGCGCCAGGGTGCCGTCGAAGTCGAAGAAGAGCACGGTCCCGGCCGCCCTCCCGGCGGTCGTCCGCCAGGCCTGGTCGGCGTCCAACGGGTTCCTCGGCTGCTGGTTGCCCAGATTCAACGGCGGCACGCGCGACAGCGTACCCCGGGCGGGGCGGCTCAATCCCCGGCCGAGAGGTGACCTCCGGCCAGCGCCTCGGGGGGCGCGCGGTCGGGGTGCGACGGGCCCGACGGTCAGCGTTCGGCGGCTCCCCGTCCCCGCCGGCCGAACGGCACGACGGCGGCCTCCTGGCCGTGGTTGAGCAGGTAACCCTCGACGAAGCCGCTGTTGCGGTCGCCGGTGCGGTCCTCGATCTCCTGCAACTTGTTGACCAGGAATTCGGTCAGCGCGCTGACCTTGTTGTCGAGCCGGTCGTGCAGCTCGGCGATCACGGCCAGGATCACCGCGGTGCCGGCGGAGGTGAGCGCGACGAGGTTGACGAGCAGGGGAAGCTGCCCGCCGTTGACCGTCAGGGTCACCACGTTTCCGGTCACGCCCAGTGTCAGCGACACGGTGGCGATCACGACTGCCATCCACTTCAGGGTCATGGACAGACCCCTCCTTCTGTCCCGCAGGGCTGGGTTCGGCCTTGTCCCGTCCCCCCGCCGACGACGAGCCCAAGCAGTACGAGTACGGACGCTAGCGCGCCCGTTCCGGCCCCGGAGCGAAACGAATGAGTCTGACCTGCCGTTCTTTCGCCATCTGAGGAACTAGCCGGCCTGTTTACCTCGTTTTCGGACATGGACCGGGAGGGTGGGGCGATACGCGAGATATCTGATGGTTTCCCGGATGTGGAACTTCTCCGCGTCGGAGACGTCGGGGTCCACGAGCCGCCGCAGCAGCGCCTCCACGTCCGGGTCCATCGGCGGCGTGGCCGGGGTGCTGCGCGGGGCGGTCGCCCGTTCCCAGCCCAGCGCGGCGAAGGCGGTCGCCGGGCTGAGGCCGAGGCCCTCGCAGAACGCCACCACGCGTTCGGCCTCCGGGTCGCTCGCCCAGTCGCCCCGGACCCAGCGGTTGATGGTCTGCCGGGAGACGCCGGTGCGACGGGACACCTCGGTGCCGCTCCACGCCCGGGTGGCCCGGGCCTCGTCGAGCGCCCTCCGGACGAAGGTGGCGAAGGCGATCTTCCGTGCGTTGGCCGTCTCGGTCACCCGGTGACGGTACGACCATCCGGCAACCGGTGCGTGTCCTGGCGCGCTGTTGTCACGCGGACGTGACGTGTTCTTCGGGATGCCGGTAAACGATCCGGCACCGCTTCTGAGGGGTGTCACCTGGGCAGAATAGATGCCCGTAGAGGTCGCCGTAAACGGACGAAAAGCTGATACTGTCACGCCCATGAGACAATCTACGGTGTGTCACGTGCATGAGACGATCAGTGCTCACATGCGTCACGCCCCCGGCGCGAGGGGGGTGTGGTGACCGAGCTAGCCACCCGTGCCCAGGCCTTCGGCCTGATCGCGGAGGGGGTGGCCACGGGCCTGAGCGCGCCATGGCGGCTCTACCTCGCCCGGGGCTGCCGTTACCTGTCACTCAGCGTCGGCGACCGCACCGAGTGGGACGCCTGGCGTACCCACCTCGGCTGCCCCGAGGTCAGCGTCCGCGTCTACGACGCCGGCGGGGAGATCCGCCGCTCCTCGGTGGCCGAGGTCGTCCTGGACGGCTGCCGGATCAGCGTCGAGCTGGTCGAGGAGGTCAGCACCGACGACCTGGACCGGCTCCTGGTCGCCGAGCCCACGCCGACCGAGCCGGAGGAGCGATGAAGCGGGACCCGCGGCGCACCGGAGCCGCCGGATGAGCCCCTTCCTCGCCGTCTTCCTCGTCCTCGTCCTCGGCGCCACGAGCTACGCGGCGGGGCGGCTGCACGGCCAGCTCAGCTACCGCATCGGCTACCGGTTCGGCTACCGGCAGGGCTACTTCGACGGCGACCGGGGGGCCTGGAACCGACGTCGCCGCGACGCCCAGGCCGCCATCGCGTCCGCCCTGGCCGGCCCGTCGCCCGCCGCCACCCGGGTCACGGGCACGGTGGTGCGGCCCGGCACCACGTACACCGGTTCGTCGTTCTCGACGCCGGTCGCCCCGGTCGCCGGGCGGCACCCGACCGGCACCCTGGTGCGGCGGACCGGTTGAACCCCGGTCGACGGGGAGCCCGAGGCCCCGTCGACCGGAACCAGGACGCGGTGCGTCGTCCGCGGCGGACACGCACCGTCGGGACCACGTCAGACCGGTGACGGTGGTTCCCGCCGGCCGGGGTGCGCGCAGGGGGCATGCATCCCGGCCGGATCCGCCGCCGGCCGAGTTCACCCGCCGGTCCCCGGAGATCCACCGCCGACCTCTAGCCGACAGGGTCCGACGCGGCTAGCGTCTAGGCATGGCACGGGGTTCTCCCGGGCCAGCCGGTCCGCCCGGATCTGCGACCTCGCGCACGGGGTTCCGCATCCGACCCCGTGTCCCCGGGCACCGGAGGAGGCGGAACGCGGGTGGCGGGTGCCCATCCGTCGGAGCAGGCCTGTGACGACTCGCCGTACGCCCGCCGGGACCGACCAGACCCCGGCCGCGACTGCCACGACCCGCCGCGTCACCCGGAGCCGCCGCGGCGCGTCCGCCGCCCCGGTGGACACCGAGGAGCCCCGACCAGCGGGCCAGGCGTTCGTTCTGGACACCTCGGTGCTCCTGTCCGACCCGGCGGCCTTCCACCGATTCGCCGAGCACGAGGTGGTCCTGCCCCTCGTGGTCATCTCCGAGTTGGAGGGCAAGCGGCACCATCCGGAGCTGGGCTGGTTCGCCAGGCAGTCCCTGCGCATGCTGGACGAGCTGCGGGTCCGGCACGGGCGGCTGGACCGTCCGGTGCCCGCCAACGACTCCGGCGGGACGTTGCGGGTGGAGCTCAACCACTCCGACGACGGCGTGCTGCCGCCGGGGTTCCGCACCGACTCCAACGACACCCGGATCCTCTCCGTCGCGCTGAACCTCGCCGCCGAGGGGCGGGAGGTCACCCTGGTCAGCAAGGACATGCCGCTGCGGGTCAAGGCCGCCTCGGTGGGCCTGCGGGCGGACGAGTACCGGCACGGCCAGGCCAGCGACCCCACCTGGACCGGGATGGCCGAGCTGGAACTCGCCGAGGAGCAGATCGGCCGGCTCTACGCCGGCGAGGCGCTGGACCTGGACGCCGCCGCCGGGCTGCCCTGCCACACCGGCCTGGTGCTGCACTCGGGCCGGGGCTCCGCGCTCGGGCGGGTGCTGCCCGACAAGACCGTACGGCTGGTCCGCGGCGACCGGGAGGCGTTCGGGCTGCACGGCCGCTCGGCCGAGCAGCGGATCGCGCTCGACCTGTTGCTGGACGAGTCGGTCGGCATCGTCTCGCTGGGCGGGCGGGCCGGCACCGGCAAGTCCGCGCTGGCCCTCTGCGCCGGGCTGGAGGCGGTGATGGAGCGCCGCCGGCACAAGAAGGTGGTGGTCTTCCGCCCGCTCTACGCCGTCGGCGGCCAGGAGCTGGGCTATCTGCCCGGCTCGGAGTCGGAGAAGATGTCGCCCTGGGCGCAGGCGGTCTTCGACACCCTCGGCGCGGTGGTGCACGAGAACGTGCTGGAGGAGGTCACCTCGCGGGGCCTGCTGGAGGTGCTGCCGCTGACGCACATCCGGGGCCGCAGCCTGCACGACGCGTTCGTGATCGTGGACGAGGCGCAGTCGCTGGAGCGCGGCGTGCTGCTCACGGTGCTCTCCCGCATCGGCCAGGGCTCCCGGGTGGTGCTCACCCACGACGTCGCCCAGCGGGACAATCTCCGCGTCGGCCGGCACGACGGGGTGACCGCCGTGATCGAGGCGCTCAAGGGCCATCCGCTCTTCGCCCACGTCACCCTCAGCCGTTCGGAGCGCTCGCCGATCGCCGCGATGGTGACGGATCTTCTGGAGGACATCCCGCAATGACGGTCGCTATGTAGGGTTTTGTCCGCATTCTCTTTGTGGCGCAGATCACAATCGGCGCTCTTCGTTTCCCATCAGCCTCACCGTGCGCGATGGTGTCCCACGAGCGCCCACGTACCGAGAAGATCGTTGGTGATCGTTCGTCACAGGACACGCCAGCATTCACCGGGGTACGTCGGCTGCGACCGGCACCGGGTCGGGGCGCTCGCGACGCGCGGACGCGACCCACCCGGGTTGACGCCCCGCGCCGTGTCCTTGCACCCGACGAAGGGACCACTTCGTGAGTCGGCTGTGGAGCCGGTTCGGCGCCCGTACGGCCGCTGTCGCACTGCTCTCCGTGGGCGTTGCCGGCGGTGTCTACCTGGGTGAAGACCGACAGACCCAGCAGCAGGGCCTGACCGCGCAGGTCGGCGTCGCTGTCGAGCAGGCCGAGTTCGAGTACCAGCGCGAGCGGCAGGCCGCCCAGCAGGTGCAGTCCGCGAAGCAGCGGACCGCCGAGTACCAGGCGAAGCTGCGCGCCGCCGCGGCCGCCAAGGAGGCCGCCAAGCGCGCCCGCGAGGCCGAGGCCGCCGCCGCGTCGCGGAAGAAGGCCCGCGAGGCCGCCGCCAAGGCCGCGGCCGAGAAGGCCGCCGAGAGCAAGCCGTACGACGGGCCGATCCCGGCCTCCTGCGCCGAGTTCAGCGGCAACCGTGAGGTCGGCTGCGCCCTCATGGTGAAGGCGGGCTTCGGGATGGACCAGTTCCCGTGCCTGAACAAGCTCTGGGACAAGGAGAGCGGCTGGAACCACAAGGCCCGCAACCCCTCGTCCGGGGCGTACGGCATCCCGCAGTCGCTGCCGGGCAGCAAGATGGGCTCGGTCGCCGACGACTGGCAGACCAACCCGGCGACCCAGATCAAGTGGGGCCTCGGCTACATCGAGGGCCGCTACGGTTCGCCCTGCAAGGCCTGGGCCCACTCGCAGGACGTGGGCTGGTACTGATCGACCTCCGACGGCGGGGTGTGTGGGCGTCCACACACCCCGCCCTCGTCGTTCCGGGTACGGATCGCCGCAGAAGTGGCGGCTGCGCCCGACACCTGATAGCTCTTGACGGGTGACCCTGCACCCGGGAAGCGGCGACCCGCACCGGTTCGGCACCGAGGCGTTCTACGCCGCGCTCGGCCGGGCCTTCGTCGCCATGTGCGCGGTGGTGCCCTTCCTCTTCCTCATCGAGGCCCTCGACCAGGGACTCGCGGTCGGTCTCGACGCCACGGCCGGAATCATCCCGAAGCGCATCGACGGGCTCGACGGGGTCTTCTTCTCGCCCTTCCTGCACCACGGCTTCGACCACCTCTACAGCAACAGCATCCCGCTGATCCTGCTCGGCACCTTCGTGCTCGCCGCCGGCGCCCGCCGCTTCCTCTGGTCGACGCTCGTCATCATCCTGGTCAGCGGGCTGGGGGTGTGGTTCACCGGCTCGTCGACCTCCGTGGTGGTCGGCGCGAGCGGGGTCATCTTCGGCTACCTGGGCATCCTGCTGACCCGGGGCATCGTCGAACGGAGCTGGTGGAACTTCGCGGTCTTCCTGCTCGTCGGCCTGCTCTACGGCTGGCAGCTGGTCGGCATCCTCCCCACCGACGAGCGGATCTCCTGGCAGGGGCACCTGTTCGGGCTGCTCGGCGGGATGGTCGCCGCGATCATCTTCCGGCGCCGCCGGGGGGACCTGGGCGGCCCCCACCGCTCGGAGTCCACGCTCACCATGCCCTGAGCGCCGACGCGCCGGTGCCGCGCGGCGCCGGTGGGACATGCTTGCCCCGGGCGCGCCGCCGGCCCTACCGTCGGGATCAGCACGCGTTGATCCGTGAGCGGAAAGCGACGGTACGCACATGCGCGAGGTCGATGTCGCGGTGATCGGGGCCGGCCCCGCCGGGCTGTTCGCGGCCTACTACGCCGGATTCCGAGGGCTCTCCGTCGCGGTCGTCGACGCGCTGCCCGAGCCCGGCGGCCAGATCACCGCCATGTACCCGGAGAAGCTGATCCACGACGTCGCCGGCTTCCCGGCGGTCAAGGGGCGGGACCTGGTGGCCAACCTCGTCGCCCAGGCGGCTCCCTTCGACCCGTGCTACCTGCTCGGCACCCGCGCCGAGAAGCTCTCGTACGCCGACGGGCAGCCGGTGCTCGGCCTCGCCGGGGGCGGGCAGCTGCGGTGCGGGGCGGTGATCGTCACCGGTGGGCTGGGCAGCTTCACGCCCCGCCCGCTGCCGGTGGCGGAGCACTTCGCCGGCGCCGGGATCGTCTACTTCGTACCGCAGCCGACGGAGCTGGCCGACCGGGACGTGCTGATCGTCGGTGGCGGCGACTCCGCCTTCGACTGGGCGTCGACGCTTGAGCCGCTGGCCCGCTCGGTGACGGTGGTGCACCGGCGGGAGAAGTTCCGGGCGCACGCGGCCACCGTCGCCCGGGTGCTGGGGCTGCCGGTGCGCGTGATCGTCAACGCCGAGGTGACCAGGCTGCACGGCGACGGCACGGTCACCGGCGCCGAGATCACCGTACGCGGCGGCGCGGCCGAGCTGCTGCCCGTGGACACGGTGGTGGCCGCCCTCGGCTTCACCGCCGACCTCGGCCCGCTGGCCGAGTGGGGGCTGCGGCTGGACCGCCGGCACATCGTCGTCGACAGCGCGATGGCGACGAACCTGCCCCGGGTCTTCGCGGCGGGCGACATCACGGAGTACCCGGGCAAGGTGCGGCTGATCGCGACCGGCTTCGGCGAGGCCGCCACGGCGGTCAACAACGCGGCGGTGGCCATCGACCCGAGCGCGCACCTGTTCCCCGGGCACTCGTCCGACGGCACCTGACGCATCGCTGCCCGACGCCGCGACGGCCGCGACGGCGCGGGCGCGCACCGCGCAGTCGGACGCCCGCGCGATGCACGCCCCGCCCCGGCCGCGACGGCGCGGGCGCGGGGCGTGGTCGGCGCCGGCCGGGTTCCGTTCCGGCACGCCGCCCGGCACCGGCGGGCCCCGTCCGGCACGCCCATCGGCGTGCGGCGTCAGCGGCCGGGGCGGGGCGGCGGGGCGAGGGCGGCGACTCCGACCGCGACCAGGGTCAGCGCCGCGCCGAGCAGGGTGACGGGACCCGGGCGGGAGGCCGCCGTGGGTAGCAGCAGGTCCAGCAGTACGGCGCCGACGATCTGCCCGGCGATGGTGGACAGGCCGAGCAGCAGCACGCCGGTGAACCGGACGATCGCCGCGGCGATCGCGATGAACACGATCCCGATCGGCCCGCCCAGGTAGAGCCACGGCTCGGCCGGCGCGCCGCCCGCCGGCCAGCCCCGGAGCGCGACGTCGACGGCGAAGGCGACCAGCAGGGCCACCGTGCCGACGGAGAAGTTGACGAGCGTGGCGGTCAGCGCGCTGCCGGCGGCCATCCGTACCCGGCCGTTGACCGCCTGCTGCCAGGCGATGGCCACCCCGGCGAGCAGCGGCAGCAGGGCCAGCACGAGGGTGCCCGGGTCGCCGAGCCGGTCGCCGACGGCCAGCAGGACCGCGACCACGGTCAGCGCCGCGCCGGCCAGCCGCTGGCCGGTGACCGGCTGGCGACCGCCCGGACCGACCCCGGCCCGGTCGACGGCCAGGCTGCTGCCGGACTGGCCGGCGACCACCGCGACGGTGAAGACCGCCACGCCGAGGGTGCCGATGGTCAGCCCCTGGGCGGCGACCAGGAGCGCGCCGCACGCCCCGCCGAGGCAGTGCCACGGCCGCAACGTGCCGTCGGTGAGCGCGCCGCGCAGGGCGACCAGCCCCCGCCGCCCACCCGGGGTGGCGGGGACCAGCACCAGCAGCACCAGCAGGCCCACCCCGAACGAGACGACCGCGGCGGCGATCCCGTCGGCCAGGCGTACGCCCAACTCGCCGTTGATCCGGGACTGCACGGCCACGGCCAGCCCGGAGGCGGTCGCGAGGCCCACGCCGGTGATCCGGCGGGCCGCCGACGTGGCTGGGGTGGCCAGCGTCCCGGCGACGCTCACTCCTGCTCGGCCAGCGGGCGGCCGTCGAAGTCGACGGCCGAGTAGAGCGCGAGCTTCTCCAACCGGTGGTACGAGTCGATCACCCGGATCGTGCCGCTCTTCGAGCGCATGACGATCGACTGCGTGTACGCGCCACCGGCCCGGTAGCGGACGCCCCGCAGCAGGTCGCCGGAGGTGACGCCGGTGGCCACGAAGAAGCAGTTGTCCCCGGTGACGAGGTCGTCGGTCGTGAGCACCCGGTCCAGGTCGTGCCCGGCGGCGAGCGCCTTCTCCCGCTCCTCGGCGTCGCGCGGCCAGAGCTTGGCCTGCATCGCCCCGCCCATGCACTTCAGCGCGCAGGCGGAGATGATCCCCTCCGGGGTGCCGCCGATGCCCATCAGCACGTCGACGTCGGACTCGCCCCGGGCCGCCGCGATGGAGCCGGCGATGTCCCCGTCGGAGATGAACCGGATGCCCGCCCCGACCCGGCGGATCTGCGTGACCAGGTCGTCGTGGCGGCTGCGGTCCAGCACGCAGACCGTGACCTCGGAGACGTCGGTGCCCTTGACCTTGGCGATCCGGCGCAGATTCTCGGCCACCCCGGCGTTGATGTCCACCACGTCGGCGTACGCCGGGCCGACGGCGAGCTTCTCCATGTAGAAGACCGCGCTCGGGTCGAACATCGCGCCCCGCTCGGAGACGGCGAGCACCGCCACCGCGTTCGGCATGCCCTTGCTCATCAGCGTGGTGCCGTCGACCGGGTCGACGGCGACGTCCACCTCCGGGCCGGTGCCGTCGCCGACGTGCTCGCCGTTGAAGAGCATCGGGGCGTTGTCCTTCTCACCCTCGCCGATCACCACGACGCCCCGCATGGGGATCGAGTTGATCAGTTTGCGCATCGCGTCGACGGCGGCTCCGTCGCCGCCCTCCTTGTCGCCCCGGCCGACCCAGCGACCGGCGGCCATCGCCGCGGCCTCGGTGACCCGGACCAGGTCGAGGGCGAGGTTGCGGTCGAGATCCTGTGGGATCCGCGTCCTGGTGTTCGTCATGACGGCTCCTCCTCGCGACGTTGCGGGGCGGCAGGGTGCGGCGTCGCCGCTGCCGGGTTTGTCGCTGATCCTCACACGATCGCTCACCCGGCGCGGGGTCGGGGCGGTGATGGCCCGGATACGGCCGGTCGGGAGGCTGCGAAGATGGTGGGGTGGAAGCCGCACAGCCTGCCGATCGCGTACCCGCCGACTCGACGCCGCCGGACGGCCAGCCGCCGGTCGCCCCGACCCGGGCCGCCGCCGTACCGGAAGGGGAGCCGGCGCTGGTCGAACCCGCCGGCGCCCCCGGGGCGGCCCCGCCCGACGGCGGGGCGGAGACGGGCGAGCGGCCCGCGCCGCCGCCCGCGGTCGACACCCGCAAGTCGGAGCGCTCGCCGAAGGACATGGCGATCTCGCTGCTCGTGCTGCTGATCCCGATCGCCCTGCTGCTCGCCTTCTACCGGGGATTCCTCGGCGGCGACCAGCCGACGACCGTCGACCCGGCGCCCGCCCTCGAATCGGCGCGGGCCGCCAACGCCTTCCCGGTCAGCGAGCCGGCGGAGCTGGGCGACGGCTGGCGTACGGTCAGCGCGAACTTCCAGACCGTCGAAGGCGGGTCGAGCCTGCGCCTCGGCTACCTCACCCCGGAGGGGCGGGCCGCCCAGTTGGTGCAGAGCAGCGTGCCTCCGGAGCGGCTGCTGCCCGCCGAGCTGACCGCCGAGGGGCAACCGCAGGGCCAGACGGACCTGGGCGGGCGTTCCTGGCAGCGGTACACCGCCCGCGGCAACGAACAGGCCCTGGTCCTGCTCGAACCGAACCGGACCGTGATCGTGGTGGGCGACGCCCGGGACAACGAACTGCGGCACCTGGCCTCGGCGATCCGGTAGCCCGCTCCCACGGCTGCCCCCCGGGTGTCGGTCGGATCGGCTACGCTGCCCCGGCTCACTGCCCGGCGGCGGAAGTCCGCCAGGTGCTCATCGTTTCGTGAAGAGAGACAACTAACTGTGAACATTCGACGGTGGAGCGTCGGCGTGCTCGCCGCCACCCTGCTCGTTCCCGGCCTGACTGCCTGCAAGTCGGACGATCCCGCGCCGACCGCCGCGGGCTCGGCGGCGTCGGCCGTGCCGGCCGACCCCAAGGAGGCGCTGCTCGCCTCCACGAAGGAGATCGAGAAGGGCAACTTCACCTTCACCCTCACCGGTGCCGGGCTGAGCGGCAAGGGCCTGGTGCACAAGCCCAGCAACAGCGCCCAGTTCAGCATGAAGTTCGACGACGAGTCCGGCGGCATGTCGATGGGCATGGAGCTGATCTACATCGAGCCGGACAGCTGGGTGATGCTCGACCTCGGCGAGCTGGGCGCCATGATCCCGGGCGCGGAGAAGTGGAAGGGCAAGTACCAGCACCTCGACCAGTCCAAGGTCAAGGGCGCCGGCGAGCTCAGCCGCTACATGGAGGAAGTCGACCCGGCCGGCAGCGCGAAGCTGACCAAGGGCATCACCGAGGTGCAGAAGACCGCCGAAGGCAGCTACACCGGCAAGCTCGACGTGTCCGCCGCGGGCGACGCCGCCACCCTGGACGCCGACCTGGTCAAGGCCCTCGGCGCGCAGGCCAAGACGCTGCCCTTCACCGCCAAGCTGGACGCGGAGGGCCGGCTCACCGAGCTGGTGATCTCGGTGCCGGCCGCCGGTGAGACCAAGGCGCACGACATCAAGGTCACGTACGCGGACTACGGCAACGCCGCCGCCGCGCAGAAGCCGCCGGCGGACAAGGTGGTCGAGGCGTCCCCCGAGACGTACGAGATGTTCAAGAAGTAACAGCGACACACGGAAACGGGGCGGCTTCGGCCGCCCCGTTTCCGCGTTCCGGCGTCACCCGTCCGGGGCAACCGGACATCCCGGTGATTGTGCGACGCGGCGACAGGGAACAGGAGTGGGGCGGACCCGGACCGGTCGCCCCCGGCAGCCGGCCTCAGGGGGTTCGCGCGGCGCAGCCGACGTGGTGCGTCGCCCGGTTTCCGGCCGCCGCCAGGTGCGTCGGGTGACCCATGTGGGAGACACGTATGACTGTTCGACGCCTGAGCGCCGGCCTGGTGGCCGCCGCCCTCTTCACTCCCGGCCTGGCCGCCTGCAACTCCGCCGGGACCCCGACGGCGGGCTCGTCCGCCTCCCCGACCGTCTCGGCGTCCGGCACGCCCGCGCCCTCCGGCAGCGCGGCCCCGGCGTCCGGTGACGCCAAGCAGGCGCTGCTGGCCTCCACCCGTGAGATCAGCAACGGCAACTTCCGGTTCACCATGTCCGGCGTCGGCTCGACGGCCGAGGGGCGGGTCCACGAGCCCACCCAGAGCGCCGAGATGCGGGTGACGATCGGCAAGCCGACCGACGACCTGTTCATGAAGCTGGACCTCGTCCACTACAAGCCGGACAGCTGGGTGAAGGTCGAACTCGGCGGCACGACCGCCAACAGCGTGCCGGGGGTGCAGAAGCTCAACCTCGGCAAGTACCAGCACCTGGACCAGACCCGGATCAAGGGCAACCGCAACCTCGGCTTCGACTTCGACAAGGTCGACCCGGCCGGCAGCGAGGTGCTGACGCAGGGCATCACGGAGGTACGCCAGACCGGCGACGGCGCGTACGCCGGCACGATCGACGTGTCGAAGGCGGCCGAGGCGGGTTCGGTGGACCCGACGGTGATCACGGCCCTCGGGGCGCAGGCGAAGTCGGTGCCGTTCACCGCGAAGCTCGACCCGCAGGGCCGGCTCAGCGAGATGGTCATCCAGATCCCGGCCGCCGGCCAGAACAAGGCGCAGGACATCAAGATCACGTACTCGGACTACGGCAGCGCCACCGCCGCCCAGAAGCCCCCGGCGGACCAGGTCGTCGAGGCCCCCGCCGAGCTCTACAACCTCTTCAACTAACCCCACCCCCCGGCGCGCTCCCGCCCGGGCCGCTCCCGCCCGCGCTCCCTCGCGCGCTCCCGCCCGCCCGCGCCGATCATGCAGTTGTGGTGGGTGACACAAGGTGCAGAACGCCCTGTATCGCCCACCACAACTCCATGATCGCCGGGCGAGCCAGGGTCCGAGCGGGGGCGTGCGGGAGCCCGGGCGGGGCGAGCGGGGGCCCTAGCGGGGCCCGGGCGGGGCGAGGTCAGGAGGCGGGGTCCTGGCGGGCGGCGTCGATGCGGGCGCGGGCGCCGTCCAGCCAGCGCTGGCAGGTATCGGCCAGCTTCTCGCCGCGCTCCCAGAGCGCCAGTGACTCCTCCAGCGTGGTGCCGCCGGTCTCCAGCCGCTCGACGACCGACGCCAGCTCGGCGCGGGCCTGCTCGTAGCTGAGCTGTTCGGCCTTCTTCTCGTCAGTCATCGCTGCCATCCCACCACATCGTGATCCCGTCGCCGTTCAGCGTCGACCGTCGCGGCCGGCCCGCCATCGTGTGTTCCGCTTCCGTTCAGCCGTCGACCGTCGCGGCCAGCTCGCCCTCGGCGAGGCGTACCCGGAGCGGGTCGCCCTTGCCGACCTCGGACGCGGCGCGCAGGACTTGGCCGTCGGCGCGCTGGACGATCGCGTAGCCCCGGTCGAGGGTGGCGGCGGGGGAGAGGGCGCGCAGCCGGGCCAGGGTGTGCCGCAGGTCGTCGTCGGCGGCGGCGAGCCGGTGGTCCAGGCAGCGCCCGGCCCGCTGGCGCAGCCCGGTCAGGTCGGCGAGCCGCTGGTCGACCATCACCTGCGGGCGGGCCAGCACCGGTCGGGAGCGCAGGCCGTCGAGCCGGTGCGACTCGCGGTCCACCAGGTTGCGCACCGCGCGTTCGAGGCGGTGCCGGGCCTGCCGGATGACGCGCACCTCCTCGGTGAGGTCCGGAACCACGCGCTTGGCGGCGTCGGTCGGCGTCGAGGCCCGTACGTCGGCGACGTAGTCGACAAGCGGCGCGTCGGTCTCGTGGCCGATGGCGCTGACCACCGGCGTGCGGCAGGCGAAGACGGCCCGGCAGAGCGCCTCGTCGGAGAAGGGCAGCAGGTCCTCGATGCCACCCCCGCCCCGGGCGATGACGATCACGTCGACGGTCGGGTCGGCGTCCAGCACCTTGAGCGCGTCGACGATCTGGGGGACGGCGCTCGGCCCCTGCACGGCCACGTTGACCGTGCGGAACTCCACCGCCGGCCAGCGCCGGCGGGCGTTGGTCAGCACGTCCCGCTCGGCGGCCGAGGCGCGACCCGTGATCAATCCCACCCGGTTGGGCAGGAACGGCGGCCGGCGCTTGCGCGCCCGGTCGAACAGCCCCTCGGCCGCGAGCAGCTTCTTCAGCTTCTCCAGCCGGGCCAGCAGCTCGCCGAGGCCGACCTGTCGGATCTCGTCGGCGCGCAGGCTCAGCGTGCCCCGGGCCGCGTAGAACTCCGGCTTGGCGTGCAGCACGACCCGGGCGCCCTCGCGCAGCTCAGGGGCGCCGACGTCCAGGACGTCCCGGTTGGTGGTGACCGTCAGGCTCAGGTCGGCCGACGGGTCCCGCAGCGTGAGGAAGACGGTGCTGGCGCCCGGACGGCGGCTGATCTGCGCCACCTGCCCGTCCACCCACACCCAGCCCAGCCGGGCGATCCAGGCGCCGACCTTCTGGCTGACCACCCGGACCGGCCACGGCTCCTCGGACGTGCTCCGCCCCACCTCGCCTGTGCTCACCCGCCCACCCTACGGCCCGTCCCGGACAGTTCCGCGCGGCTCGGCCGGGGGTGGGCGGCGGGCGGCCGGCATCGCGCCGTCGTGGCGTCGCGGCCCGTGTCGCCCTCTCAGGCGGCACGTACGATGGGCGGGTGACTCAGGCTGAAGCGACGTCCCGGACCGGCAAGCGCGTGATCCTGGCCAAGCCCCGCGGCTACTGCGCGGGCGTGGACCGCGCGGTGCAGACCGTGGAGGAGGCACTCAAGCTCTACGGCGCCCCGATCTACGTACGCAAGCAGATCGTGCACAACAAGCACGTCGTGCAGACGCTGGAGGCCCAGGGCGCGATCTTCGTGGAGGAGAACGAGGAGGTGCCGGAGGGCGCCACCGTCATCTTCTCCGCGCACGGGGTGGCCCCGGAGGTCTACGAGCAGGCCCGGACCCGCTCGCTGCGGGCGATCGACGCGACCTGCCCGCTGGTCACCAAGGTGCACCAGGAGGCGAAGCGGTTCGCCGCCGAGGACTACGACATCCTGCTCATCGGCCACGAGGGGCACGAGGAGGTCATCGGCACCTCCGGCGAGGCCCCCGAGCACATCCAGCTCGTGGACGGCCCGGAGGACGCCGACCGGATCACCGTCCGCGACCCGAACAAGGTCGTCTGGCTCTCCCAGACCACCCTCTCGGTCGACGAGACGCTGGAGACGGTGGCCCGGCTCAAGAAGCGGCTGCCCATGCTCCAGTCGCCGCCCAGCGACGACATCTGCTACGCCACCTCCAACCGGCAGCACGTGGTCAAGGAGATCGCGCCCGAGTGCGACGTGATGATCGTCGTCGGCTCGGCCAACTCCTCCAACTCCGTACGCCTCGTCGAGGTCGCCCTGGACGCCGGGGCGCGCGCCGGGCACCTCGTCGACTTCGCGCACGAGATCGACGACGCGTGGCTGGAGGGGGCGCGCACGGTCGGCCTGACCTCGGGCGCCAGCGTTCCCGACCAGCTCGTCCAGGAGGTCCTCGCCCACCTCGCCGCGCGTGGCTTCACCGACGTCGACGAGGTGGTGACCGCCAACGAGCGGTTGACCTTCTCGCTGCCGCAGGAGCTCAAGCGGGACATGAAGGCCGCCGCCGCGGCCCGTGGCTGACCGGCGGGAACGGTGGGCGGTCCCGCTGCGTCAGACCAGGGTATGAGGACTCTTCGGCTCGCCGTCTCCGCGCTGGCCGTCTGCGTGGCGCTGAGCGCCTGCGGCGGGCAGGACGGTACCGGCGACACCCCCACCCCGACCCCGACGGGAGCGCAGCCGGTGACCAGCCCGCCCAGCCCTGATCCGAGCAGCTCCGCGGTCCCGCCGACCCCCGGCGACCCGGTGGACCCGACGGGGCCGGCCCTGCCCCCGCCCACGAGGCCCAGCGGCGGGCCGACGAAGACGCCGCCGGCCGGCGGCACCACCCTGACCGGGACCGTCACCTCCGGGGTGGAGCCCAACTGCCTGCTGCTCGACAACTACCTGCTGGTCGGCGGCCCGCGTGACCTGCTGAAGCCGGGCACCAAGGTCACGGTCACCGGCCGGGTCCAGCGCGACCTGCTCACGACCTGCCAGCAGGGCACGCCCTTCCTGGTCGAGACCGCCCGCCGGGGCTGAGCGGCACCGCCCGCCAGGGCTGACCGGCACCGCCCGCCAGGGCTGACCGAACGACCGTCCGCCCCGCGTGGGTGTGCCTGCCCACCAGGGGCGAGCGCGTCCGTCCGTGGCGGCGTCGGGCGGGCTGAGCCCCCTGCGTCGCGACGGACGTGGCGAGCGCGTCCGTCCGTGCTGTGTCGGGCGGCCCGAGCACCCCGCGTCGCGACGGAGGTCACCGCAACGGGCGGAGCCCGCCCCCGGGTGGGGACGGGCTCCGGTGTTCCGGTGCGGGACGGGTCAGTTCACGGCGCCGATGGAGACGGCACCGCGGCCGACGACCGCGCCCTCGGTGGTCACCACGGACAGCTCACCGAAGAGCGCCCGACCGGCGACCGGGGTGGACTGGGCGGTCACCGTACCGGTGAGGGTGGCGGTGGCGCCGTGGGCCAGGTTGAGCGGGGTGGCGGGCGCCGAGAGGCTGCCCAGCGCCGCCGCGGAGAACGAGTCCCGGTAGTCGTAGGCGGTGCTGCCACCGGCCCCGTCCACCGCGTAACCCTCGACGACCACCCGGTAGGTGCCCGCCGGCGGGTTGTTGATGGTCACGGCCTCCTCGGAGTCGCCGTCGGCGGCCCGACCGACCTCCGTGGTGCCACGGAAGACGTAGAGGTCGAGGTCGGCCGCGGCGCTGGCCGGGTTGCCGATCCGGGCGGTGAAGCGGGTCGCGCCCGCCGGCACCTCCACGGTGTACTCCTGCGACGCGCCCTCGGCGATGGTGGGCCGCTCAGCGTGGACGCTGGAGAGCGGGCCGCCCTGACCGGTCACCGCGACCGGGCCGAAGGTGTTGGTCAGCGACCAGGTCACCGGGGTCGCCGCACCGGCGGTGACCGACGGCAGCTCGACCACGGCCGGCTCGACCGCGACACCCTGCACCCGCGCCGTGAGCTGGAACGGGTTGTTCAGCGACGGCGAGGTCCGACGGGACTCCACCTCGATCTCCCAGACCCCGGCGATCGGGTTCTGGTAGTCGCGCTCCTGCGGCTTGCAGGCGTTGGCGTCGGAGAAGTTGGTGTAGCAGGCGAGGCTGGAGGTGCTCTCCACCGGGACGCCGTACGGGTTGAACGCGATGAACCGGGTCTGCGAACCGGTGGCGATGCCCGACAGGTTCACCTGGAGGGCGCCAGTGCCCGGCGGAACCGTCACGAAGTACGAGGTGAAGCCGTTCCGGTCGACCGAGCCCTCGGCCGAGAAGGAGAAGTTCGGCTTCTTCACGTCGTTCGAGGCCACGACGACGGTGGAGACCTCGAAGTCGATCACCGAGGTGGCCGGGTCGTCGATCGTCATGATCGCGCCGTGCGCGCCAGCGGTGGCGGGCTTGGCGGTGACCGGGACGGTGACGGTCTTGTTCAGCGGGAGCGAGACGGTCTTCGGCGCCGTGAAGGTGCCGTCGTTGCCGCGCAGACCCACGTTGTGCTTCACGATGCCGGCCGGCCCGCTGGTGCGGGTGAGCTTGACCTGGTAGCTCTTCGACTGGCCGATCCGCTGCCCACCCTCGGTGGAGGCGCAACGGTTGTAGAGGCCGGTGCCCAGGTTCGGGGTGCCCAGTTGACCGGACAGGACGGTGCAGACCGGGGCCTCGGAGGTGTAGGAGCGCGTCTCCACGCCCTTGCGCAGCAGCTTCCACGCGCCCGGCACGTTGAACATGCCGTAGCCCTGGCCGTACGTCGGGACGTCCTTGATCGGCTTGGCCGAGCTGTAGATCGCCCGGCGCAGCGCGGCCGGGGTGACGCCCTTGTCGGTCGCCTTGGCGGCCGACAGCAGCAGCGCGGCGGCGCCGGCGGCCTGCGGGGAGGCCATCGAGGTGCCGTTCAGCATCGCGTAGCCCGGGGGCAGCGCGTAGCCGGCCTCGGGGACCGCGTTGCCGGGCTGCCAGGTCGGGGCGGTGGAGATGGCCGAGCCGGGGGCGGCGATGTTCGGCTTGACGCCGCCGTCCTCGCGCGGGCCCCGGGAGGAGAAGTTGAACAGGGCGTTCTTCTTCTTCACCGCGGAGCCGTAGTTGGCCAGCCAGGTGTCCTTGCTGATGCTCGCCGCGACGCTGACCACGTTGGCCGCCACCGACGGGTCGCCGATGGTGTTCAGGCCCGGGCCGGAGTTGCCGGCCGAGATGAACATCTGCACGCCGTAGGTGGTGATCAGGTTGTTGTACAGCTCGGCGCGGGCGTTGTTGCCGTCGTTCAGCGCCGGCAGACCGCCGATCGACATGTTGACCACGTCGACCTTGCGGTTGATCACCAGGTCGGCCATGCCGGTGGTGAGGGCGGCGTAGGTGCAGCCGCCGCCCCACGAGCAGGCCCGGGCGGAGACCAGCTTGGCGCCGGGCGCGGCACCGTCGAAGGCGCCGTTGCCGAGCATGTCGTTGGCGGCGGTGATGCCGGCGACGTGGGTGCCGTGGGTGCTCTCGACGATGCCGATGTTGACGTAGTCCACCAGGCCGGGACCGCCGACGGGGGTGGTGTCCACGTCCTCGCGGTACTCGACCACGAACGGGATCCGCTCGACCACCGGGGTGGCCGCGTTGTCGGTACCGAAGTAGCCGACGTCGAACTTCTCCTTGTACGGCCGCATCATGGCGTCGTCGGTGAAGTCGTTGTTCTGGTTGACGTCCACCCAGATGTTGTGGGTGGCCGGGTCGTAGAGGATGCCGAACGTGTCGGTCCGGTCCCCGTCGCGGTTGACGTCACCGGCCGGGTCGCTGGCAGCCGTGATCGACTCGGCGAACCGGTTGAACCGGTAGGTGCCCGCCGGGGCCGTCCAGGTCGCGCCGCCGGAGGTGAACGTCGGACCGGTCACCTCGGTGAGCATCGGGCGCCAGGTGGCGTCCTCGAACGGGTCCGTCGCGGTCACCCAGTCGACGATCTTCCGCTCACCCGTGGTGGTCTTTTGCAACGCCGGGTGACCGAGGTCCACACCGGAGTCCATGATGCCGATCGTGACGCCGCGGCCGTCCCACTGGGGGTTCTTGGCGACGAAGTCGACGGCGCCGATCTCGTTGGTCGGCATGTAGGGGTTGGCGGCCGGGGTGTCGGCCCCGGGGCCGGTCAGCGTCGTGGCCTGCTTCGCCGCCTTCTTGCCGGAGGGGGCGACCTCGGGCGTCGGGTCGGGCAGCTGGATGGTCTCGTCGAGGTCGACGGCGGAGACGCCGGGCAGCGTGGCCGCCTTGACCACCTTGGAGGTGGGGACCTTGGCCAGGACGTAGCCGATGCTGTCGTAGCGCTCGGTGACGGCCGCGCCCAGGTTCTTGAGGTCGGCGGCGACGTCCTTCGCCTCGCCCTTCTTGGTGGCCACGATCAGGGTGACGGTCGGGGCCTTCTTCGCCTCCGCCTCGGCGAGGAGCTTGGCGTCGTGCGAGCCCAGCGCCTCCACAGGGGTGGCCTGGGACGCGTCGGGTGCGGCGGTCGGCGCGGCGCTCGCGGTGGCGGCACCACCGGCTACCGTCACCGCGCTGGCCGCCACGACCGACGCGAAGAGCGCGGCGGAGGTCCGCCGGCTCAGGTTTCGGGGTTTGCTCACGTTCTCTTTCCTCCAGAGAACAGGGCCCTCAGATGCAGGGCACGCGTGAGGCGAATCCTTCGCGCTGCCGCTGGTCACTGTCACTACCGTGGAGTTCGTTGTGACCACTTCGTGACATGGGTGGGCGTCCATTGTCACATCGGTGGTGATAGGTATCGGCCGTCAGTCCAGTGTCGACCGACCGGTCGGCGCCCCGGCCTCGGCGTTTCCGAGCAGCTCCGGGGCCTGCGGCTGGCGGGGCGCCAGCTCCACCTGCGCCGGCGCGGCCAGCTCCTGGTCGGATACCCCCAGCTCGGCGAGCTTGCGGGCGCTGACCAGCACGCGCGCCTCCAACGACCCGACGGCCCGGTTGTACGCGGTCACCGCGCCGCCGAGCGACGAGCCGAGCTTGCCGACGTGCTCACCCAGGGTCGACAGTCGTCCGTAGAGCTCCCGGGCCAGCGAGTGCACCGCGACCGCGTTGCGCGCCAGCGCCTCCTGCCGCCACGAGTAGGCGACCGTACGCAGCAGCGCGACCAGGGTGGCCGGGGTCGCCAGCACCACGTTGCGGGCGAACGCGTGCTCCAGCAGCGTCGGGTCGCGCTGCAACGCGACGTCGAGGAACGGATCGGCCGGCACGAAGAGCACCACGAACTCAGGCGTGCTGTCGAACGCGGCCCAGTAGGTCTTGGCGGCCAGCGCGTCGACGTGTCCGCGCAGGTGCTTGGCGTGCGCGTCGAGGTGCGTGTCGCGGCCCCGCTCGTCGCGGGCCTCCATCGCCGTCAGGTAGGCGTCGAACGGCGCCTTGGCGTCCACCACCACGGACCGGCCGCCGTGCAGCCGCACCACGAGGTCGGGACGGACGCCCTGGTGGTCGGTGGCGGCGGTGACCTGCTCGGAGAAGTCGCAGTGCTCCAGCATGCCGGCCGCCTCGACGATCCGGCGCAACTGGTGCTCGCCCCAGCGGCCCCGCACCTGGGGTGCCCGCAGGGCCGCCACCAGCTGCTTCGTCTCGGTACGCAGCTCGCCCGAGACCGTGCTCATCGCGCGGACCTGCTCGCGCAGTTCGGCGTACGCGTCGATCCGGTCGTGCTCCAGCTCGGCGACGCGCTGCTCGTAGCGGCGCAGCGTGTCGTGCAGCGGGGCGACGGCGCGGGCCACCGCCTCCTGGGACTGCGCGGTGGCCTCGTAGCTCAGCGCCCGCATGGACTGTTCGAGCCGCCCCTCGCCCTCCCGGGTGGCCCGCAGCGTGGCGTCCAGCCGGGCGATCTCGGTCGCCGAGCGGGTCCGGGCGGCGTACCAGCCCGCCGCGCCCCCGGCGCAGAGGCAGACGATCACCACGGCCAGCGTCGAGAAGTCCACCCCCGGAGCTTGCCAGACCGGCGCGCCACGCGCCGCCGTGCCGCTCTCGTCGCACCCGCCGCCTTTGTCGCGGATGTACGTTGTGGCCGATCGTGCCGAGCGGCGTGGCGGGTCGGGGTCGTTCCGGGGCAGACAGGAAGTGGCGACATGGCCCAGAGTGACGACAGGACCTCGGAGGGAGGCGGCGTGGCTGGTCGGTTGCGTCCCGTACGGACACTCGTCGCCACAGCGGCGGGAGTCCTCCTCGCCGGCCTGGCCGCGCCGGTCGCGGTGGTCGCCGCACCGCCCGGCGGTGCCGTCGGCTGGCGGGACCTCGGGACGCTGGGCGGCGACTGGAGCGTCCCCGTCGGGCTCACCGACTCCGGGCTGGTCCTCGGCGACAGCCAGACCGCCGACGGCCGCATCCACGCGTTCGTGTGGCGGGACGGGACCCTGACCGACCTCGGCACGCTGGGCACGGACAGCCACGGCGCCGCCGTCAACGAGCGGGGCGTGGTGGTCGGCACCACCGTCCTGGCCGACGGGCGGACCAGGCCGTTCCGGTGGCGCGACGGCGTCATGACCGACCTCTCCGCCGTCCACGGGCCGTCCTCGGCCGTCGGCGTCAACGAGCGCGGCGAGGTGATCGGCACGAGACACACCGACGACAGCGGCCAGTACGGCCGGGCGTTCCGCTGGCGCAACGGGATCAGCACGGACCTGCCCGGTCGCGGTGGCGACACCCTCGCGGCGGCGATCAACGATCGCGGCGACGTCGTCGGCTTCACCAACAGCGCGGACGGGTCCAGCACCGAGGCGGCGCTGTGGCGCGACGGCAGGCTGGTCCGGCTGACGCCGCCGGCCAGCGCGACAAGCATGGCCACCGGCATCAACGACCGGGGCCAGGTCGTCGGCACCATGCGGGTCGACGGCTCCGGATGGCACGCCTTCCTGTGGTACGACGGCGTCTTCACCGACCTCGGCACCGACAGCTACCCGGTGGGCGTCAACGGGCGCGGGCAGGTCGCCGGCAGCGCGCAGACCCCGACAGACATGCGCGCCGTGCGGTGGCACCACGGCGTCGTCACCGATCTGGGCACCCTCGGCGGCTCGTACAGCCAGGCCATGGCGATCAACGGCGCCGGCACCGTGGTCGGTGAGGCGACCGTCGCCAGCGGCGCGAAACACGGCGTGGCCTGGGCGCGGGGCCGCAGCGTCGACCTCGGCCCGCTGGATCTCGGCCGCTCCGGCGGCCGGGTGGGCTTCGTCAACGACCGTGGGCTCGTCGCCGGCCAGCTGGCCGCCACCGGCGGCGACGTGCACGCCGTCCTGTGGAACCTCGGCCGGCGCCACTAGCCCGGCCTGCCGCTGCCCCTGCCGCTGCCCGGCCCGCCGCTGCCCTCGCCCGGCTGGGCCCGGCTCGGCCCTGCCCTCGCCCGGCTGGGCCCGGCTCGGCCCTGCCCTCGCCCGGCTGGGCCCGGTTCGGCCTGGCACGGACCTCCTCGGCTCTGCCTCCGATCCGCGCCGCCGAGCTGCGTCGATCGGAGGCGTGGCGCTGGCCTGGCCTGGGTAACGTCGCAGACATGAGATATCTGCCGCTGCTCATCCTCGTGGTGCTGCTGGTGGGTGCGGTCGTCTGGTGGCGTCGGGAGAGCGCCGCCCGCGCGGAGCGCCGCCTCGCCGACGCGCGGGCCGACGCCCAGCGCTGGTACGAGCGGCTCGGCGGCCAGGTGATGAACCTGCACGGCGACCACCCGGCCGTGCGTCAGGCGCTGGTCGACGCCGGGGAGCGTTACAACGCGGCCGGCAGCCAGTTGGAGCAGGCCCGCAGCGTCGAGCAGTACCGCCTGGCCCGGGAGACCGCGCTGGAGGGGCTGACCTACGCCCGGGCGGCCCGGGTGGCGCTCGGCATCGACCCCGGCCCCGAGCTGCCCCCGCTGGCCGCCGCGCAGGGCGCCGGGCAGCTCACCCGGGAGCGTCAGGTCGACGTGCAGGGGCAGACCTTCAAGGCCGGCCCGCAGCCCGGTCGCGACACCCCCTACTACTACCCGGGCGGGCGCTACCAGGGCCGGCCGGTGCCGGCGGGCTGGTACTCCACCCCGTGGTGGAAGACCGCACTGGGCGCCGGCGCGGGTGTCCTCGGCGGCATGCTGATCGCCGACGCGCTCTTCTCGCCCGGCTTCGGCGACCCCGGGTACGGCTACGAGGCCGGCTACCAGGAGGGCTTCGGCGACGGCACCGGATTCGGCGAGCAGGGCGGGGACTTCGGCGGCGGCGGGGACTTTGGCGGCGGCGGAGATTTCGGGGGCGGCGACTTCGGCGGCGGTGACTTCGGCGGCGGCGACTGGTAGGGCCGACGCCGACGGCAAGACCGACACCGGTGGCGCTGGCCGGCTCGGCGGCGCCGTAGAGGAAGGGCACCCCTCCGCTGCGGGAAGCGCGGAAAGGTGCCCCTCCTCGCTGCTCAGCCCGTGTTGCGCATACCGGCGGCGATGCCGTTGACCGTGGTCAGCAGCGCCCGCTCCAGCGCCGTACCGTCGCTCGGCGCACGCCGGCCGCCCGGCGCCGTGGCCACCGCCCGGCCCGCCGCCCCGGACTCCCGGTACTGGCGCAGCAGGGCCACCTGGAGGTGGTGCAGCGGCTCCAGGTACGTGTCGCGGACGGCCAGGGTGCGCTGGAGCACCGGGGAGTTCTCCAGCAGGGCCGGCGAGGAGGTCACCGCCAGCACCTCCTGCTTGGTCAGCTCGTACTCCTGCTCGATCTTGTGGAAGATCGGGTGCAGCTTCTTCGGCACCAGCGTCTCGACGTACCGGCGGGCGATGCTCAGGTCGGTCTTGGTGAGCATCATCTCGACGTTCGACAGGAACGTGCGGAAGAAGTGCCAGTTGCGGTGCATCTCGGCCAGCACGTCCTCCATTCCCGCCTCGCGGGCCGCGGCCAGCCCGGAGCCGACCCCGAACCAGCCAGGCACGATCTGCCGGGTCTGGGTCCAGCCGAACACCCACGGGATGGCGCGCAGCCCGGCGAGCCCGGCCCCGGTGTTCGGCCGTTTCGCCGGCCGGGAGCCGATGTTCAGCGCGCCGAGCAGCTCCGTCGGCGTCGACGCCCAGAAGTACGCGGGCAGGTCCGGGTCCTCGACCAGCGACCGGTACGACCGGAAGGCCGAGTCGGAGACCAGCTCCATGGTGGCGTCCCAGCGTTCCAGCATCTCGGCGGGCTGCCGGGGCGCGGTGTGCAGCAGGGTGGCCTGGAGCACCGCGGCCAGGGTCAGCTCCAGGTTCTCCCGCGCCAGCGACGGCAGCGAGTACTTGTCGGAGATGACCTCGCCCTGCTCGGTGACCTTGATCGCGCCGTCCAGGGTGCCGTACGGCTGGGCCAGGATCGCCTCGTGCGTGGGCCCGCCGCCGCGACCCACCGTGCCGCCGCGGCCGTGGAAGAGCCGCAGGTGTACGCCGTGCCGGGCCGCCACGTCGCGCAGCGCGCGCTGGGCCCGGTGGATGGACCACTGGCTGGTGGTGATGCCGGCCTCCTTGTTGGAGTCGGAGTAGCCCAGCATCACCTCCTGCACGTCGCCCCGCGCCGCCACCAGGGCCCGGTACGCCGGCAGCGAGAGCAGCTCGTCGAGCAGTTCGCCGCCCGTGTTCAGCTCGGCCGGGGTCTCCAGCAGCGGCACGAAGCCGATCCGGGACCGGCCGCTGTGCACGTCGACCAGGCCGGCCTCGCGCGCCAGCACCACGGCGGCGAGCACGTCGTCCACGCCGAGCGTCATCGAGACGATGTACGACTCGATGACCTCGTTGCCGAACCGGTCCTGCGCCTCGCGGATGGTGCCGAACACGTCGAACGTCTTGCGGGTCGCCTCGGTCAGCGGGGTGTCCAGCGTGGAGAGCGGCCGGCGACCGGTCAGCTCGTCGGCGAGCAGCTTCGTGCGTTCCTGCCGGCTCAGCGACGGGTAGTCGGAGACCTCGCCGACGGCCGCGTAGAGCTGGGCGAGCACCGCGTGGTGCGCCTCGGCGTGCTCCCGGACGTCCATGGTCGCCAGGTGCAGCCCGAACGCGGAGACCGTACGGATGGTCGAGGCGAGCCGGCCCACGGCGGTGAGCTGGCCGGCGTTGCGGGCCAGCGAGGCGCGCAGCAGCTCCAGGTCGGCGACCAGCTCGGCGGAGCCGCGGTAGTCCCGCCCGGGCACGTGCGCGGTGCCCTGGCGCAGCCGCTGCCGGGTGTTGGCCAGCTTCGCCTTCACGCAGCGGGCCTTGAGCCGGTAGGGCTCCTCGGCGTTGACCCGGCGGAACCGGGCCGCCACCTCGGGCAGCGCGTCCAGGTCGGTGGCGAGGCTCGCGGAGAGGTCGAGCGACACCCCGCGCAGCCGCCGGGACACCGAGACCTCGTCGATGAGGTGGTCCATCGCCTTCTCGGTGGCCGCGATGCCGTGCTCGTGCTGGATCGTCAGCACCTCGCGGGTCACCGCCGGCGTGACGAACGGGTTGCCGTCGCGGTCGCCGCCGATCCAGGTGCCGAAGGACAGCGGCCGGGCGGTCGGGGAGGTCTCCACGCCGAGGGTGCGCAGCGTGTCGGCGAGGTCGTCGAGGACCTGCGGGGCGGCCTCGGCGTACAGGTCGCGCAGGTAGTAGATGGCGTTGCGGGCCTCGTCGGTCGGGTCCGGCCGGTCCAGCCGCAGCTCGTCGGTCTGCCACATCAGGTCGAGCAGTTCCGCGAGGCGGCGGTTGGCCGGGCCCTCGTCGCTGGCGCCGTAGAGGATCGCGTTCGCGGTCTCGGTGTCCAGCTCGTCGGCGATGGCGCGCAGCTTGGACAGGATCGACCGGCGGGCCGCCTCGGTCGGGTGGGCGGTGAAGACGGGCCGTACCGCCAGCCGCCGGGCCGCCGCGGCGATCTCCTCGGCCGGCACCCCGCGCTCGGCGATCATCTTGGCCGCCTGGTCCAGCCAGCCGCCCTGCACCGCCCGGCGGCGCCGCAGCTCCCGGGCCCGGTGCACCTGCTCGGTGATGTTGGCCAGGTGGAAGTAGGTGGAGAAGGCGCGGGCCAGCTTGGTGCCGGTGGTGACGTCCAGGCCGGCGAGCCGCTGCGCGGCGGTGGGGGCGTCCGAGCGCACCTGGGCGCGGATCTCCTCGACGAGGTCGAGCAGCGGCCGGCCCTCCTGGCGGGCGAGGGTCTGCCCGAGCAGGGTGCCGAGGCGGCGGATGTCGGCCCGCAGGGCGGCGTCGGGGCCGTCGTGGTCGTGCTGGTCGGTCACGATGCGCTCCTTACGCGAGTACGAAGGACAGCGCTGTCCGACTCCCTGGATCGTATCCGCGTCCCCCGCCGGGAAGGAGGGGACCCTTGCAATCGTCTGCGGTAGAGGAAGGGGCCCTTCCTGACATCTCAGCCGGCGCCGGGCGCATCTGTGCTGGTGGGGCCGGGTGCGGGGCGTCGACCGGTGCGACGGCGGGCCTGGAAAGGGGTGGCGCTGAGCACACCCGCCACGCCCAGCGCCGTCCAGATGGTGAGCCCGGCGATCGGCCAGCCGGTCGACCGGCGGTCGAAGTAGACGACGGACTTGAGCAGGTCGGTGGCGAGCCCCGGCACGTTCCACCGGTGCATGCCGCGCAGCCAGGTCGGCAGGAACTCGGGGGCGTAGATGCCGCCGGAGCCGGGGTTGCCGAGCACGACCAGCAGCAGGATCACCAGCCCGGTGCCGAACAGCCCCAGCCAGCCCTGCACCGCCGAGGCGATCATCGCCGCCGCGAGGACCGCCAGCGCCCCGCTCGCGGCGACGCCGACCAGGTCGTGGTCCCAGACGTCCAGGACGGGGCCCACCACGATCGCGCCGGCGGCCCCGAGCACGAGGCTGTAGACGGCCAGCGCGGCGATCCGCAACCCGGCGCGGCGCAGGCTGCGCGGGGCGGTGCCGTTGCCCAGGCCGAGCACGGTGGCGGCGAGGTAACCGCCCAGCACGTACCCGACGGCCAGGTAGAACGGCACGAGCCCGCGCGGATCGGTCGCGGCCACCGGCACCTCGTCGGTGACCCGCAGCGGCATCTCCGCCTGCCGGGCGGCGGTGTCGAGAACCCGGACGACGACGTCGGTAGCGGCCGGCGCGGCGGCGCTCGCGGTGGTCAGCACCAGTCCGCCCTCGGCGCCGGTGGCGAGCACCCCGTACACCTCGCGGGTGAGCAGGCCGTCGTCGGCGGCGCGCGGGTCGGCGTACTCGACGGCGTCGAGGGTGCCGCTCTGGTTGCGTACGGCGGCGAGGACGGCCTGTGCCTTCTGGTCGCCGCGCACCACCCCGACCGGCACGTCGCGGGGCGTGGGACGGTGCAGCGCGCCGACGTACGCGGTGATGAACGCGGTGGCGAGCACCAGGGTGCCGAGCAGCAGCGCGGCGGTACGCGGCAGCCCGTCGCGCATCTCCTGGTCCACGCCGCCAGCCTAGGGCGGCTCGTGCCCGGAATGTGGGGTTTCCCGGCCCGGCCGGGGCGGCCGGCGCCGCGTCGATCAGGTGAGCTGGCAGCGGCCTGCGCTGTAGTGGCCGACCGCCGCCATGATCTCCGCCTCGGACCGGTCCGCGAAGTTGAGCGTGGCGACCAGCCCCGAGCCGTAGAAGGCGCTCAGGGCCGCGCTGTCGAGCGCCGTGAACGCCCCGAGGTGCTGGAGCGCCCGTGCGTCGCGTGGCGTGACCACCAGCATCTTCTCCAGGCTCCACCGGCGCCGGGAGATCCGCGCGACGCCCTCCCACGGCAGCCAGATCGCCTGGCCCCGGGTCGGCCGGGTGCGGATCCAGAGCCCGGCCGGACCGAGTGCCAGCACCGGGCCGCCGGAACCGATCAGCCAGAGCTGGATCCCCAGCGGCAGGGCGACCAGGGCCAGCAGGCAGCCCACCACGCCGAGGATCGCGACCACGGACTGGGAGCGCAGCTGCGGATCGGCCGAGTTCACCATGCCGAGACCGGCGCAGCAGGCGATCGGGAGGATGAGGAGCAGCACCACCCCCATCATCAGCAGGCCGCGTTTCGCGACGTTGGGCCGTACCACGAAGGGCTGGTCCTCCGGGATACGCCTGGTCACCGGCGGCGGCACGGGGCCTGCCCACGGGCCGCCGTGCGGTGGGCCGTGGTGGAAGGGCTGCGGCGGATGTCCGGCGGGGGTGCTCACGCGGCCTCCGAATACTCGATCAACTCCGGCGGGGCCAGCCTAGAGGCCGTCCGCCAGCGTCCCGGCGGGTCGGACCGGCGGAAAACCGCTGGAGCCGGTCGGTAGCGTCCGATCATGACGTCGCCGAGCTATCCCCCCAAGCCCCGACCGGGAGACCGGGTCGCGGTCGTCTCGCCGTCCGCCGGCCTGCCGGCCCTCTTCCCCCACGTGTACGAGTTGGGCCTGCGCCGGCTGCGCGAGGAGTTCGGCCTGGAGCCGGTGGAGTACCCGACCACCCGGGTGCTCGGCGCCGACCCGCGCGACCGGGCCCGGGACCTGACCGCCGCCTTCGCCGACCCGACGATCGCCGCCGTGCTCGCCACGGTGGGCGGGGACGACCTGATCACGGTCACCCCGCACCTGGACGACGCCGTGCTGCGGGCCAACCCGAAGCCGTACTTCGGCTACTCCGACAACACCAACGTCCTCAACCACCTGTACCGGCTGGGCGTCGTGTCGTACCATGGCGGGTCGGTGCTCGTGCACCTCGGCCGGCCGGGCAGCCCGCACCCGCTGACCTTCGACTCGCTGCGCGCGGCCCTCTTCACCTCCGGCTGGTACGACCTCACGCCCGCGCCTGAATGGGGCGACCGGCCGAACGACTGGCAGGACCCGGCGACGCTGGCCGACGACCCGGAGATGCTCCCGGGCGAGGGCTGGCGCTGGCAGGGGCCGTCGACGGTCGTCGAGGGGCGCACCTGGGGCGGCAACCTGGAGATCCTGCACTGGCTGCTGGCCGCCGACCGGGTCCCTGACGCCGGGGACCTGGCCGGGTCGGTGCTGATGGTCGAGACCTCCGAGGAGTTGCCCCCGGCCACCGAGGTGTTTCGGATCCTGCGCAACATGGGGGAGCGCGGTCTGCTCGCCGGCTTCCCGGCGGTCCTCGTCGGCCGGCCGAAGGCGTGGGACTTCACCCGGCAGCACACCCCCGACGAGCGGCGGGACTGGGCGGCGGCGCAGCGGGAGGCGGTCACCCGGGCGCTGGCCGCCTATTGCCCCGACGCGGTGGTGGTCTTCGACGTCGACCTCGGCCACACCGACCCGCAGCTGATCGTCCCGTACGGCGGCGAGATCCGCATCGACGCGACCACCCGACACATCTCGGTCCGCTACTGACCCACCCCCGCCCGCCTTCACGTGCGGCCGCCCTCCCCGCCCGCCGCGTGCGTGCGGGCGCCCCGGTGATCAGGACGCCATGGACGTTATCTGGCCGGTTTGAGGTCCATGGCGTCCTGATCAGCATTGGCCGGGCCGGCGTTCCTGGATTGCGTCGGTCACCAGCCGGACAATCCGGGCGGGGTGCCGCAGTACGTCGTCCGCCGTGAAGCGCAACACCAACCAGCCCGCCGCGCGGAGCGCGTTGAGCCGAGCCACGTCCCGCTGGAAGTGGGCGCGTTCCCGGTGGTGGTCACCCTCGTACTCGATGGCGATTCGCCACCGGGGATAGGCGAGGTCGACGGCCGAGGAAGACGCGGCCCCGCTGCGCATGGATGCCGTACACGTCGTGCTGCGCGGTCAGGGGTGGCAGACCGGCGTCGTGCAGGACGAGCCGGAGCCGGGTCTCCATGGGGGACTCGCTCAGCGGCTCGGCCAGCGCGAGCACCTCCCGCAGTTGGGCGGTGCCGGGCCAGCCGTTGTGCGTGTCCAGGTAGCTGCCCAACGCCGGGAGCTTGACCACCCGCCGATGCAGCAGCGCGTCCACCGCCACGAGCGCGTCCGTCCGGGGCAACTGCCGCCCGAGGTCGAAGGCCGTGCGGACGCCGGTGGTGACCGGCAAGCCGGCGAAGCGGGTGATCTCCCGGGCGGAGAACGACCGTTGGTCGACCGACACACGCCGAGTGGAGCGTCGGCGGGCCGGCGCCGGAAGCGTGACGAAGACCGGGCTCGCGCGTGGCAGGAGGTCCACGCCCCACAGGAATGCCGCGCTGAGACCGCTGATGGCGGCCCCCGCCGGCAGGGTGAGGGCAACGGCGTCGCACCACATCCGGTGGTCGTTCTCACGGTAACCGTCGACGTGGACGTAGATGTCGGGCAGCAGCCGGCGCCAGGACGGCCCGCGGAGCATCCGGAGAACGGGAGGAACGCCAACTCTCTGGGGACGCGCGGTGCCCGTGACATCCCGGCAGCCTGCCGTCACGGCCCGCTCGCGCGCCGACCCGAAGGTTGATCTCGCGGTGTTGGCCTGGCCCTCGGTCGCCGATCAGGTGGGATTGAGGACCGCGAAGGCCCGTACCGGGAAGGTGCCCATGCCGGCCACCATCGGTGGGGCGGCCGTGAACCGGAAGCCGGTCGGAGGCAGCGCGTCGAGCCCGGTCAGGTGCTCCACGATGGGTACGCCGGCGGCCAGCAGGGTGCTGTGCGCCGGTCGCTCGCCGGCCGCAGCCGGGCTCATGTCGTCGATGTTGATCGAGTCGATGCCGACCAGGGCGGCGCCCGCGTCGACCAGGGCCCGGGCGCCGTCGCCGGTGAGGTAGGGCGCCTCCGGCGCGCCGTACCGGTCCGTGCCGAAGTGCGCCGACCAGCCCGTGTGCAGCAGCACCGCGTGCCCGGCGACGTCGTACGGCGCCAGCAGCAGCCGGTCCACCGCGCGGGTGCCGGCCGGTACCCGGACCACGAGGCCGGGCAGGTCGGCGAGGCGGTCCAGCGGGGTGCCAGCGAGGTCGGCGCCGTCGGCGAAGCGGTGGGCGGGCGTGTCCACGTACGTGCCGGTGTTGGCGATCATGTCGATGCGCCCCACCTGGAACTCGGTGCCGGGGGCGTAGTTGGCGCGGGACGCCTCCCGGGTCAGCCACTCGGTGATCCGTGGCGCCGGCCAGCCCGGCAGGGTGGTCATGCCGTCGGTGACCACGTGGCTCAGCTCGACCAGCCGTCGCCGGGAACCGTCGTCCGGGCCGGCCCCGGCGGCCACACCCCGGCCGCCCTTGTGCGGCTCCTCGATGATCGTCCGGCCGGTGATGCGTACCTCGGCCACCATCAGCAGCCCGAGGTGCCGGACGAACAGCGCCGCCAGTTCGTCGTCGGCGATGTCGCGGCCGGGGATGTCCAGACGGAACCCGTCGGTCCGCAGCCCGCCGCCGTTGGCGAAGGTGACCTCCGCGTCGAACTGTGCCCGCCACTGGTTGCCCATGAGCGCAGCCGATCACGGCCGGCCATCCCCGTCAAGATCCTTCGAGCGGGCCGCCCCGTGCCCACCGGAGTGCCGTACAGGGGGGTGTACGGCACCACCGGCGGGCGGCGACGGCGCCTCGCCGTCGCCGAGGTCGCAGCCGGTTGGAGCTGCGGGCCTCCCCGAACAGGTCCGCGCACCCCGCGACCGCCGATCCGGCGGCTCGATCCCGGCTGACGGATTCCATCTTCGGCCGCCGGGCGGCCCGGGTCTTGAACATCGATGCTCGGTTGACCGCCGACTCAAAACCCCGCCACGACCCGACCCTCGACCCTCGACCCCGGCCTGGCCCGGTCCGACCGACCCGACCCGGCCGCCCGACCTGGCCCGAACGCAGGGACAGCGGGTGGGGTGAAGGCGGGGTCAGGGCCGCCGGGGTTGGGTGAGGAGTCGGCGCAGGTGGGCCGGGGGGTGGCCGACGTGGTCCCGGACCACCCGGGTGAGGTGGGCCTGGTCGGCGAAGCCGTGCTCCGCCGCCACCGCGCGCAGCGGCCGCTTGTCCGACTCGGCGAGGGTGTCCAGCACCGCCCGGACCCGCAGCCGGTTCCGGTAGGCGGTGAGGCTGCTGCCGGTGACCCGGTGGAACACCCGGCTCAGGTGGTGCGGGGAGGCGCCCACCTCGCGGGCCACCTCGTCGAGGCTGAGCGAGTAGTCGCCGGCGGTGAGCACCTCGCGGGCCCGGTCGGCCAGGCGGCGGTGGGCGACCTGGGTGGCGGGCCGCCGGCCGATGGCGCGTGCCAGGTCCTCTCCCGGCGGCTCGGCCCGGGCGGCGGTGAGGTTGAGCAACCCGTCGAGGAAGCTGTGCAGCCGCTCCGACATCTCGAACCGGTCGATCCCACGGCGGAACTCCGCGACGAGCATCCGGTGGGCCAGGTCGAGTGGCGTGTCCGAGGTGCCCTCCCAGCCGGCGGTCTCCAGCCAGCGCGCCCCGTCCGGCCGGTCGGCCAGCACCGCCTCGTCGACCTCCAGGCAGGTGTACGAGTCGCCGCAGCCCAGGGGATGCGACACGGACATCTCGTCGCCGGGCCGGGTGAGCAGCACCGAGGTGGCGTCCGAGAACGACGTACGACCGTTGAGCCGCCGCC
The DNA here is from genome assembly GCF_043198195.1 of Micromonospora sp. NPDC048868. Lineage (NCBI taxonomy): Bacteria > Bacillati > Actinomycetota > Actinomycetes > Micromonosporales > Micromonosporaceae > Micromonospora > Micromonospora sp. NPDC048868. The sequence goes on from NZ_JBICUN010000006.1 coordinate 60,431, forward strand.
GGTACGCCCCCGACCGGCCGAGGAGGACCTTGTAGGTCGGTTCGGCGGCTGGTGCCGTCCAGCCGTGGTTCTCGACGATGCAGCGCACCTGGTAGATCAGGATCCCGTCCGGGTGACCCAGCACCCGCCACCGGGCGAGCGTGGTCCTGCGGCGCGGGTCACTGCCGATTCCCTCAGGCATCCGGTCTCCCTCTCGGGTTGGCCCTGCGTGGATTGTCGACGATCCAACCTACGCGGGGGTGGTTCGTCCGACCGGAGAGATAGTGTCGACCGGTGGCCCCCCGTCCAGCCGGACGAGGGGTGATCGTCGTGTCCTCCCGCTGGAAGTGATCTCATGCTCACCGGTCTGTTCTCCGCCGCCCTGGCCGACCCGGGGCTGGCCCGGGCACGTGACCTGGCGCGCTCCGGTGCCGCGCAGGTCGACGGCCTCGACATCACCGCCCCGCCGGCGCTGCGCCCGTTCGCGGTCGCCGCGGTCGCCGCCGACCGGGCCGGCGACGGCGGGCCGGGCGGCGGCGCGGGTCGTCCCGTGCTCGCCGTGACCGCCACCACGCGGGAGGCCGACGACCTGGCCGCCGCGCTGGGCAGCCTGCTCCCGCCCGAGCAGGTGACGGTCTTCCCGTCGTGGGAGACGCTGCCGCACGAGCGCCTGTCGCCCCGCTCCGACACGGTCGGCCGTCGGCTGGCCGTGCTGCGCCGGCTGGCGCACCCCGGTTCGGCCGACGCGCACGGTCGCACCGGTCCGCTGCGGGTGGTCGTGGCGCCCGTCCGGTCGCTGCTGCAACCGCAGCTCAAGGGCCTCGGCGACCTGGAGCCGGTGCAGCTCGCCGCCGGGCAGGAGGCCGACCTGGAGGAGGTCGCCCGCCGCCTGACCGACATGGCGTACGGGCGGGTCGACCTGGTCACCAAGCGGGGCGAGTTCGCCGTGCGCGGCGGCATCCTCGACATCTTCCCGCCCACCGACGAGCACCCGTCCCGGGTCGAGTTCTGGGGCGACGAGGTGGAGGAGATCCGCACCTTCGCCGTCGCCGACCAGCGCACCATCGCGCAGGTGCCGCAGCTGTGGGCGCCGCCGTGCCGGGAGCTGCTGCTCACCCCGTCGGTGCGCAAGCGGGCCGCCGCACTCGCCGAGGAGCACCCGGAGCTGGCCGAGATCCTCGACAAGCTGGCCGAGGGCATCCCGGTGGAGGGCATGGAGTCCCTGGCCCCGGCGCTGATCGGCGCCGACTCGATGGAGCTGCTGCTGGACGCCATGCCGGCCGGCACCCACGTGCTCCTGTGCGACCCGGAGCGGATCCGCACCCGGGCGCACGACCTGGTGCGTACCTCCGACGAGTTCCTCCAGGCGAGCTGGGCCGCGGCCGCCGTCGGTGGCCAGGCCCCCGTCGACCTCGGCGCCGCCGCCTTCCGGACCCTGGGCGACGTACGCGCCGTCGCGGCGAAGCTGCGCCAGCCCTGGTGGACGCTGTCGCCGTTCGGCCTGGTCGAGGCGGAGGCCGCCCCGGCGCGGCAGCCCTGGGAGGACGGCCCGGAGGCGTACGACGTCACCCCCGACGACGCGATCGCGGTGACCCTCTCCGCGCAGCCGGCCCCGCTCTACCACGGCGAGACCGCCCGGGTGGTCGACGACCTCAAGCGCTGGACCGGCGAGGGCTGGTCGGTCGCGCTGGTCTTCGAGGGGCACGGCCCCGCCCAGCGGGCGGTCGAGGTGCTCCGCGACGCCGGCCTCGGCGCGCGGCTGACCGAGGAGATCCCGACCGCGCCCGCCCCCGGCGAGGTGCTGGTCGCCTGCGGCAGCCTGACCGGCGGCTTCGTCGACGAGGCGTCCCGGTTCGTGCTGCTCACCGGCAACGACGTCACCGGCGGGCGGGGCACCTCGACCCGCGACATGCGCAAGATGCCGAGTCGGCGGCGCAACACCATCGACCCGCTGGAGCTGAAGGCCGGCGACCACGTCGTGCACGAGCAGCACGGCATCGGCCGCTACGTCGAGCTGGTGCAGCGCACCGTCAACGGGGCCTCCCGGGAATACCTCGTCATCGAGTACGCCCCGAGCAAGCGCGGCCAGCCCGGCGACCGGCTCTTCGTCCCCACCGACCAGCTCGACCAGCTCTCCCGCTACGTCGGCGGCGAGCAGCCCACCCTGCACAAGATGGGCGGCTCGGACTGGCAGAAGTCCAAGGCCCGGGCCCGCAAGGCGGTCAGGGAGATCGCCGCCCAGCTGATCCAGCTCTACGCCGCCCGCAAGGCGTCCAAGGGGCACAGCTTCGGCCCCGACACGCCGTGGCAGCGGGAGCTGGAGGACGCCTTCCCGTGGCAGGAGACGCCGGACCAGCTCGCCGCGATCGAAGAGGTCAAACGGGACATGGAGCAGACCGTCCCGATGGACCGGCTGATCTGCGGCGACGTCGGCTACGGCAAGACGGAGATCGCGGTGCGGGCGGCGTTCAAGGCGGTGCAGGACGGCAAACAGGTGGCCGTGCTGGTGCCCACCACGCTGCTGGTGCAGCAGCACTACAACACGTTCGCCGAGCGGATGAGCCAGTTCCCGGTGACCATCCGGCAGCTCTCGCGCTTCCAGACGCCGAAGGAGGCGGAGCAGGCCCTGGAGATGGCCGCCGCGGGCACCGCCGACATCGTCATCGGCACCCACCGGCTGCTCCAGGCGGCCACCCGGTTCAAGTCGCTCGGCCTGGTCATCGTCGACGAGGAGCAACGCTTCGGCGTCGAGCACAAGGAGCACCTGAAGACGATGCGCGCCTCGGTCGACGTGCTGAGCATGTCGGCCACCCCGATCCCGCGCACCCTGGAGATGGCGATCACCGGCATCCGGGAGATGTCGACAATCGCCACCCCGCCGGAGGAGCGGCACCCGGTGCTCACCTTCGTCGGGGCGCACGACGAGCGGCAGGTGGCCGCCTCCATCCACCGCGAGCTGCTCCGCGACGGTCAGGTCTTCTACCTGCACAACCGGGTCGAGTCGATCGACCGGACGGCCCGCAAGCTCCGGGAGCTGGTGCCCGAGGCGCGGGTCGCGGTGGCGCACGGCCAGATGGGCGAGGAGGCCCTGGAGAAGGTCATGGTCGGCTTCTGGGAGAAGGAGTTCGACGTGCTGGTCTGCACCACGATCGTGGAGTCCGGCATCGACATCCCCAACGCCAACACCCTGATCGTGGAGCGGGCCGACCTGCTCGGCCTGGCCCAGCTGCACCAGATCCGCGGCCGGGTCGGCCGGGGCCGGGAGCGGGCGTACGCGTACTTCCTCTACCCGCCGGAGAAGCCGCTCACCGAGCACGCCCACGAGCGGCTGGCGACCATCGCCCAGCACACCGAGCTGGGCGCCGGCATGTACGTGGCGATGAAGGACCTGGAGATCCGGGGCGCCGGCAACCTGCTCGGCGGCGAGCAGTCCGGGCACATCGAGGGCGTCGGCTTCGACCTGTACGTGCGGATGGTCGGCGAGGCGGTCTCCGCGTTCAAGGGCGAGCGCCCGGAGTCCGACGGCGCGGCGGACGAGGTCCGCATTGATCTCCCGGTCGACGCGCACCTGCCGCACGACTACGTCGGCGTGGAGCGGCTGCGCCTGGAGATGTACCGCAAGCTCGCCGAGGCCCGCGACGCCGACCGGCTGCGCGAGGTGGTCGCCGAGATGACGGACCGCTACGGCGAGCCGCCCGCGCCGGTGCAGAACCTCGTCGCGGTGGCCCGGTTCCGGCTGCTGGCCCGCCGCTACGGCCTGACCGACGTCTCCATGCAGGGCAAGCACCTCCGGTTCGGCCCGCTGCCGCTGCCCGACTCGAAGCAGCTGCGGCTCAAGCGCTACCACCCCGACTCGGTCTACAAGCAGGCGCTCGACCAGGTCAGCGTGCCCCGGCCGAGCACCCGGCGGGTGGGCGGCGAGCCGCTGCGCGACCAGGCCCTGCTGGAGTGGTGCGCCCAGCTGCTCAAGGACGTCCTGGGCGAGCCGGCGACGGCGGGAGCCGCCGCGCGGTGAGTGGCGGTCGACGATGGCCGGCGGATGAGCAGGGGGCGGGGACCCTGGCGCGCGACGGGGCGGGCGCGGGGGAGACCGGTGGGCGGTGTCACGGCCGCCCCGGGCGGCATGAGAGAGTGACCGACATGCGTGCTCGCCGTCTTGTCGCCGTCGCCAGCGTGGCGCTCGGCCTCGTCGCCCTCTCCGGTTGCCGTGCCGAGCCCGGTGTCGCCGCCTATGTCGGTGACCTGCGGATCACCGAGGATGCCGTCACCGGGATCGTCGACGACCTGCGGGCGAAGAACCCGACGCCGACCGGTCAGCCCGAGGCGCCCGAGGGGCAGCCCTCGGCGCAGGTGCCGCAGCTGCCCGACCGCGGCCAGATCGTCAGCATGCTGGTGTTGACCGAGGTCTGCGAGCGGCTCTCCGCGGACAAGAACTACCAGCCGCGCGGGCAGGTCGCGCCGGAGCAGGTCGCCCAGCAGCTGGGCCTGTCGCCCGACACCGGCTTCGTGCGCCAGTCCGCCGAGCTCTACAACTGCCTGTCGGGGGTGCCGACCGGCGCGCCGGCCGAGCCGACCGCGAAGGATCTGGCGGACGTGGTGGCGGCGGGCCGCAAGGCGGGCGCCATCCCGGCCGACGTGCCCGACGAGGCGGCCGCCCACCAGCTCGACGGCGAGCAGCTGCGCGGCGCGCTGGCCACCCGCAAGTCGCTGGCCGAGGCCGTCGCCGCGTACGACGTGACGGTCAACCCCCGCTACCGCCCGCTGGAGTTCCCGGTGCTGAGCTTCTCCGGCAACGCGCCAGCGGTGAGCGTGCCGCTGGGCGAGGCCGGCTCCGACGGGGTCACCGACGTCTCCACCCCGGACCCGCTGCCCACCGTCGCGCCCGAGGCGGCCGGCGAGACCCACAGCTGAGCATGCCGGCGCGGATCGTCCTGCTCGTCACCTCTCCCCGGCTGCCGGCCGGGCTGCTGACCGCCGCCGCGTGGGACGTCGTACGCCGGCATCCGGTGCTGGCGGGGGCGGAGAGCGAGCTGACGACGGCGGTCCGTGCGTCGGGCGCCGAGGTCACGGTGGTCGACGGCCGGGCGACGCAGGCGCTGCTCGACGCGGCGGCGGCGCACGGCGTCGCGGTGTGGCTGGCCGGCCCGGCCGGCGACGAGTCGCTGGCCCGCGAGCTGGGCCTGCGGCTGGCCCGCGAGCCCGGCCTGGCCGAGCTGGAGCTGATGTACGGCTCCTGGGACCCGCCGGGCGCCCGGCTGCTCGACGCGGTGGCGGTGATGGACCGGCTGGCCTCCCCGGGCGGCGATCCCTGGAAGCGCGCGCAGACCCACCGCAGCCTCGCCGGTTTCCTGATCGAGGAGTGCTACGAGGCGTACGACGCGATCAGCGCCGGGGACACCGACGCGCTGCGCGAGGAGCTGGGCGACGTGCTGCTCCAGGTGGTGCTGCACGCCCGCCTCGCCGAGGAGCTGCCCGAGGAACAGCGGTGGACCGTCGACGACGTGGCCGGCGGGCTGGTCGACAAGATGGTCCGGCGCAACCCGCACGTCTTCGCCGACGCCGAGGCGGGCACCCTGGAGGAGATCGAGGCCAGCTGGGAGCGGATCAAGCGGACCGAGAAGGCGCGTGACTCGGTGCTCGACGGCATCGCACTGAGCCAGCCGGCCCTCGCCCTGGCCGCCAAGATCCTGGAGCGCGCCGGGCGGGTCGGCCTCGCCGTACCGCCGCCCCTCGCGGATTCCCAGGTGGACCCGGAGGCGCGCCTCGGCGCGGGCCTGCTCGCCACGGTCGCGGCGGCCCGCGAGGCGGGCCTGGACCCGGAGGCGGCCCTGCGCCGCGCCGCCCTCGCCTACGCGGACGCGGTCCGCGCCGCCGAAAAGGCCTGAGTCGACCCGGTAGGGTCGGCGGGTGGAATCGTTTGTGCCGCTCGCGGAGCGGATCGTCGACGCGTTGCTGGAGAGCCGGCCGGGGGTCGCGACCTCCACCGGCGACCACCGTTACGACGACCGGCTGCCGGACCTCTCCGCCGAGGCGGTCGCGGCCGACCGGACCATGCTCAGGGAGGCCGCGGACGCGCTCGCCGAGCTGGACCCGGACGCCCTGGACGTCGAGGAGCGCGTCGACCACGCGCTGCTCACCTCGTTCGTGGACCGGGAGCTGTTCGAGTCCGGCGACATCCGCGCGCACGAGTGGGACCCGCTGCGGCACAACCCCGGGCCGCTGCTGCACGCGCTGCTCGCCCGCCCGTACGCACCGGTCGACGTGCGGCTGACCAGCCTGGCGGGCCGGCTCGCCGCCGTACCGGACGCCCTGGCGACCGCGCGCGCGACGCTGCGCGACATGCCGCGCATCCATGCGGAGACGGCGGTCGGGCAGTTCGCCGGCACGGCGGCGCTGATCCGCGACGAGGTGCCGGCGCTGCTCGCGCAGGCCCCCGCCCTGCACGACCGGGTCGAGCCGGCCGCCACCGCGGCGATCGCGGCGCTGGAGGAGTTCGTCGCGTGGCTGCGTCAGGGCCTGGCCGCCGACGCCGGCCCCGGGCGGGACCCGCGGCTGGGCCGCCGCCGCTGGGAGGCGCGGCTCTGGCACACCCTCGACACGGAGCTGGGCGCCGCCGAGATCCAGCGCCGGGCCTGGGCCAACCTGGACCGGGTCGGCGAGGAGATCCGCGCGGCTGCCGTCGAGCTGGTCGGCGGTCCGGCCGACGACGAGACGGTACGCCGGGCGCTGGACCTGCTGGCCGCCGAGCACCCGGACGACCACACCATCGTGGACCTCGCCTCGGTAACCCTGGACGAGGCGACCGACTTCGTGCGCGCCCACGACCTGGTCACCCTGGTCGACGACCCGTGCGTGATCCAGGAGATGCCGCAGTTCGCCCGGGGCGTGGCGGTCGCCTACTGCGACTCACCCGGCCCGCTGGAGACGGCGGACGTGCCGACGTTCTACTGCATCGCGCCCACCCCGGCGGAGTGGCCCGCGCACCGGGTCGAGTCGTTCTACCGCGAGTACAACGACCACATGATCCGCAACCTGACGGTGCACGAGGCGATGCCGGGGCACTTCCTCCAGCTCGCCCACGCCCGCCGGCACGTCGGGCCCACCCGGGTCCGCGCGCTGACCGAGTCGGGCCCCTTCATCGAGGGCTGGGCGGTCTACACGGAGGAGCTGATGGCCGGCCTCGGCTTCGGCGGCCTGCCGGTGCGGTTGCAGCAGCTCAAGATGCAGCTCCGGATGACCATCAACGCGCTGCTGGACCAGCTCGTGCACTGCGAGGAGCTGCCGGAGGCCGAGGCGATGGCGCTGATGACCGGGCGCGGCTTCCAGGAGGAGGGGGAGGCGGCCGGCAAGTGGCGGCGCGCCCTGCTCACCTCGACGCAGCTCTCGACGTACTTCGTCGGCTACAGCGAGGTGGCCGCGATCGCCGCCGCCCGCCCGGCCGGCGTGGCGGTGCGTGAGTGGCACGACGCGATGCTCGCCCACGACTGCCCGCCCCCGCGCCACCTGCGCACCCTGCTCGGCGTCTGAGGACCGTCGCCGGGGTCGGTCACGAGCTGGCCGGGCGGCGGTCCACGACGCCGGCGTCGGGCGGCAGGTCGAACACCGCGCCGTCGACCGTCTCGCGGTAGCGGCTCAGTGCCAGCTCGACCTGGCGGCCGTCGACCCGGCCGGTGAAGCTGCCCAGCACGCCGTCGGTGGTCACGCAGGCGGTGAAGTCCCCGGCCGACTGCGCCACGTCGACGCAGGTGGCGTGGTGGCCGGCGAGGGTGGTGTCGCTCTGCTCGATCACCGCGTCCGGGTCCAGCGCGGCGGTGGTGAGCAGCCCCACGACGACCGGCGGCGTCACCAGCCCTCGCTGCTTGGCCTCGGTGAACATGGTCACCGTGGGCTTCGCGTTGGGCGCGGGCGGGGCCTCCAGGGTGCAGGTCGCGCGTCCGGCGGCGGTCTCGCAGCGGGTCGTCGCCTCCGGGGTGACGGTGAGCTTGCCGCCGGGCCAGGTGTAGGCGGAGCGGGCCGGGTCCTGGGCCTGGGCGATGGCGGCGGTCTGCCCGCCGGGGAGCTGGTAGTCGGCGGAGTAGGTCAGCTCCAGGGCCCGGTCGAGCCGGGCGGCCAGGTCGTTCACCAGGTCGGACCGCCCGATCGTCCGGCCGGCGTCGTCGAGGGTCTGACAACCGGTCACCGTGAGCGACGCGATGACCGACACGGCGAGCATGCGGAGGGTGGTCGAGGCGGCGGGCATGGCGACCAGCCTTGCCGATCGGGTCGACCGCGCGCAAACCCGTTGCCGGTTGAGGCACGAGAATCCGGGAATGTCCGTGTAAAGCACTGCCCGGAGGAAGGTTTCGGGCCGGGCCGGCGAGCGCCCGGACCGCCCGCGTCCGAGCGTCGCCCGATACGCTGCGTTCAACACCTGCCTCAGCCGCACCGTCGCGGCCCATACCGGACCGGAACACACAAACGAGGAGCGACTCAGTGGCAACCATCGAGGGAATCGTCGCGCGGGAGATTCTGGACTCGCGGGGCAACCCGACCGTCGAGGTCGAGGTCGGGCTCGACGACGGCACGATCGCCCGAGCGGCGGTGCCCTCCGGCGCCTCCACGGGCGCCTTCGAGGCGATCGAACTGCGCGACGGTGACGCCGACCGCTACCAGGGCAAGGGTGTCGAGAAGGCGGTCTCGAACATCGAGGACAAAATCGTCGACGAGCTGATCGGCTACGAGGCCAGCGAGCAGCGGCTGATCGACCAGAAGATGCTCGACGTCGACGGCACCGACAGCAAGTCCGAGCTGGGCGCGAACGCCATCCTCGGCGTCTCCCTGGCGGTGGCCAAGGCGGCGGCCGGCAGCGCCGAGCTGAGCCTCTTCCGCTACCTGGGCGGCCCGAACGCGCACCTGCTGCCCGTGCCGATGATGAACATCCTCAACGGTGGCGCGCACGCGGACTCGAACGTCGACATCCAGGAGTTCATGATCGCGCCGATCGGCGCGCCCAGCTTCCGCGAGGCGCTGCGCTCGGGCGCGGAGGTCTACCACGCGCTGAAGTCCGTGCTGAAGAAGAAGGACCTCTCCACCGGCCTCGGCGACGAGGGCGGCTTCGCGCCGAACCTGCCGACCAACGCCGCCGCCCTGGACCTGATCGCCGAGGCGGTCGAGAAGGCCGGCTACCGGCTCGGCACCGACATCGTCTTCGCGCTCGACGTGGCCGCCACCGAGTTCTTCGACAACGGCACCTACACCTTCGAGGGCACCGCGAAGACCGCCGAGGAGATGAGCAACTACTACACCAAGCTCGCCGGCGACTACCCGATCGTGTCGATCGAGGACCCGCTGGCCGAGGACGACTGGACCGGCTGGCAGACGCTGACCGCCTCGCTCGGCGACCGCGTCCAGATCGTCGGCGACGACCTGTTCGTCACCAACCCGCAGCGCATCGCCCGCGGCATCGCCGAGAACGCCGCCAACGCGGTCCTGGTGAAGGTCAACCAGATCGGTTCGCTGACCGAGACCCTGGACGCGGTGGACCTGGCCCACCGGGCCGGCTTCAAGTGCATGATGAGCCACCGCTCCGGCGAGACCGAGGACACCACCATCGCCGACCTGGCGGTGGCCACGGGCTGCGGCCAGATCAAGACCGGCGCGCCGGCCCGCTCGGACCGGGTCGCGAAGTACAACCAGCTCCTGCGGATCGAGGAGGAGCTGGCCGACGCGGCGCGGTACGCCGGGGCGGGCGCCTTCCCGCGCTACCGTTCGGCCTGAGACGCGCGAGGCCTCGGGGGAGGGGTGTGACGATGCAGCAGCGCCGCACACCGGGCGGTCAGCGCCCCGCCCGTCGGCCGGGTCACACCGGTCGGCCGGGCGGGGCCCGGGGCGCCCGGGCGTCGGTCCGCGAGGGCGGCGTCCGCGCCGAGTCGCGGGCCACGGCCGGTCGCGCGCCGGGGGCGGCTCGGGGCGCGGAGGGCGTACGCTCCGCGAGCCGGCCCGCCGCGGCCCGTCGTACGGCCGCCGGCACCGTCAAGCGGCTCTCCGCACCCCGCTCCCGGGGCCTCACCGGGCGGGCCACCGTGCTCTTCGCGGTGCTGATCGCGCTCGCCCTGGCCTACACCTACCCGGTGCGCGTCTACCTGGACCAGCAGGCCGACATCGAACGGATGGAGGCCGCCCAGGCCGCCCAGCGGGAGGCGATCGAGGAGCTGTCCGAGCGGGCGGCCAAGTGGCAGGACCCGGAATACATCAAGATCCAGGCCAGGGAGCGGTTCTTCATGGGCCCACCGGGCGAGACGCTGCTGGTGGTGCTCTCCGACCCGGCGGGCGCCGCCCGGGACGCCGGTTCGTCCGCGTCCCCGTCGGCACCCGTCACCCCCGCTTCCTGGTACGACACCCTCTGGTCGAGCGTGCAGGCCGCCAACGGCGAGCAGCCCGACCGGTGAGCAGCACCCGAGCTTCGAACGAGAGATCAGCATCGTGACTGTCGTACCACCGCAGGAGCCGGCGGCGGACTCCGTACCCCCGCCGCGGCGCGAACCGGCCACCGAGGCCGACCTGGCCGCGGTGGCCGCGCAGCTCGGACGCCCGCCCCGGGGCACCCGGGCCGTGGCCCACCGCTGCCCCTGCGGCCTGCCGGACGTGGTGGAGACGACCCCGCGCCTGGCCGACGGCACCCCCTTCCCGACGCTGTACTACCTGACCTGCCCCCGGGCGACGGCGGCGTGCAGCCGGCTGGAGTCGGCGGGGTTGATGAAGGAGATGGCGGACCGGCTGGCCGCCGACCCGGAGCTGGCCGCGCGCTACCGCGCCGCGCACGAGGACTACCTGGCCCGCCGGGACGCGATCGGCGAGGTGCCGGAGATCGCCGGCATCTCCGCCGGCGGGATGCCCGGCCGGGTGAAGTGCCTGCACGTGCACCTCGGGCACGCGCTCGGGGCCGGGCCCGGGGTGAACCCGTTCGGCGACGAGACGCTGGCGCTGGTGGAGAAGTGGTGGGCGGCCGGCCCGTGCGTGGACGTGCCGGCGGCGGACTGACATGGCGGGCGCGGACGGGGGCGTGGCGGGGGCCGACGAGGTCGTGGTGCGGCGGGCCCGCACCTCGGACGTGCGCGGCATCCGGCGGCTCGTCGACACCTACACCGACGACCGGCGGCTGCTCAGCAAGGCCACCGTGACCCTCTACGAGCACGTGCAGGAGTTCCGGGTCGCGGTCCGCGCCGGCGACGGCGCGGTGGTCGGCTGCGGCGCGCTGCACGTGATGTGGGAGGACCTGGCCGAGATCCGGACGGTGGCGGTCGACCCGTCCTGCCGGGGGCGCAAGCTCGGCCACCGGATCGTCGCCGAGCTGATCGACGGCGCCCGCGAGCTGGGGGTGGCCCGGATCTTCGTGCTCACCTTCGAGACCCGGTTCTTCGGCTCGTTCGGGTTCACCGAGATCGACGGCGCGCCCGTGCCGCAGCCGGTCTACGAGCAGCTGCTGCGCTCGTACGACGAGGGCGTCGCCGAGTTCCTGGACCTGGAACGCGTCAAGCCGAACACCCTCGGCAACACCCGGATGCTGCTGCGCCTCTGACTCAACTCCGGCGCGGGTGGGCGGCGAAGAAGGTAGACCCGGTCCGGATCGGCCCGCCACGTCCGTACGAGGTGGGCGGTGAGGTCCTTGAGGAAGCCGACGTCGTCGGTCGTCCCGCAGCAGATCAGCGCGTTGAAGCCGCCGTTCTGCCCGTCCGGGTACGCGACCAGGAAGTTCTCCCGGTCGGCCACGGCGTCCAGCCCCACCATGTCCCGCAGGCGGGCGCCGCTGCCGGGATAGAAGTGCAGGGCGATCACCAGCGCGGTGGGCCGGGCGGGGTCGTAGCCGGGTGGGGCGTGCAGCAGGTAGCGCCGGTCGGCCCCGCCGTGCGCCAGGGTGAGCCGGTGATCGCCGGCGGCGGGGCGCTCGACGGCCCCCGAAGGCGACGGGGCCGGCGTGACCCGGGACTGACCCCGGTCCCCACCGCACGCCGTGGCGACGACGGCGAAGAGCAGCCCCGTCAGCACTGCCACCGTCCGTCGCACGCCCCGCCCCCTCCGTGACCCCGGTCCACACTGGATGGCGCCGCCCGAACGGGGCAACCCTTTCGGTCCAGGCCGAAGAGCGGCAGTCTGCTGGCATGCTCCGTCTCCGCCTGGGACTGGCGGACCTGTGCCGGGTCCGCTTCGCCGATCGCCTGCACCCGGTCGGCATGTCCCTGCTGGCCTGCCAGGCGCTGCACGACGCGGACACGGCCCGGATGACGCCGGGCCCCGCGGCGGACGCGGCCTCCGCGTCGGGTCCGGTCCGGTCCGCCGCCTCCGTGCTGCGGCACCTGCTTCCCGCGCGCGGGCGCCTGCCCGATTTCCTCACCCCGCTGGACGGCCTGGAATCGGTCGTCGCCGGTCTGGAGGCGATCCGGGCAGCCCCCGTCGGGCGTATCCGGGCGGAGGTCACCGCCGCGTACGCGCAGCTGCCCGCAACGCCGCTGCGCAGGCGGTTCGCCGAGGCCGACGGGGAGACGATGGACCTGTTCGGCCGGGCCCTGGGCACCTGGCACGACGCGGTGCTCGCGCCGCACTGGGCCGACCTGACGGAGGCGCACCGGCATCACGTGGCGGGGGCGACCGCGCTGCTCGCCACGCACGGGCTGGACGGGCTGCTGAACGCGCTGCACCCGGCGATCCGGTGGGAGGCGCCGACGTTGACGGTGCGGACCTGGTGGAGCGCCTCACTGCCCGGCACCGGCCACGGACTGCTCCTGCTGCCCTCGCCGCTGGCCGGCCCGCATCCCCGGGTGCTGGTGGAGCCCGGCCGGCCGGTGCTGGTGGTGTACCCCGCGCCGATGCCGCACCTGATCAGGGCCATCACCCCCGATCCGCTGGGCCGCCTGCTGGGGGCGACCCGGGCGGCGGTGCTGCGCCGCCTCGCCGGCCCCGGCCGGCACACCACCACGGCGCTCGGCCGGGCCGTCGGGATCAGCACCTCCTCGGCGTCCGAGCACGCGGGGGCGCTGCGGGCGGCCGGGCTCGTCGCCAGCGTCCGGGACGGCGGCGCGGTGCTGCACCGGTTGACGCCGCTCGGCACCGAACTGCTGGACGCGGGCTACGCCGGGTCACCTGGGCGCGCCTGACGTAGGGTTGCTGCCGTGACGACGCGTGTGGCCGCCATCGACTGCGGGACCAACTCGATCCGACTGCTGGTCGCCGACCTGCCGGACGCCTCGGCGGGTCCGGAGGCTCCGCTGGCCGACCTGAGCCGACGGATGCAGATCGTGCGCCTCGGCCAGGGCGTCGACAAGACGGGGCGGCTGGCCCCGGAGGCGATCGAACGCACGCGGGTCGCGCTGGCCGCGTACGCCGCCGAGATCGAGAAGCTGGGCGCGGAGCGGGTCCGGATGTGCGCCACCTCGGCGTCCCGGGACGCCTCCAACGCCGCCGAGTTCCGCGAGATGGTCGAGCGGACCCTCGGGGTCGCGCCCGAGGTGGTGACCGGCGACGAGGAGGCGCGGCTCTCCTTCACCGGCGCGGTGCGCGGGCTGCCCGCCGACGCGCGCGAGCCGTACCTGGTCGTCGACATCGGCGGCGGCTCGACCGAGTTCGTCGTCGGCACCCGCGCGGGCGGCGTCGAGGCGGCCATCTCGATGGACATCGGCTGCGTCCGGATGACCGAGCGGCACCTGCACGGCGACCCGCCGGCGCTGGACGAGGTCGCCGCCGCGCAGGCCGACATCGCGGTCGCCGTGGACCGGGCACTGGAGGCGGTGCCGGGCCGGCAGGCCGCCACGCTGGTCGGGCTCGCCGGGTCGGTCACCACCGTGGTCGCGATCGCCCAGGGCCTCCAGGAGTACGACCCGAGCCGCATCCACCACGCCCGGGTGCCGTACGACGCGGTGGCCGCGACGACCGCCGACCTGCTCGGCAAGAGCCGGGAACAGCGGCTCGCGATCCCGGTGATGCACCCGGGCCGCGCGGACGTGATCGGGGCGGGCGCCCTGGTGCTCCGGGTGATCATGGAGCGGGCGGGGATGGACTCGGTGGTCGCCTCCGAGCACGACATCCTCGACGGCATCGCCTGGAGCCTCGCGGCGGACAGCCGTCGCGCTCGGGTGCGGGACCTTGCCGGCGAGGTCGCCGAGCGCGACGCCGAGCTGCTGCGGCGGCTGGCCGAGTGATCAACTACCTCGAGGTCGATGACCTCGTGGAGGTCGCCTCTGTCGTGCTGGGTGACACGCCGCAGGTCCGTGACTTCGGTCTGCTGTCGTCCGCGGTGGTCCGCCCGGCCACCGTTGCCTTCGGTCAGGAGGTCTACACCGACCTCTGGAGCAAGGCCGGCGCGCTGCTCCACTCGGTCTGCATGAACCACGCGCTGATCGACGGCAACAAGCGTCTCGCCTGGGCGGCTGCGCGTGTTTGCCTGGCCCTCAACGAGGTGCCGATCCAGGTTGTCGACGTCGATCAGGCTGAGGCCCTTGTGATGTCGGTGGCCAGTGGCACGCTGACCGAGGTCTCCGACATCGCCCGCGAACTTCGCAAGCTCTACGTCTGATCCATCCGCACGGCTTCTTGGCGCAGATGCCGGCCGGGTCGGGCCCCCACCGGTTGGGGCGTCGCGATCGGCCCCGCCATGGTGTCCGCCGGGCGGAGGATTCACCACTGGGACGCTGTCGAGCTGATGTCGCAGACGATTCACCGGCCTCTGGTGCCACAGCCGGCCCGGACGACCCTGATGTCACAGACGATTCAGCTCGACAGCGTCATCACGGCCCTCCCGCCAGCAGACCTGCTCGGCGACCACCACTGCCCCACGCACGCAGCACGGATCACCCGTCCAAGGCTGCATGACGAGGCACTGGGTGTGACGAGGCACTGGGTGTAACGCCCCGCCACGGGCGGGCGGTGCCGCCCGTGGCGGACCCCGAAGGGTCAGCGAAGCCGTTGCCGCGTCCCGGTCGTGCCTGCTGGACGCCGTCGGAGACGGCCAGCGTGAGCTAGGGATCGCCGACGTCGCGGGTCAGGCGCGGGGCCGGGCGATCCCGGTGACGAACCGGGCCCAGGCGGTCGGGGCGAAGGAGAGCGCGGGCCCGGAGCGGTCCTTGCTGTCGCGGACCAGCACCACGCCGGGCAGGTTGTCGGCGACCTCCACGCAGGAGGCGCCACCGTTTCCACTCCGGGTGGACTTGCGCCACCGGGCGTCGGTCAGCTCCATGACTTCGCCACTTCCTGCAACAGGCTCAGCGACTGCCGGCGGGACAGCGCCTCTGACCGGACACTTTCCCACCTGCGGTGCAGCCGGGCAATCTCCTCGGCGCGGTCCAGGACCTGGGCCCGCAGCGGGCCGTCGAGATGCGCCACCCAACCGCCGTCGGCGTATCCGGCCAGGATGAACGGCCCGGCGACACCAGCGTGAACGCCAACCTCGGCCGGGACCACATGAAGGTGGATGTGTGGGCGTGCCGCCAATGTGATCAGATGCTCGACCTGTTCGCGCATCACCTCGGGCTGGTCCAAGACGGACCGCCGAAGGATGGTCTCGTCGATGACCGCGACTAGTTGCGGTGGCTGGGCGCGGTCGAGGATCTGCTGCCGCTGAAGCCGCGCGGTCACCCGCTCCTCGACCTCGGCGTCAATCACCAGGCCCCCATCCCGGAGGACCGCGCGGGCGTACCCCTCGGTCTGGAGGAGGCCGGGCAGCACCGAGATCTCGAACCACCACAGCGTGGCCGCCTCCTGCTCGACGGCCACCCAGGGCCGGAACCATGCCGGCGCGGTCTCCAGGCTGACCAGCGGCAGGATCCGCCCCAGCAGGCCGCCGCTCTCCAGCGCCTCGTCCGCGCGGCGGACGAAGTCGAGCGACGGCGTACGCCGACCGATCTCCACCATGCCCACCAGGGAACTCGAGTAGTTGATCCGCTGCGCCAACTCCTCCTGGCTCATCCCGCGCTCGGTGCGCAGCCGCCTCAGCTCACCGGCCAGCAGATCCAGCGTCGACAGTTGCGATCCGGTCATCACACCCCACTCACCGGGCTCCACGCGACGGGCCGCGTGGACCACCGTCGGCCGGTGGACCTCGCGCGACTTCCGACCGTAGTCGACCGGTGACGAGGATGGGGGTGACCGTGGGCCCACAACCCCCTCACAACGCGAGCGAGGAGCGACGACGTGGCGATCCGAGGCGTCCACCCGGCGTGGTGCGTACCCGATAGCGGCTGCGGAGCCAGCGCGCTGCACCTGTCCCGTCTGCGGTCGGCCGCGCCGCGCGGCGACGAGGTGATCCAGGTGCGCGCCGCGCTCTGGCAGATGGACGTCGGGCGGCTCAGCCCGGCCGGAGTGCTGCTGGAGTTGTCCGCCGGCGACGACCCGGAGCGCTGGCCGATCGACCTGGCGCAGGCCCGCGCGCTGGTGCACGTACTGCGGGATCTGCTGCGGGTCGCGGACGACGCGGCGCGGCGCGTGGCCTGACCCGCGCGGCGCGTTCCGTTGACGGTACTTCGCATTGCGCAGTAGTGTGCAATGCGTGGACACCACACAGCTGTTGAAGGGCGTGCTGGATCTCGCGGTCCTCGCCGTGCTCCGGGAGGAGGACGGCTACGGCTACGACATCCTGCGCCGGCTGCGCGACGCCGGGTTGGAGGAGGTCGGCGACGCCTCGGTCTACGGCACGCTGCGCCGGCTCTACGCCGCCGGCCTGCTGACCACCTACGTCGTGCCGAGCGAATCCGGCCCGCACCGCAAGTACTACTCACTCAACGCCGCCGGCCGGGACCAGCTCACCCGCTCCGGCAAGCTCTGGCGCTCGTTCGCCACCACCATGGACGCACTGCTCGACGATCGGGGGATGGCGGCATGACCGTCACTGAGCAGGAGATCGCGGACTACGCCGCACGGGTCCGGGCCGCGCTGGCCGACCTGCCGCAGGCGTACCGCGACGAGTTGACCGAGGACCTGCCGGAGCACCTCGCCGAGGTCGCCGCCGAGGCCGGCGGCTCGCTCGTCGACCGGCTCGGCGAGCCCGAGACGTACGCGGCAGAGCTGCGCGCCGCGGCCGGGGTCGGCGCCACCAGCGGCGGCGGGCGGCGCAACCGTCGCCTCGGTGCCGCCGTGGACCGGCTCCGCGCCCGGGCGCACCGCTGGGACGTCCAACTCGGACCACCCCTCGGGTACGCCTCGGCCAGCGAGTTCCTCCGGCTGCTCCGGCCGGCGTGGTGGGTGCTGCGGGGCTACCTGGCCGCCATGCTCGTCACGGTGGTTACGACCGGCGACACGTTCGGTGTGCTGCCCGAGCTCAACGGCAGCCTGCTGGCCGGCCTGGTGCTGCTCGCCGGCAGCGTGCTCGGCTCGATCTGGCTCGGCCACCACACGCCGGGCCTGACCCGGCCCAAGCGGCGGGTGCTGCACGTCGGCACGGCGGTGCTGGTGATCTTCGGGCTGGTCGGCCTGGCGGACATGAACGACCGGGTCGGCAGCGGCGACCTCGACTTCGAGCAGATCTCGATCGACGGCCGGTACGACCACATCCGGGACGTCTTCGTCTACGACAGCGAGGGGCGGCTCGTGGAGAACGCCCGGCTCTTCGACCAGAACGGCGACCCGATCCGGCTCGGCCACCCGATGTGCCCCAACCCGCCGGACCTGAACCTGGCCAACGCGCTGCTGCGCCCGTACCCGTACTGCCCGGAGTGGGCGCCGTTCGGGCCACGGTCGGGCACCAACAACCCGCCGGGGCTGCCCGCACCCGCCACCTCGGGCGCCGCGCCCACGCCGGGCGGCAACCCGACCCCGACGCCCACGCCGACCGGCACCTCGACCCCCGCGCCCGCATCGACGGGCATGCCGACCGGCACCCCCGCGCCGAGCCGGACGTGAACAGGATCTCGTAGTGAAGCTGGGAAATAGCTGAACGGATGAGTCCAGCGGGGCAACGGCTGTCGGTCCCGGTCGCTACGGTGTCGTCTGCTCACTCACCCCCCGGAAGGAAAACGCGTGTCAGAGCAGGTCGCACCGCCCCCCGCGCCGGACGCCGCCCAGCCCCCGTCGGCCGTCCAGGCGCCGCCCCCGGCGGAGCCCCAGGCCGAGAAGTCCGGTTCCAAGAAGCTGCTCGGCATCGTGGGCGCGATCGTCGTGTTCCTGGTCGTCGCGGGCCTCAAGTTCGGCATCGGCTCGGCGATCGGCAACTTCTTCAACAAGGACGAGACCGCTGAGGCCAAGGTCGGCGACTGCATCGCCGAGCTGCCCGAGGTGACCGGCACCAAGGAGGAGAAGGTCGACGGCGCGAAGGTCGTCGAGTGCACCTCCACCGACGCCGTCTACAACGTGGTCGGCCGCGTCGACGGGCAGACCCAGGCGCAGGCCCGCTCTCCCGAGGCGTGCGGGCAGTACATCAAGGAGGGCCAGGAGGGCTACGTCTACTACAGCATCGAGCCGGGCAAGACCGGCTACCTGCTGTGCCTGACGAAGAAGGCCTGATCCCCAGGCACGACAGGACCGCCGACGGCGGCGCGGACATCGTCCGCGCCGCCGTCGGCGTCCGTGGGTGGGGCGCCGGCAGGAGGTGTATGCCACTGTTCCGGCGTCTTCCCCGGGGCGCTCACGGCGTGGCAGGCTACCGACACGTAGCAACACTGTGCGACCAGCCAACGATGACTGACCGCTAGGAGGACGGCCGATGGGCGAGATGGTGAGCTACCGCGGCAACGGGGGGACGGGCGAGGGGTATCTCGCGATACCCTCCGGCGGTGCGACCAGCCCTGCGGTCATCGTCATCCAGGACTGGTGGGGCCTGGTGCCGCACGTCCGGGCGGTCGTGGACCGCTTCGCCGAGGCCGGTTTCGTCGCCCTCGCCCCCGACTTCCGCCACGGCGGCCCGGCCAGCAAGCCGAGTGAGCCCCGGCAGATGCTGAACAGTCAGCAGATGGACGAGGCGGCGGCGGACATCGCTGGCGCGGCCGACTACCTCGCCAGCCGGCCCGAGGTCGCCGGCAAGGTGGGCTGTGCGGGCTTCTGCGCCGGGGCGAGCCTGGCCCTCTGGGCGGCGACCCGGTCCGAGCGGATCGTCGCCACCACCGCCTTCTACCCCCGGCTGCCGTGGGACGGGATGCGCCCCGAGTGGCACGACTACGCGGGCAAGGCGGCGCTCATCCACTGCTCCGAAGAGGACGGCACCTCCGCCGCCGACGGCGTACGCACCGTCCGCCGCGCCATCGAGACCTCCGGCGGCACCTGCCAGGTCCACGACTACCCCGGCACCTCGCACGCCTTCTTCAACGAGGACCGGCCGGAGAACTTCGACCAGCGCGCCGCCGCCACCGCCTGGGCCCGCACCCTCGAACTCTTCCGGGCCAAGCTTGGCTGAGCCCCGTACGCCCGACGAGGTGGTCGCCCGCGCCGCGCGGGCGACCGACCTGGCCGACCTCGACGCCGCCGTCAGCGACTGCTTCGCCTGCCCGCGGCTGGTGCGGTGGCGCGAGGAGGTGGCCCGCGTCCGCCGGGCGGCCTTCCGGGACCAGGAATACTGGGGCCGGCCGGTGCCCGGCTTCGGCGTCCCCGACGCGCGCATCGCCATCCTCGGCCTGGCGCCCGCCGCGCACGGCGGCAACCGCACGGGCCGCATCTTCACCGGCGACCGGTCCGGCGACGTCCTGTTCGCCGCGTTGCACCGGGCCGGGCTGGCCAACCAGCCGACCAGCGTCGCCGCCGACGATGGGCTGACCCTGCGCGACCTGCGGATCTTCTCCGCCGTGCGCTGCGCCCCGCCGGACAACAAGCCCACCCCCGAGGAGCGCGACACGTGCGCGCCGTGGCTGCACCGCGAGGTCGCGCTGATCCGGCCCACCCTGCGCGTCGTGGTCGCGCTGGGAGCGTTCGCCTGGGCCTCGTGGTGGCCGGTGCTGCGCCAGGTGTACGGTCTGCGCCCGCCCAGCCCGCGACCGGCGTTCGGCCATGGGGCACACTGGTCCGGCACGGGCGCACCGGCGCTGCTCGGCTGCTACCACGTCAGCCAGCAGAACACCTTCACCGGGCGGCTGACACCAGGGATGCTGGACGATGTGTTCGCCCGGGCGAAGCAACTGGCCGGGGCGGACTGAGGCGCGGGGGCGGTGGCGATGACGGACGGAACGCGTCGAGTCGTGGGACACGCCCCGGCGACCCGGAGGTAGCCCCCGATGGAAATCAGCGTCCTGCGCAGGTGGTGGCCGGTCGCGGCGGTGGTGCTCCTGCTGGCCGTCGCCGCGTTCTCGTCCACCCACTCGTCGATCGGCGCCAGCCGGATCCCGCCCGCCGCCGACAACATCCCGTACGTGCCGGAGTATCCGAGCGGCGAGCCGGTCGAGTCGATCCCCGTCGAACCGCGGGACGCCGGTCAGGCCACCCAGGCGTCGATCCCGCAGTGGATCGCCACCGTCGCCATCGTACTGCTCGGGCTGGCGATCCTCGTCGTCTTCGGCTATCTCACCTGGACCTTGGTCCGGGGCGCGATACGCCGCACCACCCGGGCGCTGCCGGCCCAGCGGTCCTGGCGGACGCCCGAGGGCACCGCCCGCGAGGTGGCCGCCGCCCTCGACGCCGGCCTGGAGGAGTTGGACGACCGCGACACCGATCCGCGTACGGCGGTGATCGCCTGCTGGGTGCGCCTGGAGCAGGCCGCGGCCGGGGCCGGTGTGCCCCGGCTGGCCGGCGACACCCCCACCGACCTGGTCACCCGGCTGTTGCGGGGCGACCCGTCGGTGGGCGTCCCGGCCATCGCCAGCGCCGACGTGCTGGCCGAGTTCGCCCACGTCTACCGCGAGGCCCGCTACGCCACCCGTGAGGTCGACGAGCGCACCCGCGACCAGGCCCGGGCGGCGCTGCGCCGGCTGCGCGGCGAGTTGACCGTCGTGGTCGCCGACGACACGGAGGTGCCGGCGTGACCGGGGCGCCCACCGGCGTGACCGGGGCGCGGCCGGCGCCCGCCCGACGTGGCGAGGTGACGCCGTGAGCAGCACCAGCATCGACGACCTGCTGAGCGTCGAGGACGAGCGGCCGGCACGCGCCGAGCCCCGGCGGGGCGGGCGGGTCGGCCGGGTGCTGCGTCCCCTGGCCGGCGTCGCGGCCGTCGTGATCGTGCTGGTCGCCGGCCTGCGCCTGGTGGGCCTGCGGGTCTCGCTGCCGATCCTCGTGGCCGGGGTGGTCGCGCTGTTCGTGGTGCGTCGCGTCGTCGCCGCCCTCGCGCCCCCGCCCCCGCCCCGCGGCGGTGGCCGGGCCCCTGTCGCCGACGACGACGGCACCTGGAACTGGGGCGCCAGGGACGCGCTGCGCACCGCGATCAACGGGTGGGAACTGCCGCTGGACTGGTCGGCCACCCGGCCCGAACGCTTCACCACCGTGATCCTGCCCCGGCTCGGGGAGTTGGCCGACGAGCGGCTGAGCCAGCGGCACGGCGTGACCCGCGAGTCGGATCCGGCCCGGGCCCGGGTGCTGCTGGGTGACCAGCTGTGGAAGTTCCTGGAGACCCCGCCTCGCCGCACCCCGTCGCCGCGCAACCTCGCGGCGATCGTCGCCGAACTGGAGAGACTGTGATGAACGACGTGGACCGCAGCATGCCCGCCGCCGAGGTCGGCCCCCTCGCCCGGTCGGTGCTGGAGGCGGTCGGTCAGGTCGTCGTCGGCAAGCGGGACGCGCTGGAGCTGGTGCTCGCCGGCATCCTGGCCGGCGGCCACGTGCTGCTGGAGGACCTGCCGGGCCTCGGCAAGACGCTGACCGCGCGGTCCTTCGCCCAGGCGCTCGGGCTGGACTTCCGCCGGCTCCAGTTCACCCCCGACCTGCTGCCCGCCGACGTGACCGGCTCGTTCCTGTACGACCAGCGCAGCGGTGACTTCTCGTTCCGGGCCGGGCCGGTCTTCACCAACCTGCTGCTCGCCGACGAGATCAACCGGACCCCGCCGAAGACCCAGTCGGCCCTGCTGGAGGCGATGCAGGAGAAGCAGGTCTCGGTGGAGGGCGTGACGTACAAGCTGGACGAGCCGTTCCACGTGCTCGCCACCGCCAACCCCATCGAGTACGAGGGCACGTACCCGCTGCCGGAGGCGCAGCTCGACCGGTTTCTGCTCCGGGTCTCCTTTGGCTACCCCGAAGCCGAGGAGGAGTGGGAGGTGCTGCGCCGGCGGATGGCCCGCCGCCGTGAGGAGGCGGAGATCAAGCCGGTCGTCGACGCGGCGACCCTGCGCGCCATGCAGGCCGCGCTGGAGGACGTGGTCGTGGAGGACTCCGTCGGCCGCTACATCGTCGCGCTGACCGCCGCCACCCGGGAACACCCGTCGGTGCTGGTGGGCGCCTCGCCGCGCGGCTCGCTGGCGCTGCTGCTGCTGTCCCGCGTACGGGCCGTGATGGCCGGTCGCGACTACGTCGTCCCGGAGGACGTCAAGGAGGTCGCGGCACCCGCCCTGGCGCACCGGATCACGTTGCGTCCCGAGATGTGGTTGCGTCGTGTCGACCCGTCCTTCGTGGTCGGCGAGGTGCTGGAGGCGACCCCGGCGCCCGCCAGCGGCGCGCTGCCCAGCTACGCCGCCGGCCCCGGGCACTGATGGTCGCGTCCGCCGTGTCGCCCCGGGTCGAGTCGCCGCCACCGGAGCCGGGACCCGCGACCGGCTGGGTGCCCACGTGGGCGCTCGGCCGGGCGGTGCTCCTCACCGGGCTGCTGCTGATCGCGGGGGTGCTGCTCGGCCGGGTGGACCTGGTCGTGCTGGCCGCTCCGTTCGCGCTGGGCACCGCGTACGCGCTGCGCCGCCGGCCGACCGCCCTGCCGCAGATCTGGGTCTCCGCCGACGAGGGGCACCTGGTCGAGGGCGGCGAGTTGACCGGCACGGTCACCGTCGGCAACCCGGACCTGATCGACTACGACGTGGCGGTGGTGCGCAGCCGGGTCTCGCCGTGGCTGCGGGTGCAGCGGGTGACGATCGCCGGGGCGACCACCGCGTCCGGGGCGGGTTCGGCCGTCGCCCCGTCCGTCGCCGACCGGCCGTTCGTGACCGCCGTCCCGACGGCGGCGGCCGTGGACCTGGAGCTGACCGGCACGGCGTTGCGCTGGGGCCGGCACCCCATCGGGCCGGCGGGCGCCCGGGCGGCCGCCGCGCAGGGACTGCTGGTCTCCCGCGCCGTGATCGCCGAGCCGTCCCGGTTGCGGGTCTACCCGAGGACCGAGCCGTTCGACGCGGTCGAGGCGATGCCCCGGGCCGCCGGCCTGGTCGGCGCGCACCACTCGCGCCGGCCCGGCGAGGGCGGCGAACTGGCCGGCGTACGGGTCTTCGCCCCGGGCGACCGGCTGCGCCGGATCGACTGGCGGGTGTCACTGCGCGCCCGGCAACTGCACGTGGCGGCCACCCTCTCCGACCGCGACGCCGAGGTGGTGGTGCTGCTCGACGTGCTCGCCGAGGCGGGCCGCTCGGGCGGCGTGTCCGGGGCCGCCTCCGTGCTGGACACCACCGTCCGGGCCGCCGCCGCGATCGCCGAGCACTACCTGCACCGTGGCGACCGGGTGTCGATGCTCGAGTACGGCCCGTCCGCCCGCCGGCTGCGCCCGGCCACCGGCCGCCGGCAGTACCTGACGGTCCTGGAGTGGCTGCTCGAGGTGCGGGCGGAGCACTCGCCGCACGAGCCGTACGACCAGGTGTTCGGGCCGCAACTGCTGTCGGCGGACGCGCTGGTGGTGGTCCTCACCCCGCTGCTCGACGAACGGTCGGCGCAGATGCTGGCCCGGCTGACCCGCTCCGGGCGGTTCGTGGTCGCGGTGGACACCCTGCCGGCGGACCTCACCCCGCCGAAGGACCGGGGCTGGGCCGAGGTGGCGTACCGGCTGTGGCGGCTGGACCGGGACACCATGATCGGGCAGCTGCGGGAGCACGGCGTGCCGGTGGTGCGGTGGGCCGGCGCGGGCAGCCTCGACGAGGTGCTGCGGGACGTGGCCCGCCTGGCGACGGCCCCGAGGGTGGCCCGGTGAGCGCGGTCACCGAACGGGTCAGGGCGCTGCGGTACGCCGCCGCCCGGATCAGCCTGACGCCGCTGCTGGTGCGCGCCGGCATCTTCCTCACCGTGCTGGTCGGCCTGCTGCTGGCGTACCCCTCGGAGGTGCTGCTCGGGCGGCCGCTGCTCGCCCTCGTGGCGGTGGCGGTCCTGCCGGCGGTCGGGCCGCGCCGGGTCTGGCCGACCTTCGCGGCGCTGGTCACGGTCGGCGGCTGGCTGGTGGCCACCGACGGGTACGGCCGGCCGATCGCCCTGTGGCGGCTGCTCGCCGTGGCGGCGGTGCTCTACCTCACCCACACCCTCTGCGCGCTGGCCGCCGTGCTGCCGTACGACGCGGTGGTCGACCCGAACCTGATCGTGCGGTGGCTGGCCCGGGCCGGCGCGGTGCTGCTGGCCACCTTCGTCCTCGGTGTCCTGCTGGTCGAGGTCGGCAGGCTCGGTGGTGACGCCGGACACCAGGCGGCGACGGTGGTCGGTCTGCTCGTGGCGGTGGCGGTGGCGGCGTTGCTGGGGTGGCTGCTGCGTCGCAGGTGACAGCCCCTTTTCGGGGTAGTTATGCAGGTCACAGGGGTTGTGCTCCGTCACAGAGAAGGGGCGCGAGCGGGATTAGCCGGGCCGCGCGGGGAAAGATAGATGACGTGAACCCGAAGCGGATCCTTGTGGTGGGTGCCGGGCACGTCGGTCTCTACGCGGCACTGCGCCTGTCGAAGAAGCTCAGCTCCCGTGAGGCCGAGGTCGTCGTGGTGGACCCTCAGCCCCACATGACCTACCAGCCGTTCCTGCCGGAGGCGGCGGCCGGCAACATCTCGCCCCGGCACTCCGTGGTGCCGCTGCGGCGGGAGTTGCGGCGGTGCAAGGTGGTGGCGGGCGCGGTGACCCGGATCGACCACCACCGCAAGACCGCCGTGGTGCAGCCCATCAGCGGCCCCACCCGGGAGATCCCGTACGACCACGTGGTCGTCGCCCCGGGTTCGGTCTCCCGGACGCTGCCGATCCCCGGCCTGCACGAGCACGGCATCGGCTTCAAGACCATCGGCGAGGCCATCTACCTGCGCAACCACGTGCTGGACCGGCTCGACGTGGCCGCCGCCACGCCTGACCCGGCCGTCCGCCGCTCGGCGCTGACCTTCACCTTCGTCGGCGGCGGCTACGCCGGCATCGAGGCGCTCGCCGAGATGGAGGACATGGCCCGGGACGCCCTGAAGTACTACCCGGAGCTCAAGCCGGAGGACATGCGCTGGGTGCTGGTCGAGGCGACCCAGCGGGTGCTGCCCGAGGTCGACCGGGACATGGGCGCCTACACGGTGCAGCAGCTGCTCAAGCGGAACATGGACATCCGGCTGGACACCCGCCTGGAGTCCTGCCTCGACGGGGTGGTGAAGCTCTCCGACGGCGACAGCTTCCGCTCCGACACCATCGTCTGGACGGCCGGCGTGAAGCCGTCGCCGATGCTGGACGCGACGGACTTCCCCCGCGACGAGCGGCGGCGGGTCACCTGCCTGCCGACCCTCCAGGTGGTCGACGGCGACCGGGTGGTCGACGGCGCCTGGAGCGCCGGTGACTGCGCGGCCGTACCGGACCTGACCAAGGAGCCCGGCAACTACTGCTCGCCGAGCGCCCAGCACGCGGTCCGCCAGGCCGCCCGGATGGCCGACAACATCGTCAACGTCGTCCGTGGCCGGGAGCCGGTGGAGTACAAGCACAAGCACGCCGGCAGCGTCGCCAGCCTCGGCCTGCACAAGGGCGTGGCCCAGGTGTACGGGATCAAGATGACCGGCTGGCCGGCGTGGTTCATGCACCGGACGTACCACATGAGCCGGATCCCGTCGTTGAACCGCAAGGTCCGGGTCGTGGTCGACTGGTCGCTGGCGTTCTTCCTCAAGCGCGAGGTGGTCGCCCTCGGCCAGCTCCACGATCCGCGCGAGGAGTTCGCCGAGGCGTCCCAGCCGGTCGGCGCCGGCCGCGCCTGACGGAGCACGCGAAGCCCTCTCCGCCTGCGCGGAGGGGGCTTTTCGCGTGTTCAGCGGGTGCGGGTCAGACGCGCCAGGTCCAGGCGTCGGCGATCCGGGTGGCGGGGCCGTAGAGCTGCTCCAGCGTGCCGCGAAGGCTGTCGGCGTGCGGGGTGCCGTCGGCCAGCGCCACGCAGGAGGCGCCCCAGAACTCCGCGTCCTCCGCGGCCTGCCGGCGCTGTTCGTCCCCGATGACGGGTTGCCCGCCGCGCCTGCCGACCTCAGCCAGCAGGGCCGACGTGGGCTGCGCGTAGGTGCCCATCGCCGCCGTGCCGCCGCGACCGTACGGACCGATGAAGAAGCCCTCCGGCATGCCGAACGCCGCGTCGGCGGCGGTCGCCCAGCGCATCGGCCACGGTTGCTTGGGCGTGGCGAGCGGCACCGGCACCAGCACCCCGCCCGGCTCGACGCACTGGCGCCAGTGCCCGCCGGTGACGAACTCGGGCAGCGGCGGGCGCTCGGCGGTGGGCAGCGGGGTCGGCAGCAGCGGCAGCAGCGCCACGCCGACCGCCGCCGGCACCAGGCGGCGGGTCCGGCCGGTGCCGCGCAGCGCCCGGTCGACCGCCAGCACCAGCAGCGTGGCGATGAGCGGAAGCACCGCGAGGGCGAACCGCATCGGCAGCGCACCGTCCACCACGGGCAGGCCCGAGAGCAGGGCGTACGGGCCCGGGACAGCGGTGCGTTCGCCGTCGACGACCACCCGGGGGCCGAGCGACAGCGCCCCCGTCACGAGCGTGCCGACCACGCACGCGACGACCAGCGGGCGACGGCCCAGCCAGAGCGCGCAGGCGGCGGCGACCAGCAGCAGGGGCAGCCCGAGGAAGGTGTTGTACTCGGCCGGCCCGGTGGTCAGCCGGGCAGCCCCGTCGCCGCCCGCGACCGACAGCGGCGAGACGGTCCACCAGCTGCGCAGGTCCGCCGAGAAGTAGTGCGGGCTGAACATGCCGTCCGCGACGCCCTGCGGGCCGGCGAACTGGAACCACAGCGGCCAGGCCAGTACGACCAGGGCCAGCCCGGCGGCGAGCATCATCCCGGCGGCGAAGCCGGGCAGGGCGCGGCGGGCCAGGTTCCGGTCCGCCACCGCGTAGGTGACCGCCATCACCAACAGCGTGACCGCGCAGAGGAAGAGTACCTCCTCGCCGACGAAGACCTGCGCGGTGACCGCCGCGGCCAGGCCGACTGCCGAACTGACCACCCGCCGGCGGTCCGGCCCGTCGGCGGTGCCCGCCGGGTCGGCGGCCCGCAGCATGCGGACCACCAGCCAGACGATCACCGGCACGAGCCACTGCGCGGTCATGTGCAGGTGGCTGTTGGTCTGCGAGACCATCCCCGGGCCGAACCCGCAGAGCGCCGCCCCGAGCGCGGCGGCGAGCCGGCGGGCGCGCAGGACCCGGGTGAAGAGCAGGTACCAGGCGATCGCGGTGCCCGCCAGGTTCGCCATGGCCAGCAGGGCGAAGGTCACCGGCGCGCCGAACGACAGGGTCACCGGGGCGAGGAGCACCCCGAGCGCGATGACTGTGGTGTTGGTCATCAGGTTGACCCCGTCCGGCGCGTTGAGCCGACCGGTGAGCAGGTCGAAGTCGCCGAGCAGCGCCCGCGAGTCGACCGCGAGGAACCACTCGTAGAGGGCCTGGTCCTCCGGGTTGAGCGCCAGGACCCGGGCCCCCGGGTCGGGCCAGAGCCCGTGGGTGAGCCAGCCGGCCAGCGCCACGAAGAGCAGCACGACGGTGACGTCCGCCCGGCGACGGTGGACGGCGGTCAGCAGGCGCGCCGCCCGGAGCCGGCGGGACGGCCGGTCGACGGCGAGGACAGCCTGGTCAGGGACGGCGTCGGGGGCCGTGGGGGCTGCGCTGCTCACGGTCTCGACCCTAGTGCGACCCGCCCGCCGGGGTACGCCGGGTCGCCGCCGACCCGCTACCGTGACACTGCACCACGCGTGTCGACCCGCGCGGTGTCACCCGCCCGGGTGGTGGAACGGCAGACACGGCCGCCTTAAAAGCGGCTGCCGCAAGGCGTGCGGGTTCGACCCCCGCCCCGGGCACGCCGCACTCTCAGCTTCCGCTCAGCTTGGCGATCTCCACGGGACTGCCCTGGGCGTTTACTCTTGGGGGTGCACGTTCACGTGCAACGACCCCCTGAGGGAGGCCTGACAGTGAAGACTTCGAACCCGGTGCTCGCCCGGCTCGGCCAGGCGGCCGAGCGGGAGCGCTCCGCCGGGTACGCCCCGACCGGGCCGTACGGACAGCCCGGTTATCCACAGCAGTACCCGACGGAGGCCGGCTACCCGGCGGCCCCGCCGACCGTCAACACCATGTCGATCGACGACGTGGTGGTCAAGACCGTCACGCTCCTCGGCATCCTCGGCGTCTCCGCCGCGGCCGCCTGGGTGCTGGTGCCCGACGCGCTGCTCGGCGCGGCCTGGATCGGCGCGGCGGTCGTCGGCCTGGTCCTCGGCCTGATCATCTCGTTCTCCCGGATGGCGAACCCGGCGCTGGTCGTCGCGTACGCCGTCGTCGAGGGCGTCTTCGTCGGCATGGTCAGCAAGTTCTTCAATTCGCTCTACGACGGCATCGTGGTCCAGGCGGTGACCGCCACGTTCGGTGTCTTCTTCGTGATGGCCATGCTCTACAAGGCGAAGGTCATCCGGGCCACCCCGAAGTTCGTCAAGGGCATGATCGCCGTGATGGCGGGTCTCTTCGCCGTCATGCTGATCAACCTCGTGTTCGCGCTCTTCGGCGTGAACACCGGCCTGCGCGACGGCAGCCCGATGGCGATCGGGTTCAGCCTGGTCTGCATCGTGGTCGCCTCGCTGAGCTTCGTGCTCAGCTTCAAGGAGGTCGAGGACGGCGTCCGGATGGGGCTGCCCCAGCGCTACTCCTGGGTCGCCGCCTTCGGCATCCTGGTCAGCCTGGTCTGGCTCTACATCGAGATCCTGCGCCTGCTGAGCTACTTCCAGGGCGACGACTGACCGTCGCCCGCGACCGACCGGCGCCCGCCCCCGCATCCGCGAGGGCGGGCGCCGTCGTCCACCCCCGCTCGCCCCGATCCCCGCCCGCCCCCGCTCGCCCCGACCCCCGCCCGCCCGCGCCCGCCCCGGCCCCAGCGCGAACCGTCCCCGGGCCCGGCCCTCGACCCACTCTCGCCGCCGATCCGCCCACCCCTCCCTCCCTGCCGCCCTGCCCAGCTCTCGCCGTCGATCATGCAGTTGTGGTGCCCCGCGAAAGGGGCGAAAGGGCCCCAGTCGCCCACCACAAGTCCATGATCGACGGCGCGGGCCGGGCCGGGCCGCGGGCTGGGCTGGGGCGGCGGGCCGGGGCAGGGCAGGCGGGGACGGGTCCGGGGCCGGGTGGGGCCAGGGCAGGCCGGGCAGGGCGGGGCCAGGCGGGGCCAGGGCCGGGCAGGGCGGGGTCGGGGTGCGGGGAAGGGACGCGGGGCGGGGGTTCGTAGACTTTGGATGTGGGTGGTGGGGAGTTGGGGCGGGCGGTGGAGTTGTTGGTGCGCCAGGTCGGGCACTGGCAGCAGCCCCGCTGGGCGGCAGCGGCCGCCGGTGGCAACGTGTCCCGCGCCGACCTCGTGCACCGGCTGGTGCAGGAGATGGCCAACCTGGCCGCCGACGTCGAGGGCGGACCCCGTCGGACGGTGCCCCGGCTCGACAACGACCTGGCGCTGCCCGACCAGCTCCGGGTGGTGGCCGCCGACCTGGTCGCCGCCGCGCCGCCGGAGGTGCTGGCGCGGGCCGCCGCCGAGGTGACGGCGACCCGCAACGCTCTCTAGGGCCGACGGCGACCCACAACGCTCTCCAGGGGTGGCGGCGACCCGGTGCGCTCTCTAGCGCTGACGGCGACCCGCGACGCCCTCCAAGGCTGACGGTGACCCGCGACCCTCTCTACGAGGAACGGCGACCCACAGCTCGTCCGGGCTCCGGCCGGGCGGCGAGGTCCGCTCGGGACGATCCCGGCGCCCGGCCGGGCAGCCCGTGGTGGCGCCGTCCGCTCAGCTCAGGCGCTCGACGACCATGGCCATGCCCTGGCCGCCGCCCACGCACATGGTCTCCAGGCCGATCGTCTTGTCGTGCCAGTCCAGGGCGTTTAGCAGGGTGCCGGTGATCCGGGCGCCGGTCATGCCGAACGGGTGCCCGACGGCGATCGCGCCACCGGCGACGTTCAGCTTCTCCAGCGGGATGCCGAGCTGGCGGTACGAGGGGATCACCTGCGCGGCGAACGCCTCGTTGATCTCCACCAGGTCGACGTCGTCGATGGTCATCCCGGCCCGCTTGAGCGCCTGCCGGGTGGCCTCGACCGGGCCGAGGCCCATGATCTCCGGCGAGAGGGCGGTCACGCCGGTGGAGACGATCCTGGCCAGCGGCGTGATGCCGAGGTCCCTGGCCCGCTGGGCGCTCATGATCACCACGGCGGCGGCGCCGTCGTTCAGCGGGCAGCAGTTACCGGCGGTGATGCGACCGTCCGGACGGAACACCGGCTTCAGCCCGGAGACGCCCTCCAGGGTGACCCCGGCGCGCGGGCCGTCGTCGGTGCTGACCACCGTGCCGTCCGGCGTGGTGACCGGGGTGATCTCCCGGGCCCAGAAGCCGTCGGCGATGGCCTTCTCGGCGAGGTTCTGGCTGCGTACGCCGAACTCGTCCATGTCGGCGCGGGTGACGTCGTACACCTGGGCCAGGTTCTCGGCGGTCTGCCCCATGGTCAGGTAGATGTCCGGCAGCTCGCCGGCCTCGCGCGGGTCGGTCCAGACCGGGGCACCGCCCTGCGCGCGGGCCTTGGAGCGCTCGGCCGCGGCGGCGAAGCGCGGGTTCTCCCAGCCGCCGCCGACCAGCGCCTGCGCCTCCTTCGGCAGCCCGTCGGAGTTGCCGCGGGCGTACCGGGAGACGGTCTCCACGCCGGCGGAGACGAACACGTCGCCCTCGCCGGCCCGGATCGCGTGCATCGCCATCCGGGTGGTCTGCAGCGACGACGCGCAGTAGCGGGTGAGCGTCGCGCCGGGCAGGGTGTCCAGGCCCATCAGGGTGGCGACCACCCGGGCCATGTTGAAGCCCTGCTCGCCGCCGGGCAGACCGCACCCCAGGTAGAGGTCGTCGATCTCGGTCGGGTCGAGCTGGGGAACCTTGTCCAGGGCGGCCCGCACGATGGTCGCGGCGAGGTCGTCCGGGCGGACGTCGCGCAGCGAACCCTTGTGCGCCCGGCCGATGGGGGAGCGGGCGGTGGCGACGATGACGGCGTCGCGGGACGACTCAGTCGGCATGAACCAACGTTAACCCGTCGGTAACTTCGGGCGGAAGCTGCCCACCGGCCGGGAAATGTCACGCCCGGCGGGACAGCGGGGACGGCCGCCGGGTCAGTGCCGGGAGCCGGCCGCAGTGCCCGGCCGGGACGGCGGGGTGGATCAGCGCCGGCAAGCGGGCACCGCGTCCGGGCGGGGGCGGCCGGCGGGTCACTGCCGGGAGGCGACCGCCGCGGCGGCGGCGACGGCCGGCAGCAGGGCGTGCGCCCAGACCCGGTAGCCGTCGGCGGAGGGGTGGTAGCCGTCGTGGCAGAGGGTCCCGGCGTCGGCCCGGAACACGGCGCCGGTCTCGGTGGCCAGGTCGACCACCGTGCCGCCGGCGTCGAGCACCGCCGCCGCCTGGGCGCGGGCCACGCGCCGCCCCGACCAGCCGACCACGTTGCGCAGCGGCGGCGCGATGGCGCGTACGGCGCCCAGGTCGGGGCACGTGCCGACGACCACCTCCACCCGGGCCTCGCGGAGCCGGTGCACGGCCGCCCCGAGGTAGGCGGCGGCCTCCACCGGGCGACGCAGGGTGGTGGCGTCGTTCGCCCCGATCAGGATCACCGCCACGTCGGGGCGCTCGCCGAGCAGCGCCCGGGCCACCTGGGTGGCCAGGTCGGTCGAGCGTGAGCCGGAGACGCCGACGCTGGACAGGTGCACCCGGCGACCGCTCGGGCCCTCGGCGAGCAGGTTGGCCAGCTGCCCGCCGATGGTCTCGTCGAGGCGGCCGACCCCGACGCCGAGGGCGGACGAGTCGCCGAGCAGCACCAGGCGCAGCGGCGGCGCGTCGGCCCGTCCGACCGTGGCGCGCAGGGCGAGCGCCAGCTCCGGCTGGGCGTACCGGCGGTGCCGGGCGGCGAAGGCCTGACCGGCGAGGACGGCGGCGCCGCCGACCGTGCCGGCGATGAGGCTGAGCGTCGCCGCCCGGCCCAGTCGATTGGCGAGCCCCGAGGGGATGAAGCGCTCGCTCATGCCAGTCCCTCCAGTGTGGGTGAGTCGGCGGCGGGGCTGGGCTGCGGCGCCGCGCCGACACCGAAGAAGGCCCGTCGGCGCAGTTGCGCCCACCGGCCGGCGGGGCCGCGCTCGCGCCCCCTGACCCGGGTGCCGCTGACCTCGGTGCCCGCGTGGCGGGCCGCCTCCTGGGCGGCCTGCGGCAGCGAGCGCACGCCCTCGTCCCGGACGAGGGTCGGACGGCGTTCCTGCCCCGCGCCGAGCGCGGACAGCACGGTCGGCAGCAGGGCGGCGGCGGCCATCGCGTAGCCCTCCGCCGAGGGGTGGAAACGGTCCCAGGCGAACATCCGGGTCGGCTCCGCCGTGAACCGGGGACCGAGCAGGTCGCCGAGGGAGACCGTCCAGCCGCCGGCCTCGACCACGGCCACCGTCTGGGCGGCGGCGAGCTGCCGGCTCCAGTGCCGGGCCAGCCACCGCAGCGGCGGTTGGATCGGCCGGATCGCGCCCAGGTCGGGGCAGGTGCCGACGACCACCTCGCAGCCGGCCGCGCGCAGCGTGCGGACCGCGTCGACCAGATAGCGCACCGCCAGGGCGAACGGTGCGCGGTTGGTCACGTCGTTGCCGCCGATCAGGATCACCGCGACGTCGGGCTGGCACTCCAGCGCCGCCTCCACCTGGTGCCGCAGCACCGCCGAGATGGCGCCCACCACGGCGAAGCGGTGCAGCCGGACGGGGCGTTGCAGGCGGCGGGACAGCCCTGTGGCGAGCAGGGCGCCGGGCGTCTCCCGGCGGCGGTGCACGCCGTAGCCGGCGGCCGACGAGTCGCCGAGCACGACGACGGTGACCGGCGGGCCGGGCAGCTTCGCGCCGTAGACGCCGTCGCAGCGCGGCGGGGGCGCCTCGGCCATCGGGATCGTGCGGCGGGCCTGCCGGGCCTGCCCGAGGAGCACGCCGCCGGTCGCCACCACGGCCGCGGCGGTGGCGCCCGTGCCGATCGCCGCGAGGCGGGCGACCTGCCGGGCGCGCTGCCAGCGCGGACCAACCGGGACGACGGAACCAGCGACCCCCATACAGCGACATTATCGCGCCGGCACGACACACCGCTGTCGTCGTGTCGGCTCGCGGGTGCCTGGAAGCCGACGCTCCTGGGTACCTGTACGGGTGACCGGGGGCCGGTTGCGCGGGCACGCCACCCTGGCACGTGGAGAGGGGCCGAACATGGGGAAGACATTGAAGCGCACAGCGGCGTTCAGCGCGCTGGCCCGGGCACTCGCGGCCGGGTCGCGGGGCGGGCCGTCGCTCGGGGCGCGGCTGGGCGCGCTGCCGCGGATGATCCGGGCCACCACCCGGGGGGAGTACGACGGCGGCCTGCGGCTGGCCCTGATGACCGCGGCGACGGCGTACATCGTCTCGCCGGTCGACCTGCTCCCCGAGATCCCGCTGGCGATCTTCGGGCTGGCCGACGACGCGGTCATGGTGACCTGGCTGGCCGGCAGCGTGCTGGCCGAGACCGAGCGGTTCCTGGAGTGGGAGGCGCGGCGCAGCTCGGTGATCCCCGGGCACGTGGCGTCCTGAACCCACGTACCCTGGGGCGTCGAGAAGACGTCTGCCCGGCCGCCGCCGGCGGCGCCGGAGGAGAAGGGCACAACGAGGTGCGGTACTACGACAACGTCGTCGAGCTGATCGGCAACACCCCGCTGGTACGGCTGCGCAACGTCACGGCCGGGATCCAGGCCACCGTGCTGGCGAAGGTGGAGTACCTCAACCCGGGCGGCTCGGTGAAGGACCGGATCGCGCTGCGGATGGTGGAGGACGCCGAGAAGGCGGGCATCCTCCAGCCGGGCGGCACGATCGTCGAGCCGACCAGCGGAAACACCGGCGTCGGGCTGGCGCTGGTGGCGCAACTGCGGGGCTACAGGTGTGTCTTCGTCTGCCCCGACAAGGTCAGCCAGGACAAGCAGGACGTGCTGCGCGCGTACGGCGCGGAGGTGGTGGTCTGCCCGACCGCCGTCGCGCCGGAGGACCCGCGCTCCTACTACAACGTGTCCGACCGGCTGGCCCGGGAGATCCCCGGCGCGTGGAAGCCCAACCAGTACAGCAACCCGGCCAACCCGCGCTCGCACTACGAGACCACCGGCCCCGAGCTGTGGGAGCAGACCGGGGGCGAGCTCACCCACTTCGTGGCGGGCGTCGGCACCGGCGGCACCATCTCCGGCATCGGGCGCTACCTGAAGGAGGCGTCGGAGGGGCGGGTCAAGGTCGTCGGCGCCGACCCGGAGGGTTCCGTCTACTCCGGCGGCACCGGCCGGCCGTACCTGGTCGAGGGCGTCGGCGAGGACTTCTGGCCGGAGACGTACGACCGGGGTGTCGCCGACGAGATCATCGAGGTCTCCGACAAGGCGTCCTTCGAGATGACCCGGCGGTTGGCGCGCGAGGAGGGGCTGCTGGTCGGCGGCTCCTGCGGGATGGCCGTCGTGGCCGCCCTGGAGGTGGCCCGCAAGGCCGGCCCGGACGACGTGGTCGTGGTGCTGCTGCCGGACAGCGGCAAGGGCTACCTGTCCAAGATCTTCAACGACACCTGGATGGCCCGGTACGGCTTCCTGGACAACTCGGGCACCGAGCCGACGGTCGCCGACGCGCTCGCCGGCAAGCCGGGCGGCCTGCCCGAGCTGGTGCACGTGCACCCGACCGAGACGGTCCGCGACGCGATCGACTACATGCGCGAGTACGGCGTCTCGCAGCTCCCGGTGCTCAAGGCCGAGCCGCCGGTGGTGACCGGCGAGGTGGCCGGCTCGATCGCCGAGAAGGACCTGCTCGACGCGCTCTTCACCGGCCAGGCGCACCTGCACGACACCATCGAGCGGCACATGGCCGAGCCGCTGCCGATGATCGGCGGCGGGCAGCCGGTGAGCGAGGCGGTCGGTCTGCTGGAGAAGTCCGACGCCGCCCTGGTGCTGGTCGACGGCAAGCCGAAGGGCGTCCTCACCCGGCAGGACCTGCTGGCCCACCTCGGCGCCCGCTGACGTGTGAGGAAGGGCCCCTTGTTGACGCATAGTGTCAACAAGGGGCCCTTCCTTACACCTGGCGGGCGTAGCGGAGCTGGGGGGTGAGCATCCCGCCGACGTGCTCGTCGCGTTCGGTGCCGGTGGGGGCCCAGCCGCCGCGCTCGTAGAAGCGCCGGGCGTGCGCGTTGTCCCGCAGCACCCAGAGCACCGCGCGGGACCAGCCGCGGGCGGGCATGGCGGCCAGGGCATCGACCATCAGGGTGCGCCCGGTGCCCCGGCCCCGTTCGGCGGGTTCGAGGTGGATGGCGTTGAGCAGGCCGGTCACCGGGTCGCCCTCGTCGTCCGGGCCGAGATAGCTGAAGCCGACCAGCCGGCCGGCGCGCTCGGCCACCGTCATCCGGTGCTCGTCCCGCTCCCACGTCCACCGCTCGGTCCAGTACGCGCCCATCGCCTCTGGCGTCGGGTCGGCCAGCGCCCGCGCCGGCAGGAAGGACGCGTAGGCGGCGACCCGGGAACGCTGGTGCAGCGCGCCCACCGCCATCAGGTCGTCGACGGTGGCGGGGCGCAGGGTGACCGTCACCCGGCCGAGGCTACCCGCCGGGGCGGGACCTGCACGGTCGTCAGGTCCTCGGCGATCACCAGGTCGCCGTCGAAGTGCGCGCGGGCCTCGTCGGCGAAGCGGGCCGGGTCGGCGTACCGCTGGGAGAAGTGGGTGAGCACGAGCCGGCGTACGCCCGACTCGGCCGCCACCCGCGCGGCCTGGCCCGCCGTGAGGTGGCCGACCTCGGCGGCCAGCGCGGCCTCCGAGTCGAGGAACGTCGACTCGATGACCAGCAGGTCGGCGTGCTCGGCGAGGGCGTACACCCCGTCGCAGAGGCCGGTGTCCATGACGAAGGCGAACCGCTGCCCGGGCCGGGGCACGCTCACCTCGTCGCGGGTGACGCGGCGCCCGTCGACGTCGAGGTGGCCGACGCGGATCAGCTCCCCGACGGCCGGCCCGGCGATGCCGTACGCGGCCAGCTTCTCCGGCAGCATCCGGCAGCCGTCCGGCTCGACGAGGCGGTAGCCGTACGTCTCGATCGGGTGCCGCAGCCGGCGGGCCTCCAGCGCGCCGACGCCCAGCGTGATCCGCTGCCCGTCGGCCTCGACGGGCTCGACGCGCAGCTCGGCGGTCTCGTGGAAGCTGGCGGCGTGCCGCAGCCGCGCGAAGTATTCCGCGCCGCCGGCCGGGAAGTGCACCGCCACCGGGTGCGGCACCCGGTCCAGGGAGAGCCGCTGGATGGTGCCGGGCAGGCCGAGGCAGTGGTCGCCGTGGAAGTGGGTGACACAGATCCGGGTCAGGTCGGTGGCGGTGACCGTGGTGTGCAGGAGCTGCCGCTGGCTGCCCTCGCCCGGGTCGAAGAGGATCACCTCGCCGTCCCAGCGCAGCACGTAGCCGTTGTGGTTGCGCTGCCGGGTGGGGGCCTGGCTGGCCGTGCCGAGCACCACCAGCTCGCGCATCGACACGGTGACCTCCGGCTGCGTCGGCCACCCGGCCCGCGGAAAAGGGTCGACCCCCGGGGCTTCCATGCTCGCGCACGGGCCGGCTGGACTGGGCCGGCACCCCGGGGGTCGGGTGGCTGTCGTGGTTTCGCCGCACCGCTGCCACACGGTCTCGACGATGGTGCTGTGTTGCCCGCCTCGCGGCGGACGGTTTCACTGTCGAGGACAGCGGCTAGCGGACAGCCACCTCACGAGTCCGATTGCTATACAAGTCTGGACCACCTCCTTTCCCGTGTACCGCCACGCTATCCAGCCCTCGCGCCGCCGGCAACGGATTTCGATCACACGGCCGCCGGGGAATGGCGGGCCGGCGCTCAGGTGTTCTCGGCGATGCCGATCGGGCCCTCGCGGGGGCCCTCCTCGCTGGCCGGCTGCACGGCCAGCGACGGGAAGTCGGCCAGGTCGCCCTCCGGCTCGGCGTCCCACTCGGGGAAGACCAGGTCGCTCTGGAGGTAGAGGCAGAGCAGCTGGGTGAGCTGGCGCAGGCCCTCCAGGTGGGTGCGTTCGTGCCCGTGGGTGGCGTCCACGCCGAAGCCGAGCAGCGCCACCCGGGCGTGCGCGCCGGCCTCCACCGCCGCCGCCACGTCCGAGCGGTAGTACTCGAAGACGTCCCGGACCAGGTCCACCCCGTGCTCGGCGGCGATCGAGGCCAGGTTGCGGGTCAGGTGGTAGTCGAACGGGCCCACGCCGTCGCCCATGGCCAGCGTGGCCGCGTCCTCGCGGGACTGCTGGCCGGGCGCCACCACCGCCGCGTCCACGGAGACGATCTCCGCCACGTCGGGGTCGAGCCCGTGCGACGCCCCGTGCCCGATCTCCTCGGTCACGGTGACCAGCAGGTGCGCGGTGACCGCCGGGCGTACGCCGGCGTCGACCAGCGCCTTGAGCGCGGTGAGGACCGCCGCCACGCCGGCCTTGTCGTCCAGGTGCCGGGACTTGACGTACCCGCTGGGGGTGATCGTCGGGTTCGGCAGGAACGCCACGAAGTCGCCCGCGTCGATGCCGAGGGCGCGCAGCCCGGCCACGTCCTCGACCGGCTCGTCGACCCGCACCTCGACGTGCTGCCAGCCGACGCCCTGGAGGTCCACGTCGTCGTTGTAGCGGTGGCCGCTGGCCTTGAGCGGCAGCACCTGGCCGGTGATCACCCGCTCCAGGTCGTCGGTGAAGATCCGCACGTGGGCGCCCTCGGCGAACCGGGCGCTGTGCGTACCGATCGTCTTCAGCTCCAGCCGGCCGTTCTCCTTCAGCCGCTTCACCATGCCGCCGATGGTGTCGGTGTGCACCACGATCGCCCGGTCGGCGCCCGTCGAGCGGGGGCCGGGCAGGCAGGCGCTGAGCGCGCCGCGGCGGGTCAGCGTGGAGGGGATGCCGAGCGCGGAGAGCCGCTCGCCGACGTACTGCTGCACGTGGTCCGTACGCCCCGACGGGCTCGGGATCTCCAGCAGCTCCACCAGCACCTGGCGCAGGTAGTCCAGGTCGATCTCCAGGGGCCTCGGGCTCACGCCGCACCTCCCGGGCCGGCCGGGGTCCAGAGCCGCTGCGGCGCCCGGGTGCCGGGGAAGAGCAGGTCCACGAAGCGCTCAGCGGTCGGCTGCGGCTCGTGGTTGGCCAGGCCGGGCCGCTCGTTGGCCTCGATGAACACGTGCTCCGGCCGGTCCGGGGCCCCGACCAGCAGGTCCAGCCCGGTGACCGGGATGTCCAGCGCCCGGCTGGCCGCCACGCACGCCTCGGCGATCGCCGGGTGCAGCTCGGCGGTGACGTCGTGGATGGTGCCGCCGGTGTGCAGGTTCGCGGTCCGGCGTACGGCCAGCACCTGCCCCTCGGGCAGCACGTCGTGCAGCTCGTGGCCGGCCTCGGCGAGCACGTCGCGGGTCATGTCGTCGAGCGGGATGCGGGACTCGCCACCGGTGGCGGCGGCCCGGCGGCGGCTCTGCCGCTCGATCAGCTCGGCGATGTCGTGCACCCCGTCGCCGGTGATCGAGGCGGGGCGCCGGACGGCGGCGGCCACCACCTCGTGGTCGATGACGACGACGCGCAGGTCCTCGCCGGCGCGCATCTCCTCGATCAGCACGTCGGGGCAGAACCGGGCGGCCAGCTCGACGGCGGCGGCCAGCGCCTCGGGCGTCCGTACGCCCACGGTGATGCCGTTGCCCTGCTCGCCGCGCGCCGGCTTGACCACCACCCGGCCGACCTCGGCGAGGAAGGCGGTGTCGTCCTCGTCGCCGGTGGCGGTCCGGCCGCGCGGCACGGAGAGCCCCGCCTCGGTGAGGATCCGGCGGGTGACCCGCTTGTCGTCGCAGCGGCTCATCGCCACCGCCGAGGTCAGCTCCGACAGCGACTCGCGGGTCAGCACGGTCCGCCCGCCGCTGCTCAGCCGCAGCTCACCCCAGGCGGGGTCGGTGACCTCCACCCGGATGCCGCGCCGCATCGCCTCGTCGGCGACGATCCTGGCGTACGGGTTGAGCTGGTCGTACCCCTCGGGCATGGCGGG
The DNA here is from genome assembly GCF_043198195.1 of Micromonospora sp. NPDC048868. NCBI lineage: Bacteria > Bacillati > Actinomycetota > Actinomycetes > Micromonosporales > Micromonosporaceae > Micromonospora > Micromonospora sp. NPDC048868. Next base: position 99,673 of record NZ_JBICUN010000006.1, read on the forward strand.
CAGGAAGAGCCGCTCGTTGATCGGGTTCTTCCGCTTCACGCAGAGCGTCGCCGTGCGGTAGAAGCCGAGCCGCTCGTAGAGCCGGATCGCCCCGCCGTTCTCGGCGAGCACGGACAGGTCCACGTACGCCCGGCCCCGCTCGACCAGGCGGGCGGCCAGCGCGGTGATCAGCGCCTGGCCGGTGCCCGGCGGCGCGGTGTTGAAGTCGACGGTGAGGCACCACAGGCTGGCGCCGTTCTCCGGGTCGTCGAAGACCGCGACGTGGTCGACGCCGGTGATGGTGCCGACGACCTCGCCGGTGGCGTCCTCGGCGACCAGGTGCAGGAACCGGTCGGTGCGCGCGTTGGCGACGAGCACGTCGACCCCGGCGGTGACCATGCCGTTGCGGGCGTAGATCCGGTTGACCGCGTCCGCGTCGGCGGCGTCGGCCAGGGGGCGGATGGTCAGCCCCGGCACGTCGCCGTCGCCGGTCGGGCGGTCCCCGTCGAGCGGCAGCCGGTAGGTCAGCGACGGATCGATGAACAGCTCGTCGGGCAGCCGGGACACCAGCACGTGCGGGTCGCGCAGGTAGATGCAGATGTCCCGGGAGCCGGCGGCCTCGGAACGCAGCACGGCGGCGACGGCGGCCTGGTCGACGAAGGTCTGCCCGAAGACGAGCCGCCCCCAGCCGCAGTCCAGCACCACGTCGGTGTGGCCCTCCCGGGTCGGCGGCTCCGCCGGCTCCGGCGCCATCGGATCGCCGCCGGGGCCCACCCGCTCCCGTCGCCGGCTGTTGCGCGACCGGTCGGTACGGGCCGCGCCGGTCGCCAGGGTGTCGGTCACGGTGAGTCGATTCCGTGGCTCTGGAGCCACATTTCCAGGAGTCCGAGTTGCCACAGCTTGTTTCCGTTCAACGGGGTCAGTTCGGCGTTCGGGTCGGCGAGCAGGGCGTCGACGTAGTCGGCGCGGAACAGGTCGCGGCGGCGGGCCTCGGGCGCGGAGAGCGCGTCGCGTACCCGGTCGAGGAGTTTGCCCTCCAGGTGGGTGAGGCCGGGTACGGGGAAGTAGCCCTTCGGCCGGTCGATGACCTCGTGCGGCAGCACCCGGCGGCCGATCTCCTTGAGCACGCCCTTGCCGCCCTGCGCCAGCTTCAGCTCCGGCGGGCAGCTCGCGGCGAGCTCGACGAACTCGTGGTCGAGGAACGGCACGCGGGCCTCCAGACCGTGCGCCATCGTCATGTTGTCCACCCGCTTGACCGGGTCGTCGGTCAGCATGACCTGGGTGTCGATCCGCAGGCCGGCGTCGACGGCGGTCTCCGCCCCGGCCCGGCCGAGGTGCGCGGCCACGAACTCCCGCGCCGGGTCGCCGTCGGCCAGCCAGGCCGGGTTCAGCACCCGGGCCAGCCCGGCCGCGTCCCGGTCGAAGAAGGCCCCGGCGTACGTGTCGAGCGCCCGGTCCCGGCCGACCCGGGCGAGCGGCGGGTACCAGTGGTAGCCGCCGAGGATCTCGTCCGCGCCCTGGCCGGACTGGACGACCTTGACGTGCTGCGACACCACCTCGCTGAGCAGGTAGAACGCCACGCAGTCGTGGCTGACCATCGGCTCGGACATCGCGGCGACGGCCGCCTCCAGCGGCGGCACCAGGTCGGCGGCGGCCACCCGGATCTGGTGGTGGTCGGTGTCGAACGTCTGCGCGACGAGGTCGGAGTAGCGGAACTCGTCGCCCTCCCGGCCGCCGACCGCGTCGAAGCCGATGGAGAAGGTGGACAGCCCGCGCTGGCCCTCGCCGGCGAGCAGGGCGACCACCAGGCTGGAGTCCAGCCCGCCGGAGAGCAGCACGCCCACCGGCACGTCGGCGACCATCCGCCGCCGTACGGCCGTGGTCAGCGACTCCAGCAGGGCGTCCTGCCAGTCCTTCTCGGACCAGCCGGCCCGCTCGGCGGAGCGGGTGAAGGACGGGTCCCAGTAGACCCGCTCGGAGGTGCGGCCGTCCGCCTCGTAGACCCGTACGGTCGCCGGGGGCAGCTTGGTGACGCCGCGCAGGATGGTGCGCGGCGGCGGCACGATGCTGTGGAAGCTCAGGTAGTGCGCGAGCGCGACCGGGTCGATGCCGGTGTCGACGCCGCCCCCGGCCAGCAGGGCGGGCAGGGTGCTGGCGAAGCGCACCGCGCCGGGCGTCTCGGCCAGGTAGAGCGGCTTGATGCCGAGCCGGTCCCGGGCCAGCACCAGCCGGCCGGTGTCCCGCTCGCTGATCGCCACGGCGAACATGCCGATCAGGTGGTCGACGAAGTCGAGCCCCCACTCCGCGTACGCCTTGAGCACGACCTCGCTGTCGCCGGAGGAGAAGAACCGGTGGCCCTTGGCCTGGAGTTCCTCGCGCAGCTCGCGGTAGTTGTAGATGCACCCGTTGAAGACGCCGGTCAGGCCCGCACCGGGGTCGACCAGCGGTTGCCCGCTCGCTGCGGAGAGGTCGATGATCTTCAGGCGGCGGTGTCCGAGGGCCGTCGGGCCCTGGGCCCAGACGCCGCTGTCGTCGGGCCCCCGGTCGCTCATCGTGGCCGCCATGCGCTCCACCGCCGACACGTCGGCGCGTGAGCCGTCACGGCGGAACTCTCCCGCAAGTCCGCACATGCCAGGCAATGCTGCCAGAGGGCTACGAGGATTGCCCGTTGAGCTGATAACAGTTTCTTGAAGTTTTGCTACACTGCTCGATTCCGTCACGGCACGTGTCGGCTCCGGTGGCGGACCGCGTCAGGAGTGGCGGATGGGGCGGTTTCCGCCCGGCGGCGGATGTGATCGATTGCTCAGTTCCGCAAGCGCGGAGGCCGGCGCGACCGATGCCGCGCCGGCCTCCGTGACTGTGCCGGGGTTGCCGTGTCGACTCCCCACTCACTCGTCACCGGGTTGCGGGAGGTGGCCGAACCGTCGGACCTCCTGGGGCCAGCCGCATGCCTCCGCGAGCCTGCCGGCCCACATCCGGGCCGTTTCCACGTCGGCGACGTCCACCACGGTCAGCCCGCCCAGCCACTCCTTGGTCTCGACGTAGGGCCCGTCGGTGAACACCAAGGTGCCGCTCGTGGCGTCGGCACTGAAGACGGGGGTGTCCCCTTCCTCCAGGCCCCCGGCGAACACGTACGCCCCGGCCGCCTTCATCTCGTCCACGACCGCCTTGGCGAGTGGCCCGCGCGCGCGAAACCACTCCTCAGTGTGGTCGCCGACCCACTGCTGGTTGAAGTAGATGAGGTACTCGGCCATGTCTGCTCCCTCGTCTCGGGCGGACCTTTGTCTGCCACCATCTCCGCTACGAACGGCGTCGAGCGGATACGACACCTCGGGCAGGAAATTTCCACGTCGGTGTCGGTGGGGGAGCGGTGGCGGCCGGTTCTGTCCAGGAGACTAGTGAAGGTCGGACGGCACCCGGGCGACGCCGACCGGGCAGCTGAGCCCGTTCGGGCCGTGGTTGCAGTACCCGTTCGGGTTCTTCGTGGGCGCCAGATACTGCTGGTGCATGTCCTCGGCGAAGTAGTACTGGCCGAGCCGGTCGATCTCGGTGGTGATCTCGCCCTTGCCGGCCCGCGCCACGATCGGTGCGAACGCGTCCCGGGACGCCTGGGCGGTGGCGAGCTGCTCGTCCGTGGTCACGTAGATCGTCGACCGGTACTGGGTGCCCACGTCGTTGCCCTGGCGCATGCCCTGGGTCGGGTCGTGGTTCTCCCAGAAGACCTTCAGCAGGTCCTCGTAGCTGATCGTGGCGGGGTCGTAGACCACCTGGACCACCTCGGCGTGCCCCGTCATTCCCGAGCACACCTCCTCGTACGTCGGGTTCGGCGTGATGCCGCCCGCGTAGCCGGCGGACGTGGTGATCACACCCGGCAGCGTCCAGAACAGCCGCTCGGCCCCCCAGAAGCAGCCCATGCCGAACACGGCCACCTGTGCGCCCTCCGGAAAGGGACCCTTGAGCGGGGTGCCCAGCACCTCGTGCCGGTCCGCGATCGGCATCGCGATCAGGCGACCCGGCAGGGCCTGGTCGGAGGTGGGCAGTTCGGCCTTCATGCGGCGCAGGAACACGGTGGGACTCCTCTCGTACCTCTCCCAGCGTGCAACACCGCCGGATCCGCCTTCCTTACCCGTTCCACCCACACTCAGGCGACCGCCGTGCACGAGAGGGTCACAGTCGTCCCCCGGCAGCGGTGGTGCGCCCGGGCCGGTCACGTCCGCCGCCCGCTCCGTCGCTCTCGGTGACGCGGACCGCCGCCTGCGCCTCCCTCGTCTCACCCGCTTTGCTCTGCATCCCTATACGCAACAGTCACGCTGGGTGGTGCCTGGCCCTGTCGCGGTGGCGCGGGCGTTTCGTGTCGTGGCAGGTCAGCGACCTGGTGCGGATACGGCTGCAGAGCAAAGGGCGCGAGAGGGTACCCGGAACGCCCCGCGCGCCCGTTGCAGAGCGTGACGTTTGATTCTCGCTACCCTGCGTGACGCAGGGTAGCGAGAGGTGCGCGCCAAGGGGGCCTGCCGCCCCGACTCGCTCCCTGCCGCCCGCCATGCCCTGCCCGCTGTGCGTGGGCTGTCGCGTTCTCCCCGGTTCCGCCCGCCCCTGGCTTGCGTCTGCCGGCTCCGCTGGCCTCCGCCGGCCTCTGCCCGCACCCCCGGCCCCCGCTGGCCCTGCCCCGCCTCCGCCGGCCCCTGCTTGCGTCCGCCGGCTCCGCTGGCCACCGCCCGCCCCGCCCGCTGCGGGCGGCTGGGGCGCGTCAGAGGGCTGCGGTGATGCGGGCGGCGTAGGTCTCGGCCTCGGCGTCGTCGGCGTAGCGGGTGCGCGGCCAGAAGAAGCCGCGCAGGCCGTCGCCCTTCGTCCGCGGCACGACGTGAGTGTGCAGGTGCGGGACGGACTGGGACACCTTGTTGTTCATCGCCACGAACGTGCCACCGGCCTCCGTGCCGGCCTCCACGGCGACCGCGAGCCGCCGCACCAGGCCGAAGTAGCCGGCCAGCGCCTCGGCGGGCAGGTCGGCCAGGGCGACCAGATGCGTGCGCGGCACCACCAGCACGTGCCCCTTGAAGACCGGCCGGGTGTCCAGGAACGCCACCCCGTCGGGTTCGTCGGCGACCCGGAAGGCGGGGGTCTCGCCGGCCACGATCCCGCAGAACACGCACCCGCTCATCCGTCCAGGCTATGCCGGCCGTCCGGATGGGAGACGTCCCCGCGCCGGCCCGCCGCCGTGGGCGCGGACCCGACAGCACCGTTCCGTTCCAGCCTTCGGGACGGGGGATTAGCCTCACGGGATGAGTCACGGCTTCGACACGCTCGCCATCCACGCCGGCCAGGACCCCGAGGCCCGCACCGGCGCGGTGATCCCACCGATCTACCAGACCAGCACCTACGCCCAGGACGCCGTCGGCGCGCCCCGGCTGGGCTACGAGTACAGCCGCTCCGGCAACCCGACCCGCGACGCCCTCCAGGAGTGCCTCGCCGCGCTGGAGGGCGGCCCCGTCGGGCTCGCCTTCGCCAGCGGCCTGGCCGCCGAGGACACCCTGCTGCGTACCGTCTGCAAGCCGGGCGACCACGTGGTGATCCCCGACGACGCGTACGGCGGCACGTACCGGCTCTTCGCCCGGGTGGCCGAGCGCTGGGGGCTGGACTTCACCCCGGCGAAGGTCTCCGACCCCGACGCGATCCGGGCCGCCGTCGAGCCGGGCCGGACCCGGATCGTCTGGGTGGAGACGCCCACCAACCCGCTGCTCGGCATCGCCGACATCGCCGCGCTGGCCGGCGTCGCGCACGACGTGGGCGCCCTGCTGGTCGTCGACAACACGTTCGCCTCGCCGTACCTCCAGCAGCCGATCGCGCACGGCGCGGACGTGGTGGTGCACTCGACCACCAAGTACATCGGCGGGCACTCCGACGTGGTCGGTGGCGCGCTGGTCGCGGCCGACGCCGGGCTCGGCGAGGAGCTGCGCTACCACCAGAACGCGATGGGCGCCATCAACGGGCCCTTCGACGCGTGGCTGACCCTGCGCGGCATCAAGACCCTGGGCGTACGCATGGACCGGCACTGCGACAACGCCGAGCGGATCGCGGCCTACCTGGACGGGCACGCCAAGGTCGGCCAGGTGATCTACCCGGGGCTGCCCGCGCACCCGGGCCACGAGGTGGCCGCGAAGCAGATGCGCCGCTTCGGCGGCATGATCTCGTTCCGGGCCGCCGGCGGCGAGGAGCACGCCGTCGAGATCTGCAACCGGACGAAGCTCTTCATCCTCGCCGAGTCGCTCGGCGGCGTGGAATCCCTGATCGAGCACCCGGGCCGGATGACACACGCAAGTGCTGCCGGCTCGCCGCTTGAAGTTCCCGGCGATCTCGTGCGACTGTCTGTCGGCATCGAGACGGTCGACGACCTGCTCGCCGATCTGGAGCAGGCGCTGGGCTGACCGCTGGCTGGGAGGGTGGCCGTGCAGGACATCATGCCGACCTGGGTGGGGGCGACCGCCAAGCAGATCGCCCGGGGCGTACGCCGGGGCGACGTCACGGCCACCCAGGTCGTCGCCGACCACCTGGACCACATCGCCCGGGTCGACGCCGACCTCGCCGCGTTCCGCACGGTACGCGGCGGGGAGGCGATCACCGAGGCGGAGAAGGTCGACGAGCAGGAGGACCTGGCCAACCTCCCGCTGGCCGGGGTGCCGGTGGCGGTCAAGGAGAACACCCCCGTCGCCGGGCTGCCCACCTGGAACGGGTCGGCGGCGGTGCGTACGCCGGTGGCCGAGGCCGACCACGAGGTGGTCCGGCGGCTGCGCGGTGCCGGCGCGGTGATCCTCGGGGTGACCCGGATGCCGGAGCTCGGCCTCTGGGGCCTCACCGACGACGAGACGGCCGTGACCCGCAACCCCTGGGACACCCGGCGTACCCCCGGCGGCTCGTCCGGCGGCGCGGCCGCGGCCGTGGCCGCTGGCCTGGTGCCGATCGCCCACGGCAACGACGGCCTCGGCTCGATCCGCATCCCGGCGGCCTGCTGCGGCCTGGTCGGGCTCAAGCCGGGCCGGGGCGTGGTCCCGTGCCAGCTCGGCGCGGACGACTGGTTCGGGCTCACCGAGCACGGCATGCTGACCAGCACGGTCGCCGACGCGGCCGTCGGCTTCTCGGTGCTGGCCGGCCGCCGCCCGGACAAGCTGGTGCCGCCGCAGCGGCTGCGGGTGGGCGTCTCGCTCCGCTCGCCCGTGCGGGGCGTGCACGCCGACGCGCCCAACCGGGACGCGGTCGCCGCCGCCGGGCGGCTGCTCGCGGCGGCGGGCCACGACACCGTGCCGGCCGACCCGGTCTACCCGACGGCCCTGGGCCTGCAGGGCATCGCCACCTGGTTCGCCGCCGCGGCGGCCGACGTCCGCGCCGCCGGGTTGGACCGGCGCGGCCTCCAGCGGCGCAGCCGCCGGCACGTCGCCCTCGGGGAGTGGGCGCAGCGGCGGGGGTACGTCCGGGAGGCCGACCGGGCCGCCTGGCGGGAGCGCTCGATCGGCTTCTTCGCCGACCACTCGGTCGACCTGCTGCTCACGCCCGCCCTGGCCACCGCGCCGCCGGAGGCCGGCGGCTGGTCCGGCCGGTCCTGGCGGGCCAACATGCTGACCAACGTCAGGTACGCCCCGTTCGCCGCGCCGTGGAACATCGCCGGCCTGCCCGCGCTGGTGGTGCCGGTCGGCCGCCGCCCGGACGGGCTGCCGGTCGCGGTGCAGCTGATCGGCCCGCCCGGCAGCGAGCTGCTGCTCCTCGGCGTCGCCGGCCAGTTCGAGATGCAGGCGCCCTGGTCCCGCCACGCCCCCGGCTACCCGCGGATCCCCGCCCCCGTCTGACAGGTGGCGTGCCGCGCGTCGGCGCGGGTGGCGGGTGGCACGATCAGGGCATGACGGAACTGGTCGGTCTCGCCGACGTACGGGCCGCGCGGGAGCTTCTCGCCGACGTCGTCCGCACCACCCCGCTGGAGCCCTCCCGGCCGCTCAGCGCGGCGCTGGGCGGGCCGACGTGGCTCAAGTGCGAGAACCTGCAACGCGCCGGCTCGTACAAGGTGCGCGGCGCGTATGTGCGGATCTCCCGGCTGTCGGAGGCGGAGCGGGCCCACGGGGTGGTCGCGGCGAGCGCCGGCAACCACGCCCAAGGGGTCGCGCTCGCCGCCGGCCTCGTCGGTACGCACGCCACCGTCTTCATGCCGGTGAACGCGCCCCTGCCGAAGGTCGCCGCCACCAAGGGCTACGGCGCGCAGATCGAGCTGGTCGGCAACACCGTCGACGAGTCCCTGGTCGCGGCGCAGACCTACGCCGAGCGGACGGGCGCGACGCTGATCCACCCGTTCGACCACCGGGACGTGATCGCCGGCCAGGGCACGGTGGCCCTGGAGATCCTCGAACAGTGCCCCGAGGTCAGGACGATCATCACGGGGGTGGGCGGCGGCGGGCTGGTCTCCGGCATGGCGGTGGCGGCCAAGGCGCTGCGGCCCGACGTGCGGATCATCGGGGTGCAGGCCGCCGGCGCCGCCGCCTTCCCGCCCTCCCTGGTGGCCGGCGAGCCGGTACGCCTCCCGGCGTTCGGCACCATCGCGGACGGCATCGCCGTCGGCCGGCCGGGGGAACTCACCTTCACGCACGTCCGCAAGCTGGTGGACGAGATCGTCACGGTCTCCGAGGAGGACATCTCCCGGGCGCTGCTGATGCTGCTGGAGCGGGGCAAGCAGGTGGTCGAGCCGGCCGGCGCGGTGGGCGTGGCCGCGTTGCTGGCGGGCGTCGTCGAGGTGCAGGCGCCGGTGGTGGCGGTGCTCTCCGGCGGCAACATCGACCCGCTGCTGATGCTGCGGGTGATCGAGCACGGCCTCGCCGCCGCCGGCCGCTACCTGCGGGTGACGGTGCGCTGCTCGGACCGCCCCGGCCAGCTCGCGTCGCTGCTCGGCGAGATCGCCGAGCACCGGGCGAACGTGGTGGACGTGGAGCACCAGCGGGCCAATCCGCACCTGCGCCTGGGCGAGGTGGAGGTGGCCCTGTCGGTGGAGACCCGGGGGGTCGAGCACTCCGACACGCTGATCAGCGCGTTGCGGGCCAGCGGCTACCAGGTGGTATTCGCTGGCGAGGCGTGACACCGGGACCGGTGCCACGCCTCGCGGGGTCGCTCGTCGTCGCCGCCCGGCCGGATCGGCGCTCGGGCGGCCGTGTCGCCAGCCCGGGCCGCTCCGGCCAGGCGGCGGGGGCTCAGCCGGAGAACGGCTCGAAGCTGACCACGGTCACCTTGATGTCGGCCCCGCTGGGGGCGGTGTAGGTGCAGGTCTGGCCGGCCCGGCCGCCCAGGATCGCCTGGCCCAGCGCCGACTCCGGGCTGTAGACCGTCAGCTCGGTGGTCGAGGCGATCTCCCGGGAGCCGAGCAGGAAGGTCTCGGTGTCGTCCTTGTCGTCGTCGAAGTAGATCGTCACGACCATGCCGGGCGACACCGCGTCGGCGGCCTGCGCCCCGCCCACCTTGGCGGTGCGGAGCAGCTCCTTGAGGTAGAGGATGCGCCCCTCGGCCTTGCCCTGCTCCTCGCGGGCGGCGTGGTAGCCACCGTTCTCCCGCAGGTCGCCCTCCTCGCGGCGGGCGTTGATCTCGGCGGCGATGACCGGCCGGTTGGCGATCAGCTCGTCGAGCTCGCCCTGGAGCCGGTCGAACGCGTCCTGGGACAGCCAGGTGGCGGGCGCCTCGTTGCCAGTGGACACAGGCGTTCTCCTCGTTCGTGCGTGCTGGCTGACAGGTGAACTTCCAAGTTACCAGTGCGGTACGACACAGGGCGCGCTCGAACACCGGCGGTACCCCCGGTGCCCGGGCCGCCGAGGCTGTCCGGGCCGCGCGCCCGAGCCCGCGCCGTGGCCGCTCAGCCCGCGGGCCGGCAGCGCAGCACCTCGCCGACGAAGGGGCGGGCGGTGGTGGCCAGCCGGTGCTGCGCGGTCGCCTGCCGCTGGTCGGGGCGGGCGGTCACCGTGACCTCTTCCCGGCCCACCTCGGCGCCGTCGCGGTCCCGGGCGCGCAGCAGGCAGACCGCCGAGCCCCCCTTCGGCAGGGTGACCCGGAAGTCGACAAGCACCTGGCTGTCGGTGATCCCCGTGTAGGTGATCACCTCGGCGTCGTAGTTCGGGTCGCCGTACTGCCGGTAGAGCCGCACCGCGACCAGGGTCATGACCGCGACCAGGGCGACCACCAGCAGCGCCACCAGCAGCGGCCGGCGACGCCCGGGCTCCCGGCGGCGGCCGTACCGGCCGGGCGGGAAGGCCGGCGCGCCCGGCGGAAGTGTGGCGTGCGTCTCGGTCACCGGCGGGTATCTCCTGGCGTCGTTGTCGGGGGCATCGGCAAGAATGGCAGAGTTCCATCTTCCCAGCCCGTCCCGTCGTCAAATATGACAGGTCGGCACCGGCAGGTCCCGGCGCGGGGGGAAGATTCCGGCAGGTCAGCCGGGCGGTCCCGCGGGGGGTCCGCCGGGGCCAGAGACGAGGAGCGCCGACGTTGGCAGAGCAACTGCGACTGATGGCCGTCCACGCACACCCCGACGACGAGTCGAGCAAGGGCGCCGCGACCATGGCGAAGTACGTCGCCGAGGGCGTGGACGTCCTGGTGGTCACGTGCACCGGCGGCGAGCGCGGCAGCGTGCTGAACCCGAAGATGGACCGACCGGACGTCTGGGCCAACATCGCCGACGTCCGCCGGGCGGAGATGGACGCCGCGCGGGCGATCCTCGGCGTCGAGCAGGCGTGGCTCGGCTTCGTCGACTCCGGCCTGCCCGAGGGCGACCCGCTGCCGCCGCTGCCCGAGGGCTGCTTCGCCCTCCAGGACGTCGAGGTGGCGGCCGGCCCGCTGGTGCGGCTGATGCGCCAGTTCCGTCCGCACGTCGTCACGACGTACGACGAGGAGGGCGGCTACCCGCACCCCGACCACATCATGACCCACAAGGTCAGCGTGGCCGCGTTCGAGGCCGCTGGCGACCCGGAGCGCTATCCGGAGCTGGGCGAGCCGTGGCAGCCGCTCAAGCTCTACTACGACATCGGCTTCTCCAAGGGCAAGATCATGGCGCTGCACGAGACGCTGCTCGCCGCCGGCCTGACGTCGCCCTACGAGGAGTGGATCAAGCGCTGGGAGGACCGCCCCGACAAGGGCCCCCGGATCACGACCCGGGTCGAGTGCGCCGACTACTTCCCGGTCCGCGACGACGCGCTGCGCGCCCACGCCACCCAGATCGACCCGGACGGCTTCTGGTTCCAGGTGCCGATGGAGCTGCAACGGCGGGCGTGGCCGACGGAGGACTTCGAGCTGGTGCGCTCGCTGGTCGACAGCCCGCTGCCCGAGTCGGACCTCTTCGCCGGGGTGCGCGAGACGGCCCATGCCCGCTGATCCGGGCCGGGGCTACCCTGGTCACCAACCGCACACCGGAGGAACGCCATGCTGACCGCCGCAGAGGTGCTCGCCCAGAACAACTTCGGGGACACCCGCACGGGTGGCCTGGCCGGGCCGATGGGCCTCTTCCTCATCCTCGTTCTGGCCACCGCCACCGTCCTGCTGATCCGCAACATGAACTCCCGGCTGCGTCGGCTGCCCGACCGGTTCCCCCAGCAGGGCCCGCCGGCGACCCCCGACCAGGCGGACGCGGCAGTCGTCGATCCGACAGATGGTGCGCTGACGCAGGATTCATCCTCCGCCGCTCCCACCGGGCGTCAGCAGCGTCGCAACGGCTAGTCCGCCCATGATTCACGTCGAACCCGGTCGTCGCCCCCTGTTGCGGCCACCGGGTTTGCCTTAGCCTCTCGCCGGGGGGACCAAGAGTTCCCGAGCTGTGCGCGGGAGGGGGCGCCGATGACCACCACACCAGCGGCCGCCCGTCGTCCCGGCGAGCGGCCCGCGGGCGGAGCGGCCCGGTGACCTCCGGCAGGGCCGGCGAGTCGACCGACCGGGTCGGAGCCCGGGGCACCCCCGCGCGGCTGCTCCTGCTCACCGCCGCAGTCGCGCTGACCGCGCTGGTCGCCGCCGGGCTGGGGTGGAGCGCCCCGACCCACCTTCCCGCCGACGACCCGCTCGGCGGGCCGGCCCGCTTCGGCCTCGCCGTCGCCGTGTTCGCCGTCGCCCAGCTGGCGCGGCTGCGCTTCCGCACCGCCGCCGGGATGGTGAGCATCACCTGGGGCGAGGCCGCGCTGATCATCTGCCTCTACCTGACGCCCACCGGCTGGCTTCCCTCCGCCGCGCTCCTCGGCGCCGCGCTCGCCTGGTCGGCCATGTCGCTGCTCGGCGATCGGCGGCCGGTACTGGAGGTCGTCCGGATCACGGCGTCGCTGACCGCCGCCACCGCCCTGGCCGTCTCCGTCACCACCGTGCTCGGCGAGCCGCTGCTGGCGACGCCGACCCCGGCGCTCGCCCTGGCCGTGCTCGCGGGCTCGGTCACCTACCTTCTCGCCACCGCCTGGCTCGGCGGCGCCACCCTGGCGCTGCGGCACGGCATCCCCGTCGGGCCGCCGCTGCTCGCCGCGCTGCGGGGCAAGCTGCTGATGTTCGTCGGGAACGTGGCCGTCGGCCTGGTCGTGGTGGCGCTGCTGGAACTCGACGCGCGCTGGCTGCTGCTGCTCCCGCCGCCGCTCTGGCTGCTCCAGCAGACCTACCGGCACCGGCTCCGCGCCGACCAGGAACGGCGCACCTGGCGGGCCTTCGCCGAGGCCACCGCCGCGCTCAACCAGCTCGACGAGCGGGGCGTCGCCACGGCCGCCGTGACGGGCGCGCTGACCCTGTTCAACGCCGAACTCGTCGACGTCGACGTGGCCCGGGGCGACGGCCGGTGGCGGCGCTACCGGGGCGACCCGGGCGGCCAGCTGGTCGACCGGGAGGTCGCACCGCCCGGCCGGACCGAGCCGGAGGACCACGAGCTGGTGCGTACCCTCTCCGTGGGTGCCGCCCGGGTGGGCGAGCTGCGGGTCCGGTTCCCGCGCTGCGCGCCCCCCAACGCCCGGGAACGCGACGCCGTGGCCGCGTTCGGCGACGCGCTCGCCGCCGCGCTGCACGACGCCGCGACCCACCGCGAGCTGCGCCTGGTCACCGCCCGCTCGTCGTACGAGGCGGTGCACGACCAGCTCACCGGGCTGGTGAACCGGTCGGCCCTGCTCAGCAAGGGCGACCAGGCGCTGCGCCAGCTCGCCCACGACCACCCGGTGGCGCTGCTGCTGCTCGACATCGACCAGTTCAAGGAGGTCAACGACACCCTCGGGCACGCGGCCGGCGACCAGCTGCTGCGGTTGACCGCCAACCGGCTGGGCGCCCTCGCCCGCCCCGGGGACCTGCTCGCCCGCCTCGGCGGCGACGAGTTCGCGCTGCTGCTGACGTCGGTCCCGGTGATCGGCGACCGGGCCGCCCCGATGGCGTACGCGCTGCGGCAGGCCCGCGAGATCGCCGAGCGGCTCGCCGCGCCGACCGAGGTGGCCGGGGTGCGGATGTCCGTCGAGGTCTCCGTCGGGGTGGTGGTCGCCGACGCCGGCACCGCCGACCTGACCGAGCTGCTGCGCCGGGCCGACATCGCCATGTACCAGGCCAAGGAGGGCGGCGGCAGCGTCGCCGCGTACGACTTCGCCCGGGACGCCGCCAGCACCGACCAGCTGGCCCTGCTGGCGGAGCTGCGCGAGGCGCTGAAGACCGACGACCAGCTCGTGCTGGCGTTGCAGCCGGCGGTCGACCTGACCACCGGCGCCCCGACGGGGGTGGAGGCGCTGATCCGCTGGCGGCACCCGCGCCGGGGCTGGCTCGGGCCGCACGACTTCATCCGCCCGGTGGAGAACAGCGAGCAGCTCGGCACCTTCACCCGCTACGTGCTGGACAAGGCGCTCGCCGTCGCCGCCGGCTGGGCCCGCGACGGGCTCGACGTGCCGATCTCGGTCAACCTGTCGGCGCGCAGCCTGCTCGACCCCCGCCTGCCCACCGAGATCGCCGACGCCCTGCGCCGGCACCAGGTGCCGGCGGACCGGCTGGTCCTGGAGATCACCGAGACGGTGGTGATGAGCGAGCTGGAGGTCATCGACGAGGTGCTCGCCACGCTGCGGTCGATGGGCGTGCAGCTCGCCGTCGACGACTTCGGTACGGGCTTCTCGTCGCTGACGTTCCTCACCCGGATCGCGGTGGACGAGCTGAAGGTGGACCGTTCCTTCGTGATCCGGATGGCCGACTCCCCGGAGGCGGCGGCGATCGTACGGACCACCGTCGGCCTCGCCCACGAGCTGGGGCTGCGGGTGGTCGCCGAGGGCGTGGAGACCGCCGAGCAGCGCCTCGCGCTGGCCGAGCTGGGCTGCACGGCCGCCCAGGGCTACCACTTCTTCAAGCCGATGCCGGCCGACAAGATCGGGGCGGTCCTCGGCACCCTGCTCGACGAGGCCCGTCCCAACGTCTTCCCGCTGCGCGCCGACGGGGCCTCCTGACCCGAGCCCGCCGCACGGCCCGGGGAGGACTGGTCCACGTCGGAGCGCGGGCGGGCGCGTCACCGGGTGGTTATGGTCGTCGGGTGAACCGACTCGCTGACGCCACGAGCCCGTACCTGCTCCAGCACGCCGACAACCCGGTCGACTGGTGGCCCTGGTGCGACGAGGCGTTCGCCGAGGCGAAGCGCCGGGACGTGCCGGTGCTCATCTCGGTCGGCTACGCCGCCTGTCACTGGTGCCACGTGATGGCCCACGAGTCGTTCGAGAACGAGCAGGTCGGCGCCCTGATGAACGACGACTTCGTCTGCGTGAAGGTGGACCGCGAGGAACGCCCCGACGTCGACGCCGTCTACATGACCGCCACCCAGGCGATGACCGGGCAGGGCGGGTGGCCGATGACCGTCTTCGCCACGCCCGACGGCACCCCGTTCTTCTGCGGCACCTACTTTCCCCGGGCGAACTTCGTCCGGCTGCTCCAGTCGGTCGCCGCAGCCTGGCGGGACCAGCGCGACGCCGTCGTCCAGCAGGGCGCCGCCGTGGTCGAGGCGATCGGCGGCGCGCAGGCCGTGGGCGGGCCCACCGCGCCGCTGGACGCCGCGCTGCTCGACGCCGCGGCCGACCAGCTCGCCAAGGAGTACGACGAGGTGAACGGCGGTTTCGGCGGTGCGCCGAAGTTCCCGCCGCACATGAACCTGCTCTTCCTGCTGCGGCACCACCAGCGCACCGGCTCGCCGCGCAGCCTGGAGATCGCCCGGCACACCTGCGAGGCGATGGCCCGGGGCGGCATCTACGACCAGCTCGCCGGCGGCTTCGCCCGCTACTCGGTCGACGGGCACTGGACGGTGCCGCACTTCGAGAAGATGCTCTACGACAACGCGCTGCTGCTGCGGGCGTACACCCAGCTCTGGCGCCTGACCGGCGATCCGCTGGCCCGCCGCGTCGCGCAGGACACCGCCTGGTTCCTCGCCGACGAGCTGAATATGCCGCGCGGCGGGTTCGCCTCGGCGCTGGACGCCGACACCGAGGGCGTCGAGGGGGCGACCTACGCCTGGACGCCGACCCAGCTCGTCGAGGTGCTGGGGGAGGAGGACGGCCGTTGGGCCACCGACCTCTTCGCCGTCACCGAGGCCGGCAGCTTCGAGCACGGCACCAGCGTGCTGCGGCTCGCCCGGGACGTGGACGACGCGGACCCGGCGGTGCGACAGCGCTGGCAGGACGTCGTCGGCCGGCTGCTCGAGGCGCGCCGGGCACGGCCGCAGCCCGCCCGGGACGACAAGGTCGTGGCCGCCTGGAACGGGCTGGCCATCACCGCGATCGCCGAGTTCAACCGGATGGCCGACACGCTCGGTCCGGCGGGCCCCGACGAGGGGTCGCAGACGCTGGAGAGCGTCGCCGACGGCACCTACGGCGCGATGCGCGACGCCGCCGAGTACCTGGCGAAGGTGCACATCGTCGACGGGCGGTTGCGCCGCGTCTCCCGCGACGGGGTGGTCGGCGATCCCGCCGGGGTACTGGAGGACTATGGCTGCGTCGCCGAGGCGTTCTGCGCGATGCACCAGCTCACCGGCGAGGGGCGCTGGCTGGAACTGGCCGGTGGACTGCTCGACGTCGCGCTGGAGCGGTTCGCCGCGCCGGGCGGCGCCTTCTACGACACCGCCGACGACGCGGAACGCCTGGTCAGCCGACCGGCCGACCCCACCGACAACGCCACCCCGTCGGGGCGCTCGGCGATCGTCGCGGCGCTTGTCGCGTACGCGGCGCTGACCGGGGAGACCCGCTACCGGGAGGCCGCCGAGGCCGCCCTGTCGACCGTGGCGCCCATCGTCGGCCGGCACGCCCGGTTCACCGGCTACGCGGCCACCGTCGGCGAGGCGCTGCTCTCCGGGCCGTACGA
This sequence comes from Micromonospora sp. NPDC048868, assembly GCF_043198195.1. Classification (NCBI taxonomy): domain Bacteria; kingdom Bacillati; phylum Actinomycetota; class Actinomycetes; order Micromonosporales; family Micromonosporaceae; genus Micromonospora; species Micromonospora sp. NPDC048868. The sequence goes on from NZ_JBICUN010000006.1 coordinate 115,978, forward strand.
GATCGCGGTGGTCACCGACGAGCCGGCCGGGGACCCGCTGGTCGCGGCGGCACACCGGCACGCCCCGCCCGGCGCGGTGATCGTGGCGGGCCGCCCGGGCCAGCCCGGGGTGCCGCTGCTCGCCGACCGGCCGATGGTCGACGGGCGGCCCACCGCGTACGCCTGCCGGGGTTTCGTCTGTGAGCGCCCGGTGACGACGGTGGACGACCTGGTCGGCCAGCTCGGCCGGCGCTGACGCCTCCGGTCCGTGCGGGTGCTCACGGCCAGAGTTGCTCGCGTTCCCAGCCCGTGCCGGTGCGGCGGTAGCGCAGCCGGACGTGCCGGCGCTGCGCGTCCGCCTGCCAGAACTCGACGCTGTGCGGCGCGACCGCGTAGACGGTGTGCGTCTCGGCGACCAGATCGGGATCGGCGGCCAGCCGCTTCCGGATCCGGGCCAGCTCGCGGTCCAACTCGGCGCGCTCGGTGAGCACGTCGCTCTGCCGGCCGGCCAGTCCGGCCATCCGTGACCCGTCGGGCCGTGCCAGGAAGTCGGCCCGGGAGACGTCGGGGTCCGCCGGGGAGGCGATTCCCCGCACCCGGACCTGGCGGCCCTGCTCGCGCCAGTGGAAGCTGAGCGCGGTCCGGGGGTTCCCGGCGAGCTGACGGCCCTTGGCGCTGGCCGAACTGGTGGCGAAGTGCCAGCCGGCCTCGTCGAGGTCCTTAAGGATCAGCACCCGGACGTCCGGCATGCCGTCGGCGTCGACGGTGGAAACGGTCATCGCGTGCGGCTCGTCGACGCCCGTGTCGATCGCAGCGGCCATCCACTCGACGAAGAGGGCCAGCGGCTCGGCCGGGGCGGCGGCAGGATCGAACGACGGCATGTCGTGCGCGAGCACCGGCAGGCCACGGAGCAGACTGCGAATCGTCATGCCATGATCCTTTCAGCAGCGGCGGTGGGTGTTCGATGCGCCATCCGGCGGCGCAGGTGGCGGGGCGTCCCGATAGGCTGGCGCCGCTATGGATTCCCGTACCGGTCTGCCCGTTGTCGGCATGGTGGGCGGTGGCCAGCTGGCCCGGATGACCCACCAGTCCGCGATCGCCCTCGGCCAGTCGCTGCGCGTGCTCGCGCTGGCCCCCGACGACGGCGCCGCGCTGGTCGCCGCCGACGTCCAGTACGGCGACCACACCGACCTCGCCGCGCTGCGCACCTTCGCCAAGGCCTGCGACGTGGTCACCTTCGACCACGAGCACGTCCCCACCGAGCACATCCGCACGTTGGCCGCCGAGGGCGTGAAGCTCTTCCCGCCGGCCGACGCGCTGCTGCACGCCCAGGACAAGCGGGTCATGCGGGAGCGGCTCGGCGAGCTGGGCGCGCCGAACCCGGCGTGGCGAGGAGTCGCCGAGCCCGCCGACCTGGTGGCGTTCGGCGACGAGATCGGCTGGCCGGTCGTGCTCAAGGCGGCCCGCGGCGGGTACGACGGCCGGGGCGTGTGGATGGTCGACGACGCGGCGCAGGCCGGGGAGCTGGCCACGACCCTGCTGGCCGGCGGCACCCGGCTGATCGTCGAGGAGCGGGTGCCGCTGCGCCGGGAGCTCGCCGTGCAGGTGGCGCGCTCGCCGTTCGGGCAGGTCGCCGCGTACCCGGTGGTCGAGACGGTGCAGCGCGACGGCATCTGCGTCGAGGTGCTCGCCCCCGCACCGGGCCTGCCGGAGGAGCTGGCGGTCGCCGCCCAGGAGCTCGCCATCGACCTGGCCACCGCGCTCGGCGTGGTCGGCCTGCTCGCCGTGGAGCTGTTCGAGGTCGCCGACCCGGCCGCGCCCGGGGGCAGCCGGATCGTCGTGAACGAGCTGGCGATGCGGCCGCACAACTCGGGGCACTGGACCATCGAGGGCGCACGCACGTCGCAGTTCGAGCAGCACCTGCGGGCGGTGCTCGACTACCCGATGGGCGACACCTCGCTGGCCGCTCCCGTGGTGGTGATGGCGAACGTCCTCGGTGGCGAGCCGGGCGGCATGTCGATCGACGAGCGGCTGCACCACCTCTTCGCGGCCGAGCCGGGCGCCAAGGTGCACCTCTACGGCAAGCAGGTGCGGCCCGGCCGCAAGATCGGGCACGTCACGGTGCTCGGTGACGACCTGGACGACGTACGGACGCGGGCCGCGCGAGCCGCCCGCTGGTTGCGGGAGGGGCGGGCGTGAGCGTCGTTGGGCTGATCATGGGCAGCGACTCGGACTGGCCGACGATGAAGGCCGCCGCCGAGGTGCTGGACGAGTTCGAGGTGCCGTACGAGGTCGAGGTCGTCTCGGCGCACCGTACGCCGATCAAGATGATCGACTACGGGCGCGCCGCAGCCGACCGGGGACTGAAGGTCATCATCGCCGGGGCGGGTGGCGCCGCCGCCCTGCCCGGGATGGTCGCCTCGGTCACCCCGCTGCCCGTGATCGGCGTCCCGGTGCCGTTGAAGCACCTCGACGGGATGGACTCGCTGCTCTCCATCGTGCAGATGCCGGCCGGCGTGCCGGTGGCCACCGTGTCGATCGGCAACGCCCGCAACGCCGGGCTGCTCGCCGTCCGCATCCTGGCCGCCGCCGACCGCGCCCTGCTCGACCGGATGTCGGCCTACCAGGCCGACCTGGAGCAGTTGGTCGCCGAGAAGGACGCGGCCCTGCGCGCCTCCCTCGCCTGACGTTTCCGCGTCGGCCGGACTCTGGGGCTCGTCGCTGTGGGTGACGGATGCCGGGGTTGCGCAGGGTTACGGTGACGGCTCGGGGTGTCAACCCCTTCTTCGCCCCTTTGCTCTGCATACCTCCGCGCACCAGCGTCCTGAACTGGCGTTTTCGCAAAGCCGCAGTGGTTGACGCCTCAAGCATTCGCTACGCGCGGTGACTGTTGCATCAATGGGTGCAGAGCAAAGGGGAGACGGGGCATACGCCCGGTCGAGCCGAGAAGTCACGCTACGTGTTCTCCGGATCGGTGATCCAACGGTCGGCCTCTCGACGGTGCCAACCAGCAGTGGCAACTGACCGCCGGGGGACGGGCCCCGCCGGTCTCATCGCATGCCGCGCAGGGCCGTCTGGAGCCGTTCCTGGGCCCGGCGCCGGCGCTCGTTGCTCGCGCCGAGCGCCAGCAGCAGGATGCCGACGGGGATCAGGGCCAGCCACGGGCCCAGGCTGAACAGCGCGTGCACCGCCGCGATCGCCGTCACGGCGGCGCCCACGATCACCGGCGCCTGCTGCTGGCTCATCGACCCGAAGACGAGGACGGCCACGGCGCCGAGCAGCAGCAGCACCTGGCGCAGCGTGCTGGAGTCGGTGGCCAGCACGATCGCCAGGGTCGGCACGAACGCGGCGACCAGCGCGGGCCCGTACGCGACCCAGCTGCTCAGGTCGGGCCGGTGCCGCAACTCCAGCACGCCGACGAGCAGGGCGAGCGCCGCGAAGGGCAGCGTGTAGGCCTCCGGCAGCGCCACGTCGGCCACCCGCATCAGGATCCACCACGCGGCGATCTCGCAGACCACCACCGCCCAGAACAGGATGCGCCGCTCCACCGGCCGGCGGCCCGGTCGGGTCGCCGCCACGCCCAGCACCGCACCCCAGGCGGCCAGCAGCGCCGCGATGTGCCGGGGCGAGTCGAAGGCCAACGCCAGGGCGATCAGGGCGGCGGCGTACCCGCTCCACTCGACGGTGGCCGCCTCCCGCTGGGCCTCGGGGCGACGCAGCCGGGGCAGGGTCGCGGCGAACACCTGGAGGGCCGCGCCGACCGCCAGTACGCCGAACGCGGACCAGACGGCCGCGAGGCCGGCCACCAGGCCGGCGGTGAGCACGAAGAGCTGCGCCATCAGCGAGGCGAACAGCCAGCCGAGGATGCGCGCCCGCTGGGTGGTGCCAAAGATCGCGGCCACCGCGCCGACGCCGACCGCGCCGCCCAGGGTGAACAGGGTCAGCTCCCGCGTCGCCAGGCCGCCGACCAGGCCCGCGCTCCCGGCGGCCAGGCCGATGGCGAAGACGAGCACCCTGGCCAGCCGCAGTGAGCGGGCCCGCTCGGCCAGCGGCGGGGGCGGGGTGAGCGCCAGGCCCAGCATCGAGATGGTGAACACGGACAGCGCCGCCAGGGTGCTCGCCGGCCAGCCGTTGCCGAGCGAGACCGGGGTGATCAGCAGGGTGACGGCGGCACCGGGCAGCACCACCGGCACGGCCCGGGAGCGCCGCCCGCCGCTGAAGCCGGTGGCGGCCAGCGCGGCGGTCGCGGTCAGCAGCAGCGCGGTCAGCACGTGGGTCGCGTCGACCGCGTCGGGTGGCGGGGTGAGCAGCTCCGGCGGCGGCCCCTGCCACACCCGGCCCAGACTGCGGTGCGGGTCGACCAGGGCGACGACCAGGGACGGCGCGATCGACACCAGCGCCAGGGCGGTGGGCAGCGCGGCGGCGGCGAGCGCACCGGCGGCGGGGCTGACCCGCCAGCGGCGCCGCGTGCCGTCGTCCGGCAGCCGCCGCAGCGCGCCGTCCAGCAGCACCGACCAGCGCCGGACCGGCTGGGCCGCGCCGACCGGCGGTTCCGTCGCGCCCCGCACCAGCTCGGCGAGCACCCCGAGCAGGGCCGCCGCGGCGGCGTAGACGCCGACGGGCATGCCGGCGGGGACGGCGGCCAGGGCGCTCACCGTGGCGCCGCCGACCACCGCCGCGCTGGCCCAGGGCAGGTACTGCGGGATCCGTCGCCGGGCGGCGGCCACCGCCGCCAGGCCCAGGCTCGACGCGGCCAACGCGGCGGTGAGCAGCACCTCCGGCGGGCGCCCGAACTCGGCCGCCAGCGCCGCGACGGCGCCCGGGAACGCGAGCAGTGCGGCACCGGCCGCGGCGCCCCCGATCTGGGCGAGGTGCGGCGGCATCCCCTCGGTCTCGATGTCCTCCACCAGCGGCACGGCCAGCGACCGGGCCAGCGCCGCCACCACGATGCCGATCAGCGCGATGCTGCCCAGCGCCAGCGCGGTGGTCCACGGCCGGACCAGTCCCGCCCCGGCGGCGTGCAGGGCGACGACACCGGCCACGACCGCCCGGGACAGGCCAGCGCGGGGGTCGACCGCGGCCACGGCGGCGGCCCCGAAGACGGTGGCGACCATGCCGCCGACCAGGACGGGCGACCACCACGGCAGGTCGAAGGCGGCCGGCGCGCCGATCGTGGCGAGCACGGCCGCCGCGCCCGACACGTCGTACTTCCACGGTGGCGGCAGCAGGACGGCGGCGGCGACGCCGAGCAGGGCCAGCGCGACCGGGGCCTGCCACATCGACCCACCGGTCGGCCCGGCCGGCCAACCGGTCAGGTCACCGGCCCAGATCGGGCCCGGGGTGGCGAGCACCCCCAGGCCGCCCCGCAGCGCGCTCCAGCCGGCCAGCAGCCCGATCAGCACGCCGCCGACGGCGAGGCCGACGATCGGCCCCCGTCGCCACTCCTCCGGCATGGCCCGGGCGGCCACGGCCACCACCAGCACCAGCGCGGCGGCGACGGCGAGCTGCCCGCCGGGGGCGAGTACGGCCGCGATCCGGGCCAGGGTGGCGATCAGGGCGGCGGTCACCGCCGCGGCGGCCAGGTCGGAGCCGTCCAGGGTGAGATCGGAGCGCCGGCCGGCGTCGATGGGACCGGCGAACACCACCATCGCGGCGGCGACGAGCAGCAGGCCGCCGACCCAGGCGTCGGCGGCGGTGGCGCCCGGGGCCCCGAACGCGGCGGCGGTGACCGTGACCGCGCCGAGGGCGGTGCCCACCGCCAGCGGCGTCGGGATGCGACGCTGGGAGACCTGCACGATGGCGGCGTGCCCGAGGGTGACGCAGACCGCCAGGAAGCTGGCCGCGAGCACCGGGACGGTGACCTCGCGCAGGCTCGCCGGGGTCGGCGTCGGGTCGACCGGCACGGTCGCGGCGACGAAGGCGGCCACCGCGCCCGGCAGCGCGAACGCCGCGCCCCCGGCGGCCCACGCGGATACGGTGTCGGCCGCCGCCGGGGCGAGCCGCATCCGGGGCGCCACGGCGACCAGGACTCCGGCGGCGAACAGGGTGAGCAGGACCGCGGTGGTCAGCGCCGGCCGGGCCAGTCCCGCGCCCGCGCCGAACAGGCCGACGCCGGCGGCGGTCGCCGCGTGCGCCAGCGCCGCGCGTTCGGTGCGGGCGGAGAGCCCGACCACCCCGATGCCGACCGCCGTCAGCACCATCGGCCAGGGCGCCACCGCCCAGCCGAGACCGAACGACGCCGGTACGGCGAGCGCGGTCAGCGCCGCGCCGACCACGGCGAACTCCCGGCGGATCTCGGGCGGCAGGGCCAGCACCGCGGCGACGGTCAGCAGGAAGGCGCTCGCGGCGAGCTGCCAGGCCGCCGGTCCCACGGCTGCCGACAGCTCGGCCGGGTAGCGGCCCAGGTCGGCCGCCCAGGCCGGCAGCGCGGCCCGGACGGGGGCGACCCCGGCGCGCAGGGCGCCCCCGGCGACCACCACCCCGCTGACGGTGAGCGCCACCGCCGAGGCGAGCTGCGGCCCGCGTCGGGCCGCCTCCGGCACCGCCCGCACGGCCAGCCCGGTCAGCGTGATGACCGCCGTGATCAGCAGCAGCGCCCGCCCGGGGAACGCCACCGAGGCGATCCGGCTCAGCGCGCCGATCACGGCGAGGGTGAAGATCCCGGCGCCGAGGTCGGGCAGCGGCGGCCGGCGCAGCACCAGCGTCCCGGCCAGCCCCACCGCGGCGGCCAGCAGCAGCACCACGCCGGTCCCGGTGGCGGCCGGCACGGTGCTCGCGCGGAGCAGGGCGGAGACGGCGTACGCGAGGGCGAGGGCGACCGCCACCCCGTGCAGCACCCAGGTCAGCTCGCGCAGCCACGGCACCGGGCGGGCGGCCGGCACCCGTTCCTGCGCCGGCAGCCCGCCGTCGACCACCTCGCCGGCCTCCTCGGGCGCCCCCTCGGGCCGGCTGTCGGCGCGGCGCTGCCGGGGCGTCGCCGGGGACCCGGCGGGTGTCGCCGAGGGCCCGGGCAGGTCCCGGCGGACCGGCCGCTCCACGGTGACCGCGGACCGGGCCAGCCAGAGGTCGAGCAGGGCCACCGCAGTCAGCACGAGGGCCCAGCCGGCCGGGCCGGTGATCCGGTCGGATGCCAGCAGCGGCAGCACCGGCTGCGCGGCCAGCACCGTGGCGAACCGGGGCGCGCGCAGCCCCGTCCAGCCGGCGTAGCCGAAGGAGACGCCGGCGGTGACGGCGAAGATGACGCCGGCGAAGATCGCGCCCGAGGCGCCACCGTTGCCGATTTGGTCCACCGCCCACAGCGCGTAGCCGGCGAGCGGCACCAGGAGCAGGCCGACCGCCGAGATGGTCTCGGCGGTCGAGGTGAGCCCGCGTCGGGCCAGCACCGGCGGGGCGAGCAGCATCAGCACCGTCGCGAGGAGCAGGATGCCCAGCCGGGCCAGCGCGTCCATCGAGCTGGTGGCCACGGCGGCGAAGACCACGGCGGCGACCCCGAGCAGCAGCGCGCCGAGCCCGAGGGGGATGTTCTGCACCTCGCGGGAGGACGCCTCCGGCGGGTGCTCCGGGTCGTCGGCGTCGAGCCAGGTGGCGGTCGACGGCGGGGGCGGCGGCGGGTCCTCGGGGCCGGCCGGGGTGCCCTGCCGGGGGACCCGGGGCGGGGCGCCGGTGGCGGCCGTGGGCGGCCGGCGGCCCGGCCTGCGGCGCAGCACCCGACGGGGGCGGGTGGCCTGCTTGAGACGTTCCTCACCGGCGTGGGCGAGGATGTCCCGCTGGAAGAGCGCGGCCTGCATCTTGGCGGCGATCTGCCGCTGCTCGCTGGCGATGGCGGCCTCGCGGGCCTTCATCTCCGCGATCGAGCGCTCGATCTCCGCCAGGTGCTCGACCCACTGTGGCTGGTGCGCACCGCAGTGCGGGCAGCTGGCGGCCGGTTTGATCTCCCGGCCGCACGAGGAGCACTGAAAGCTCGCCACGACACCCCTCCACCCGCACTGTGGACTCCCACCTTGGCAGCATGCCCAATGTGGGCGCGGATTTCGACAGTTGTCGGCGGGTCCGGGGCAAAGATCGTCCACGCGTACGGCGAACGGCCGGTCGCGGAGCGTGCTCCGCGACCGGCCGTCGGTCGTCGATCGTCAGGGGCGGCCCATGCCGCGGTACTCCCAGCCGGCCTGCGTCCACAGTGCCGAATCCAGGCAGTTGCGGCCGTCGACCACCTTGCGTCCGGCGGCCAGCTCGCCGAGGGCCACCGGGTCGGCGTTGCGGAAGTCGGCCCACTCGGTGAGTACGCAGACCAGGTCCGCCCCGGTCACGGCCTCGTTGATGCCGGGCTCGTAGACCAGCTCGGGTGCCACGGCGCGCGCCCGCTCCATGCCCTGCGGGTCGTAGACGTGCACGTCGGCGCCCGCCTTGCGCAGCAGCGAGGCGACGGAGAGCGCCGGCGCGTCGCGTACGTCGTCGGTGTTGGGCTTGAAGGTCGCGCCGAGCACGGCCACGCGCGTGCCGGAGAGGTCCGGACCGGCGGGCCCGGAGCGGCGGCCGAGCAGCTCGGCGGCGAGCTGGACCACCCGGGTCCGGCGGCGCAGGTTGATCAGGTCGACCTCGTGCAAAAAGCGCAGCGCCTCCCCGGCGCCCAGCTCCTGGGCGCGGGCCTGGAACGCGCGGATGTCCTTGGGCAGGCAGGCGCCGCCGAAGCCGAGCCCGGCCTGGAGGAACCGGTTGCCGATGCGCGGGTCGAAGCCGATGGCCCGGGCGAGGTGGGTGACGTCGCCGCCGGAGGCCTCGCAGACCTCGGCCATCGCGTTGATGAAGGAGATCTTGGTGGCGAGGAAGGCGTTCGCGGCGACCTTGACCAGCTCGGCGGTGGCGAAGTCGGTGACCACCAGCGGCACCTCGCGGTCCTCGGTGGCGGCCAGGTCGAAGACGCCCTTGTGGGCGGCGTAGAGCATGCCGTTGGCCCACTCGCTCTTGACGCCGACGACGATCCGGTTGGGCCGCAGCACGTCGTCGACGGCGAAGCCCTCCTGGAGGAACTCGGGGCTCCACGCCACCTCGACGCCCAGGTCGGCGGGGCTGTGCTTGCTGACCAGCTGCTCCACCCACTCGGCGGTGCCGACCGGCACTGTCGACTTGCCGACGATCAGCGCCTTGCGGGTCAGGTGCTGGGCCAGGCTGGTGACCGACGCCTCGACGTACGACAGGTCGGCGCCCATCCCGTCGGCGCGCTGCGGCGTGCCGACGCAGATGAAGTGCACGTCACCGAAGTCGGCGACCTCGGAGATGTCCGTGCTGAACCGCAGCCGCCCGGCCGCCAGGTTGCGCTTGAGCAGCTCGTCGAGCCCGGGCTCGTGGATCGGCACCTCGCCCGCGTTGAGCATGGCGATCTTGTCGGCGTCGACGTCGAAGCCGAGGACCTCGTAGCCGAGTTCCGCGTAGCAGATGGCGTAGGTCGCGCCGAGATAGCCGGTGCCCAGGAAGGTCACCCGCGGTCGCTGCGCGCCGGAGGGGGGCGTCACCGCGGCGATGGCGGGCATCGGCTGGGTGTTGGGGTACGGGATCGTCACGCCTGTCTTCTCCGCTCGCGCTGGCGTCGCGTCGTCGCGTCGCGTTCTGCTGCGGCGCCTGGGCGGGCACCGGAGGGACTCTAACGTCTGCCTGTTCCTTCGTCGCTGGGCGGCGTCGGCGCTCCGCCACGTCCAAGGCTACGCGGCGGTAACATGACCCCGAACCGGGCCGCTATCCTTCAGTCTGCGCCGTCGGCGGTCAGGAGACGCTACAGACTGCGCATGATAGCGGTGAAGGGGAGGGGCCGACATGGCCGCAGAGCAGTCGTTCGACGTCTACCGGTTGCCCGAGGAACACGAGGCGATCCGGGAGGCGGTCCGTGAGGTCTGTGCGGCCAAGGTGGCGCCGCACGCCGCCGAGGCGGACGAGACCGGCGAGTTCCCGAAGGCGTCATACGACGCGCTGCGGGCCGCCGACTTCCACGCACCGCACGTCCCCGTCGAGTACGGCGGCGCGGGCGCGGACGCCCTGGCCACGGCCATCGTGATCGAGGAGGTGGCGCGGGCCTGCGCCTCGTCCTCGCTGATCCCGGCGGTCAACAAGCTCGGCACCATGCCGCTGCTGCTGGCCGGTTCCGAGGAGCTCAAGCAGCGCTACCTGACCCCGGTGGCGGCGGGCGAGGCGATGTTCTCGTACTGCCTCTCCGAGCCGGAGGCCGGCAGCGACGCGGCGTCGATGACCACCCGCGCGGTGCGTGACGGCGATCACTGGGTGCTCAACGGCGTGAAGCGCTGGATCACCAACGCCGGGGTGTCGGAGTTCTACACCGTCTTCGCGGTCACCGATCCGTCGGCCCGCTCCCGGGGCATCTCCGCCTTCGTGGTCGAGAAGTCCGACGCCGGGGTCAGCTTCGGCGCACCGGAGAAGAAGCTCGGCGTCAAGGGCTCGCCGACCCGCGAGGTCTACCTGGACAACGTCCGGATCCCCGCGGACCGCATGATCGGCGCCGAGGGCACCGGCTTCGGCACCGCGATGAAGACCCTGGACCACACCCGGGTCACCATCGCCGCGCAGGCCATCGGCATCGCCCAGGGCGCGCTCGACTACGCCAAGGGGTACGTCCAGGAGCGCAAGCAGTTCGGCAAGGCGGTCGCCGAGTTCCAGGGCGTGCAGTTCATGCTCGCCGACATGGGTATGAAGCTGGAGGCGGCCCGGCAGTTGACGTACGCCGCGGCCGGCAAGTCCGAGCGGGGCGACGCCGACCTGACCTACTTCGGCGCGGCGGCCAAGTGCTTCGCCTCGGACGCGGCCATGGAGATCACCACCGACGCCGTGCAGCTGCTCGGCGGCTACGGCTACACGCGGGACTACCCGGTCGAGCGGATGATGCGGGACGCCAAGATCACGCAGATCTACGAGGGCACCAACCAGGTGCAGCGCATCGTGATGGCCCGTCAGCTCCTGAAGGGCCTGGCCTAGCGGGTCAGTACACCTAGCGGAGCTTCCACAGCGTGTAGCGGAACTCGACCCGGGCCGAGGCGGCGGACGGGGATCGCTGCACGGTGAGCATTGCCAGGTTCTCCTCCTGGGTGCGTACGCACACGTCGCGGCCCTGGCTGAGCAGCTCGCGCAGGTTGGTGTAGAGGCCGTCGACGTACTCCTCGGAGGCGAGGCAGCGGTCGACGGCGGCCTCGCCGGGCGTGTCGAGCACCGCCACCCGGGCCGGCCCCAGCGCGATCAGGCGGCTGGCGTCGTGGGAGAGGGCGAGGTCCATGCCCGGTAGGTTGCCCACGCCGTCGATGTCGTAGTCGGCGGTGTCCCCGGTCTCCAGGTCCAGGGTGCGCCAGTCCGCCAGCCGGACGCCGCTCCCGCTGCGGGCCGGCGCCCAGGTGCCGGTGCTCGTGTCGACCGGTTCGTCGGGTCCGTCGCCGCGCCGCACGACGGTGCTGACGCCCAGGTAGAGCAGGATCGCCACCGCAGCCACGGCCGCGGCGGAGAGGAACTGCGGGAGCCGGCGGGCGCGCTCCGGCCGCGAGGTGCCGGGGGCGCGCGCCGTGGACAGCGCCTGCTCGGTGGACGGGGCCCGCTCGGTGGACGCCGGGGCAGTGGTCCGCGTGTCTCCCTGGCCGTCGGCGACCCGGGGCGTACCGCCGACGGCCCGCGCCAGTGCCACCGCGAAGCCGGCGGCGTTCGCGGCGGCCCGGTGCTGCCAGCCCGCCGTGTCGGCGCGGCGCTTGCCGCCGTCGGCGGCGTCGCTGACGCCGCGGATCGTGATGACCTGGTGGAAGTCCGAGCGGTGGGCGGCCTCGGCCACGCCGGCGCTCTCCATGTCGATGGCGGTCGCGTCGCTGTAGTGCCGGGCGATCAGCCGGGCGACCGGGGCCTCCCGCGAGTCGAGCACCACGTCGCCGGAGACGATCGGCTTGAAGTGCACCCGGGGTGCGGGCGCGTCGCCGCACCACCCGCCGTCCCGGGCCACGGCGCGGGCGAGCTGTTCCAGGCCGTGCGAGACCGGCCAGCCCCGTGGCCGGGGCCGGAACCGCCTGGCCTCCTGCCGGCCGCCCTGGTAGGCATGGATCCGGGTGGCGACGACCACGTCGCCGAGCACCGCGTCGGAGGTGAGCCCACCGGCGACGCCGACGAGCAGGAGCGCCCGGGGCCGGAACCCGCGGATCGCCCGGCCGGCGAGCGCGGCCGCCGCGAGGTTTCCCTCGCCGACCAGCGCCAGCGCGACTGTCGTACGCGGCGCGGGGCCCCGTCCGGGCAGGTCGCCGAGGGTGTAGTGGGTGCCGTCGGAGTCGACGCGCGGCCGGGCGTCAACCAGGTGGGCGAGGAGCGCGTCGTGTTCGAGGCCGAGGGCCGTGAGGAACACCACGTCCACGCCGTGCCCGCCGGGGGAGTCGGGGCGCGACGGCATGACCCTGAAGATACAAGCTAGTCGCTGTCTGTGGTGATCCTCGCCCGGAGCATCGGCGGGTAGAGGGCCGTCGCGGGGCCACGCCGGTACACCGCCGCCGGTCGACCCGTCGCTGGCTGCCGCTTCTGGCCGGTCGGCACGACGAAGCCCTCGGTGCCGGTGACCTTCCGGTTGAAGTTGCGCGGGTCGAGGGGCATCCCCCACACCGTCTCGTAGACCCGGCGCAGCTCGCCGATTGTGAAGGTCTCCCCGCACAGGGCAGTGGCCAGGGTCGTGTACTCCAGCTTGCCGCGGACCCGTTCGAGCCCCGCCCGGAGGATCTCGTCGTGGTCGAAGGCGAGCTGTGCCGGCGTGACCGTGACCACGTCGACCGGTTCCCACCGGGCGTGCCGGGCGTCGGTGCCGGCGACCGGTGCCGGCAGGCTGGGCGCGATGGCCAGGTAGGCGACGGTGACCACCCGGCCGCGCGGGTCCCGGTCCGGCTCGCTGTAGGTGCCGAGCTGTTCGAGGTGCAGGCGGTCCGCGTCCAGGCCGGTCTCCTCCAGCAGCTCCCGTCTGGCGGCGTCGCGCAGGCTCTCCCGGTCGCGCAGGAAGCCGCCGGGTAGCGCCAGCCGCCCCCGGTGCGGCTCGTTTCCCCGCTCCACCAGCAGGACGTGCAGGGCGCCGTGGCGAACGGTCATGATCACCAGGTCGACGGTGATCTGGAGGGTCGCGTGCCGACGGTCGACGCGGGGCGCGATGTCCGGGCCGGCGGGTGCCATGGCCGCAGCCTAGCAAGAAAATGTCAGATTGACGCGAACTGTCGCCTCGCTTATCGTCGGTCTGACATGAAGTCACCCTTCGGTGAGCGGAGGCGGACGTGGAGATCCGGCTGCTCGGCCCGGTGGAGGCGTGCTGCGGCGGCGTCCGGCTCGAACTCGGGCCCCGCCAACAGCGTTTCCTGCTCGCGGTGCTCGCCCTGGAGACGAACCGGCTGGTCCCGACGGACCGGCTGATCGACCTCACCTGGCCCGCCGGGCCGCCGCGAACCGCCCGGCACGCGGTGCAGGTGAGCGTCTCCCGCCTGCGCGCGGCCCCGACCGGCGGATCGGTCGAGGTGCTGAGCCGCGCGGACGGCTACCTGCTCGCCGCGCACCCGCACCTCGTCGACGCCCACCTGTTCCGGGCCCTGGTGCGGCAGGCGCACACCACCCCCGGCGGCGAGGCCCGGGCCCGGCTCCTGCGCCGGGCGCTGTCGCTGTGGCGGGGCCCGGCGCTGGCCGGAACGGGGCCGCCGGAGACGGTCGACGGGCTGGTGCGCGGGCTGACCGAGGAACGGCTGACCGCCCAGGAGGAACGCATGGACGCGGAGCTGGACGCCGGCAACCACATCCAGGTGCTGGGTGGCCTGCTGGAACTGGTGGCACGACACCCGTACCGGCAGCGCTTCGTGGCGCAACTGATGATCGCCCAGCACCGATGCGGGCTCACGGCGGACGCGCTGGCCACGTACCGGCGGACCCGGTCGGCGCTGGCGCGCGAGATGGGGCTCGACCCCGGTGTCCGGCTGCGCCGGCTCGAACAGGCCATCCTGCGCGGCGACCCGGAACTGGAACCCGCCACCCGCACAGCCGCCGTGCGGTAGGCCCTTCCTTACACCACCGCCCCCAACTCGTCGCGCTGGTACAGCCGGCGCGCCTCGGCCCGCCGCAGCTTGCCCGAGGTGGTCTTCGGCAGCCGACGCGGCGGCACGGCGCACACGTCCGCCGGGGTGACGCCGACCCGGTCGACGACGGCGGCCCGCACCGCGTGGCACAGCACCTCCGGCCGGGCGTCCGTGGTCTCCACCGCCACGACCAGGCGCTCGCCGCCCGGGGACGGTACGCCGAACGCGGCCACCCCGCCGGCCCGGACACCCGGCACCACCGCCGCCGCGGCCTCCACGTCGGCGGGATGGACGTTGCGTCCGGCCACGATGACCAGGTCCTTCTCCCGCCCACAGACCACCAGCTCGCCGTCGACGAGATAGCCCAGGTCACCGGTGCGCAGCCAGTCGCCGGGAGCCGCCGCCGGCTCACCCCAGTACCGCCCGACCACCGACGGCCCGGCGACCTCGACGTGGCCCACCCGGCGCTCGCCGAGCTCGGCGCCCGTACGCCGGTCCACGATCCGCACCGACGCCCCCGGAACCGGGCGGCCGAGGCGGACCAGCGCCCGCTGCCGGCCGCCCCCGGGCGCGGGCACGGCGACTCCCTGCTCCGCCAGCACGTCCGGATCCACCCGGTCCACCCGCAGCCCTCGCCCCCGGGGCGGGCAGGTCACGGCGAGGGTGGACTCGGCCAGCCCGTAAGCGGGCGTGAACACGCGCGGATCGAGACCGTGCAGCGCGGCCTCGTCCAGGAACGCGGCCACGGTCGACGCGTCGACCGGTTCGCCCCCCGACACCAGGTGCCGCAGCGAACCGAGATCCGTCTCCGGCGACCGGCGCAGCAGCCGGGTCAGTAGTCCGTACGCGAAGTTCGGTCCGCCGGACCAGGTCGGCCGGTAGGTCCGTACGGCGGCCAGCCACACCGCCGGCTGGCGGACGAACGCCGCCGGTGAGATCAGCACCGCGGCGCAGCCACACGTCATCGTCATCGTCAGCGCGCCGACCAGACCCATGTCGTGGTAGAGCGGCAACCAGCTCAGCAGCGGCCCCGGGTGGTCCCGCTCGTGGCCGGTGGCGTGCCGGATGGCCGTCAGGTTGGCCGCCAGGTGCGCGTGGCTGACGGGCACGCCGCGCGGCTGCCGGGTGGAGCCGCTCGTGTACTGCACGACGGCCAGATCGGCGGGGTCCGGACGGGTCACGGCCGCCGGTGCCGCGTCGGCCGCCCGGCGGATCAGGGTCGCCAGCGAGACCAGCGGCGTACCGGGTGGGACGGCTCCGGGAGGCAGCTCGTCGGCGGCCACCACGAGATGGAACCCGGCGTCCGCCGCCACGGCCCGGGTCAGCTCGTGCCGGCCGGGCCCGCCCCTCGGTGGCAGGGGCAGCACGGTCACCGCGCCGCCGATCAGCCACACCGCCTGGAGCGCCGCGACCAGCTCGACCCCGGTGTCCGCCAGCAGTCCCACCCGGCAGCCCGCGCCCAGCCCGTCCCGGCGCAGCACCCCGGCGATCCGGCGAGCCGACAGGTGCACCTCCGCCCAGGTCCGCCGCGTCGTCTCCCCGTTCGCGGCGAGCACGGTCAGGGTGCCGTCGCCGGGGCGGTCCACGATCGAGTCGACCACAGTCCTCATGCCCCGCACGCTGCCCGAGGCCGGTCAGCGGCGGATCAGAGGCGGCTCTGACAGTGGTGTGAGGCGGCGCTGACCGGCCGGGGCCAGCGTCTGCGGTGCACTCCGGGAGAAGGGACGCAGCAGATGACGGTCGACACCCTCGTTACCAACCGCCGGGAGGCGTACCGCGAACAGCTCGCTGACCTGCTCGACCGCGACGTCGCGGAACTCGCCGACGGCGCCCGACTGGCCGACCAGCTGCACCTCGACAGCCTGGCGATGATGAGCCTGCTGGCCTGGCTCGACGAACACGGCGTGGCGCTCGACGCCGGCCACCCGCCGGCCAGCGTGGGGGACGTGCTCACCCTGGTCGAGCGGGCCACCGGCTTTCCCGGCCTGTCGATCCAGGTCGTTGACGCGCGGGCGGCCGCCGCTGTCGGCGCGACGGCACCGGGACCGCCGCGCCCGCGACCGGCGGCCGACCCGCTGGTGCCGGTGCTCGCGGACCGGCTCGTCCGGCTGACCGCTGTCGTACCCGACGACATCGGCTTCCTCTACTCGCTGGCGACGACGCCGGAGACCTGCTTCCGGTGGCGTTACCGGGGCGCGCCGCCGTCGCTCGACCGGTTCGTCGAGGACCTGTGGCGGCAGGTGCTCGTGCAGTTCGTCGCGCGCCGCGCCGAGGACGGCCAGCCGATCGGCCAGGTCGTCGCCTACGCCGCCGACCCGGCCATGCGTCACCTCTACGTCGGTGCCGTCTTCCACCCGGGGCACACCGGGGCGGGGCTGGCCGCCCGGTCAGTCGAGCGTTTCGTGCGCTACCTGTTCCACACGTTCCCGCTGCACAAGATCTATTTCGAGGTTCCCGGCTTCAACTGGCCTCAGGTGAGCAGCGGCCAGGACCGGTTCTTCCGGGTGGAGGGCATGCTGCGCGACCACGACTACCACGCGGGCCGTCACTGGGACCAGTACCTCTGCGCCGTCTACCGCGACGAGCCCGGCGCCCCGGGCTCGTGACCGTGTCACCGGCAACACCGCACCACGCATAGCCCGGCACCATCCGTCAACAGATCGGAGCCCACCATGCACACCCAGTCCCGCCGTCGGACCCTGCTCGCCCTGGCCGGGGCGACCACCGGCCTCGCCGCCCTGCTCGCCCCGACGGCCGCGCACGCCGCACCCGCCCCCGAGCCGGTCGCCCCCGAGCGGACCGCGCCCGAGCGGGTCGCCCCGCAGCCCGGAGCGGCCGACGGTGACCTGGTGGCCACCGCCGCCGTCTGCCAGAGCTGGACGGACTACGTCACCGGGCCCGGCACCCCGTTCAACGTCGCCATCCCGAGCACCACCCGCAACGGCAACCAGCCGGGCTGCATCCTGGCCCAGGGCCACTCCACCGACGGCGTCTACAAACTCCAGGACGCGTTGATCCGCTGCTACGGCCAGAGCATCGGCAAGGACGGCATCTACGGCGCGCAGACCGCCGCAGCCGTACGGAACGCGCAGCGCATCCACGGGCTCAGCGCGGACGGCGTCTACGGGCCGAACACCCGGGCCGCGATGATCTGGCCGAAGTACTACAACGGGAACTTCAACCACTGCTGACGGGGGTAGGCCTCGGGCCCCCGCCCCGCCAGGGCGGGGGCCCGAGGTCCGTGCGGTCAACGCAGGTCGGTGGTGGTCTCCTCCGGTCGGTTGGTGCCACGCGGCGGCGCCGACCACGGCGATTCGCCAGCGGTGCGGCGCGGCAGCGGCTCCGTCGGCGTCGGGTCCGGGTAGCCGAGGCTCGGCGGGGCGGTGTCCCGGTCGGTCGGCTCGGCCGGCGGCCAGTCCGTCAGCGTGAAGTCGTTGCGCTCCGGCCCCTCGGCGGGCGCCGGCGTCGGCTCGACCGCCGGTCGGGGCCAGCGCCGCCAGCGCTGCCCGCTGAAGGTGGCCACGACCAGCAGCAGGCCGATCAGGAAGAGCGTGCCGTTCTCCACCGGCAGGTGCAGCGGCAGGGGGTCGCCGAAGACCTTCCAGCCGTCCGGGATGCGGTCCCGCACCTCGAAGGGCGCGACGAACATCGCCACGTACGGGGTGGCGAGCAGCAGCCCGGCCACGAGCGGGCCGAGCGGTGACGTGCGCAGCGTGCCGAGCAGGCCGAGCAGGACCCCGCCGACGGCGAGGTAGACGGCGGGCTCGATGAGATTGGCCGAGTTCGACGTGCCGATCTCGACCCAACGGTCGACGGTGCCCGCCGACCCGTCCTGCCCGAGGGTGACCAGCACCCACGTGACGGGCGCCACCACCAACCCCGCGAGGAAGCTCCAGAGATGTCGCATCCGCGCACCGTACCGTTTCCGACATGACCGAGCACCCCTCCACCGCGCCGGCCGGCAAGCCGACCTCCTACTCCCGGGTCACCCTGAGCCGGATCATGACCGCGGTCGACGTCAACCTCTACGGCACCGTGCACGGCGGGGTGCTCATGAAGTTCATCGACGACGTGGCGGGGGCCGCCGCGGCCCGGCACAGCGGCGGTACGGCGGTCACCGCGGCGATCGACGAGATCGTCTTCACCGAGGCGGTCCGGGTCGGTGACCTGCTGCACGCGCACGCCCAGGTGAACTGGACGGGGCAGACCTCGATGGAGGTCGGCGTCCGGGTGGTGGCCGAGCGGTGGGACTCGGCCGAGGACGAGCCGGTGCGGGTGGCCACGGCGTACCTCGTCTTCGTGGGCGTCGACCTCGGCGGCGCGCCACGGGCGGTCCGGCCGGTGCTGCCGGAGGGCCCGGAGGACGAGCGCCGGTTCCGGGAGGCGGAGATCCGCCGCGCCCACCGGCTGGCCCGCCGTCGCGCCATCCAGGCCCACCGCGCCGGCTGACCGGGTGTCAGGAAGGGCACCTTCCGCTACGAAAAACGTCAGGAAGGTGCCCTTCCTGACGCGGCACACACAGCACGGCGGTAGGGCATGTGGGCTCGGCACGTGCGCCGACGGAGGTCGGGTGCGGAGAATGGCGCTCTGAGGTAGGGCAAGATGGCGCCACGGCCCACTTCACAGTGTCGTGCGGGGCCAGGGAAGGGTGGAGCTGTGGGTGACGTGCTGTGGACGCCGCCGGCGGACGTACGCGAGCGGTCCCGGATCGGAAGCTACCTGCGCTGGCTGCGTGAGCACCGGGGGCTGGACTTCGCCGACTACGACGAGTTGTGGCGCTGGTCGGTCACGGACCTGGACGCGTTCTGGCGGTCGGTCTGGGACCACTTCGAGGTGGTCGCGCACACCCCGCCGACCGCCACGCTGAGCGGCCGGGGGATGCCCGGGACCAGGTGGTTCCCCGGCGCCACCCTCAACTACGCCGAGAACGTGCTGCGGATGCCGGGCCTGGCCGACGACGACCCGGTGGTCATCGCGCACGGCCAGACGCGGGCGCCGGTCACCCTCACCGCCGCCGAGCTGCGCGAGCAGGTCCGCCGGGTGGCCGCCGGGCTGCGCCGGCTCGGCGTCACCGCCGGCGACCGGGTCGCCGCCTACGCGCCCAACATCCCCGAGACGTACGTGCTGCTGCTCGCCACGAGCAGCCTGGGCGCGATCTTCTCCTCCTGCGCGCCGGAGTTCGGCACCCGCAGCGTCACCGACCGGTGGCAGCAGATCGAGCCGAAGGTCCTCGTCGCGGTGGACGGCTACCGCTACGGCGACAAGCCGGTCGACCGGCGCGGCGAGGTGGCCGCGATCCGGGCCGCCCTGCCGTCGGTGAAGCACACCGTCGGCATCGCCTACCTCGACCCGGCCGGGGACCCGGCCACCGCGCCGTCCGGCGACGCTCCGGACCGGCCGGCGGGCGCGTTCGAGGGCGCGCTGGCCTGGTCGGAGCTGGCCGCCGACACCGACGAGCCGCTGACCTTCACGCCGGTCCCCTTCGACCACCCGCTCTACGTGCTCTACTCCTCCGGCACCACGGGGCTGCCGAAGCCGATCGTGCACGGCCACGGCGGCATCCTGCTGGAGCACCTGAAGATGCTCGCCCTGCACCACGACCTGGGCCCGGCGGACCGGTTCTTCTGGTTCACCACCACCGGCTGGATGATGTGGAACTTCCTGGTCTCCGGGCCGGCGGTGGGTGCGGCGATCGTGCTCTTCGACGGCAACCCGGGCCACCCCGACCTGGGCGCCCTGTGGCGGCTGGCCGGGGAGACCGGCACCACGTACTTCGGCACGTCCGCGCCGTTCCTGCTGGCCTGCCGCAAGGCCGGGCTGGTGCCGAAGGAGACCGCCGACCTCTCCGCGCTGCGCGGGGTCGGCTCGACCGGCGCGCCGCTGCCCGCCGAGGGCTTCACCTGGGTGTACGAGACGGTCGGCGACGACCTCCAACTCCAGTCGCTCTCCGGCGGCACGGACGTCTGCACCGGCTTCGTCGGCGGCGTGCCGCTGCTGGCGGTGCACGCGGGTGAGATCACCTGCCGGGCGCTCGGCGCCAAGGTGGAGGCCCGTTCGGCCGACGGCACGCCAGTCGTCGGCGAGCTGGGCGAGCTGGTGATCACCGAGCCGATGCCGAGCATGCCGGTCGGCTTCTGGAACGACGCGGACGGCACCCGCTACCGCGAGGCGTACTTCGACCTCTACCCGGGCGTCTGGCGGCACGGCGACTGGATCACCATCAACGACCGGGGCGGCTGCGTGATCACGGGCCGCTCCGACGCCACCCTGAACCGGGGCGGCGTGCGGCTCGGCACCGCCGAGTTCTACTCGGTGGTCGAGGGGCTCGACGAGGTCGTCGACTCGGTGGTCGTGCACCTGGAGGACGACGAGGGCGGCGCCGGTGAGCTGCTGCTGTTCGTGGTGCTCGCCGAGGGCCTGGAGCTGGACGACGCGATGCGGAAGAAGATCTGCCGCGAGCTGCGTACGGCGCTGTCGCCCCGGCACGTCCCGGACGAGATCCACCAGGTGCGGGCCGTGCCGCGCACCCTGTCGGCCAAGAAGCTGGAGGTGCCGGTGAAGAAGATCCTCACGGGCACCCCGGTGGACTCGGCGGCGGCCAGGGGCGCCCTGGCCAACCCGGAGTCCCTCACGGCCTTCGCCACCCTCGCCCAGACCCGCACCCCCCGCCCCTGACCCGCACCCCTCCCACCCACTCCTCCCGCCCCTGACCGGCCGCGCGTGGCCGTCAGGGGAGGGGGCGGGTCACCCGTTCCGTGGTGGTGCGGGTGGGGAGGGTGGACGGGTCCAGGTTGGCGCAGAGGACCGTGGTGGCGGTGGCCGTCAACGGGGCGAGCAGCCAGTCGACCGGATCGGGATACCTCCCCGTGTCGATCAGGACCCGGTCGCCGGACGCGATGCCCAGTTCCGTGGCGCGGGCGGTCGCGCGGCCCAGCAGCGCCGCCTCGCCCGGGCCGCCGGGGGCGTACGGGCTGAAGTGGTCGCCGTGGGCGCGTACCTCCGACACGTAGTCGGCGAAGCCGGGCGGCACCTGGCGCATCGGCAGGGCGAACGGGTCGAGGGCGAGGACGTACCGCTCGCCCGCCGACCAGGCGTCCGCCTCGGCCACCCGGGTCGCGGCGGTGAAGAGCACGTCCACGTCGCCCGGCGTGTCGGCGACGGTCAGCCCCGCCGACCAGCAGCCGAGCAGCACCGCGGCGGTCTGCCAGTGCGGGGGCAGCGACACCCCGGCGACGTCGCCGGGGCCCACGGCCACCTCGTCGACGAGCAGGTTGGCCGTCTTGGCCACCCAGTTCGCCAGCGTGGCTCCGGAGAGCTCGGTCCGTTCGCCCGTGGCGTCGTCGTACCAGGTCAGCAGCGGTCGGGTCGGGTCGGTCGCGATCGCGTCGGCGAAGACCCGGGCAATGTTGTCGGCCATCGGCGCGAACGATACGCCCCCGGTGGCCGTAGTCGATGACAGCGAGAAGTCGGCGTACCGTCGGGTCGCAGTCAGCGTCCGCGCCGGGCTCCGGCGTAGGCTTGCCGGAGTGTTGTTCCCCACAGTTCCGTCAGTTCAAGGAGTCGCCCCGTGACCGCCGGCCGCCCGCCCCGCGTGCTCATCGACGCCACGAGTGTCCCCGTCGACCGTGGTGGTGTCGGTCGATACGTCGACGGCCTGCTCGGCGCCCTCGGCAAGGTGTGCGGATCGGGGGTGGAGTTGGCCGTCGTCTGCCTGCGTACCGACCTGGAGCGCTACACTCGGATGCTGCCCGGTGCGGAGATCGTCCCGGCCCCGGCGGCCGTCGCGCACCGCCCCGCCCGGCTCGCCTGGGAGCAGACCGGCCTGCCGCTGCTCGCCCAGCAGGTGGGCGCGCAGGTGCTGCACTCGCCCTTCTACACCTGTCCGCTGCGCGCCGGCTGCCCCGTCACGGTGACCGTGCACGACGCGACGTTCTTCACCGAGCCGGAGCACTACGACAAGTCGCGGCGCACCTTCTTCCGCAGCGCGATCAAGACGTCGCTGCGCCGCGCCAACCGGGTGATCGTGCCGAGCAAGGCCACCCGGGACGAGCTGATCCGGCTGCTCGACGCGGACCCCACCCGGATCGACGTGGCCTACCACGGCGTCGACCACGCGGCCTTCCACGCGCCCAGCGACGAGGAGAAGGCCCGGGTCCGGGCCCGGCTGGGGCTCGGCGGCACCAATTACGTGGCCTTCCTCGGGGCCAAGGAGCCGCGCAAGAACGTGCCGAACCTGATCCGCGGCTGGGCCCGCGCGGTGGCCGAGCGGGCGGATCCGCCGGCCCTGGTGATCGCCGGCGGCCAGGGGCACGACGACGACATCGACCGTGCGGTGGCGGAGGTCCCGTCGCACCTGCGGCTGCTCCGCCCCGGCTATCTCCGCTACGCGGACCTGCCCGGCTTCCTCGGCGGGGCGCTGGTGGCCGCCTACCCGTCCTACGGGGAGGGTTTCGGCCTGCCGATCCTGGAGGCGATGGCGTGCGCCGCCCCGGTGCTCACCACGCCCCGGCTGTCGCTGCCGGAGGTGGGCGGCGACGCGGTCGCGTACACCAGCGAGGCGCCCGACCAGATCGCCACGGACCTGGCCGCGCTGCTCGACGACGAGCAGCGGCGGTTGTCCCTGGCCAAGGCCGGGTTCGACCGGGCCAAGGAGTTCACCTGGGAGTCCAGCGCCGAGGTGCACATCGCCGCCTGGAGCCGGGCCCGGGCCTGACCGCCCTGGCGGGCGGCGCGAGAATGCGTCCCCGGTCAGGCGAATCGGGCATGATGTGCGGGTGATCTACGCCGTGATCCCGGCGGGTGGCAGTGGCACGAGATTGTGGCCACTGTCCCGCGCCGGCCATCCCAAGTTCCTCCACCCGCTGACCGGCTCCGCCGCCTCGCTGCTCCAGGCGACGGTGGACCGGCTGGGTCCGCTGACCACCGCCGAACGCACCCTGGTGGTCACCGGGACCGCGCACGTGACGGCGGTGGCGCGCCAGCTCGCCGGGCTGCCGGAAGAGAACATCCTGGTCGAGCCCTCGCCCCGGGACTCGTGCGCGGCGATCGCCCTGGCCGCCGCGGTCATCGCGCGGCGCGACCCGGAGGCGGTGATGGGTTCCTTCGCCGCGGACCACCTGATCGGTGACCCGGAGCGCTGGCGGGAGGTCGTCCGGGAGGCGGTACGCGGCGCCGAGCAGGGCCTGCTGATGACGGTCGGCATCACCCCGACCCGGGCCGAGACCGGCTACGGCTACCTCCAGACCGGCGACCCGGTCGACGGTGGCCCGCTGCGGCCGGTGGCCGAGTTCAAGGAGAAGCCGAGCGCCGAGGTGGCCGAGGCGTACCTCCGCTCCGGGCGGCACCTCTGGAACGCCAGCATGTTCGTCTGGCGGGTCGACGTGTTCCTCGCCGAGCTGGCCCGCCAGCAGCCCGCCCTGCACGCCGGGATCGTTGCGATCGCCGAGGCGTGGGGCACCGAGGAGCAGGACGACGTGCTCGGCACGGTCTGGCCGACGCTGCCGAAGATCTCCGTCGACTACGCGGTGATGGAGGGCGCGGCGACCGCCGGCCGGGTGGCGACCGTGCCGGGCGACTTCGGCTGGAACGACGTCGGCGACTTCCACACCCTGGGCGAGGTGCTGCCCGCCGACGCGGACGGCAACGTGGTGCTCGGTGCCGACGCCAAGCCGGGGGTGCTGCTGCGGGACAGCGCCGGACTGGTGGTGGTGCCCCACTCCGGGCGGCTGGTGGCTGCCGTCGGCGTGCGCGACCTGGTCATCGTCGACACCCCGGACGCGCTGCTGGTCTGCCCCCGCGACCGGGCGCAGGACGTGAAGAAGGTCGTCGACGAGCTCAAGGAACGGGGCGAAGAGGGGCTCGTCTGAGCGTCGCCAGGGCTGGGGCGACCAGGTGCGCCGTCCCGCCGGCCAGCGGCTCCGGCAGCCGGTCCGGCGGGAACCAGCCCAGCGCCTCGGACTCCTCGCTGACCCGCTCCACGGCCCCGGCCGGGGCGAGCACGGCGAAGCGCACGTCGTAATGCAGCGAGCCGCCCTGGCAGCTCACGGGGTGGATGTCGACGTCGATCGGGACGGGGTC
Organism: Micromonospora sp. NPDC048868; assembly: GCF_043198195.1. NCBI lineage: Bacteria > Bacillati > Actinomycetota > Actinomycetes > Micromonosporales > Micromonosporaceae > Micromonospora > Micromonospora sp. NPDC048868. Next base: position 140,094 of record NZ_JBICUN010000006.1, read on the forward strand.
GATCCGCAGGCCGGCGATGCCGGACTCCTCGCCGGCCTCGCGCAGGGCGGCGGCGGCGAGGGTCCGGTCGGCCGGCTCGCAGTGGCCGCCGAGCTGCACCCACCGCCGGAACTTGCCGTGCAGGCAGAGCAGCACCCGCGACCCGGTGGCGTCGAGCACCAGCGCGCTCGCCGTGACGTGCCCGGGCCGGTGCGCCCGGCTCATCGCCACCGGCCCGGCGGCCAGCAGCGCGACCGTACGGTCGCGGGCTTCGGCGGCGGCCGGGCCGGTCGGCTCCCACCGGCTCAGCGTCGCGACGGCGTCGGCGTGCAGGGCCGCGTACACCTCGGCGTGCCGCGCCTCGTCCGGCTCGGCGGGCGCGGCCGCGTGCGGCTCCGCGTCCGACGGTCGGGAGGCGGCGGTGGGGAAGTCGGCCATGTCGACACTGTACGAGCCGACGCTTCGTACCCTGGCGCGGTGACCCTGCGACTGTTGGAGTTCGTCGTGGCCGGCAACGAGGCCAGCGACCTGCTGCCGGTTCGCTCCGTGCCGCTGCTGCGGGCGCACGGTGCCCGGCGGGGCTTCTGGACCGTGCTCGACGAGGGGCCGGTGGAGCACTGCCTGGCCCTGCTGCTGGAGCTGGACGACGGCCGCTGGGTCGCCCACCACGTGGCCGCCGACGCCGGGGCCGAGAACGGCCGCACGGAGGACGGCGAGGCGCTCGCCCACCACGACGGCTGGGTGTACGTCTTCGGGTCCCACTTCGGTTCGAAGGCGGGGCCGCTGCGCCCGCGACGCGCCTTCGTGGCCCGGTTCCGCGAGGACGACGCGGCGGCGGGCCCCCTGCCGGTGCAGGTGGTCCGCAACCGGTTCCGGCTGCACCGGGCGGTCAACGACGCCCTGCTCGCGGCGGCGTTCACCCCGTTGCCGCCGGGCGAGCGGGTGCGGGCCCGGTTCATCGGGGAGACCGTCGCCCGGGGCACCGCCCGGTCGAAGGGCTGGGTCAGCCGGCTCGTCCCCGACGACCTGCCGCTGAACGTGGAGGCGGCGGCCTTCACGCCGGCCGGCGGGGTCCTGCTCGGACTGCGGTTCCCGGTCACCGCCGACGGCGAGCCGATCCTGGTCGAGCTGACCGGTGTGCCGGAGATGTTCGACCCGGCGCCCAGCTGGCCACGGGCGGCAGGGGCGTACGTCCTGACGGGGGTGACGCCGCCCGGCGCGCTGGCCGGCTTCCGGGCGATCACGCCCACGGACGACGGCGGCTACGCGGCGATCGTCGGGTCGATCGACGCGCTGGGCAAGGGTTCGGTGCTGCTCGACGACCATCCGGCCGGCGGCGAGGTCACCTCCCGGCACGTGCGGTTTCCCGCACCCGGCGACAAGCATCTGGTCCCCGGCGAGCTGGTGGCGGACCTGGCGCCGTTCCACCACGTGGAGGGGGTGGCCGAGTGGGACGGGCAGAGCTTCTACGTCACCGACGAGGACCATCGGGTGGCGCTCTGGGTCGCCTGAGCTGTGGTGGACCGGCGGCCGGACGACACCTCCGCGGAACACGGCCGCAGACCCTCGTGGTGCCGCCCGGTCGCCGGTCTCTCCCCGTCCCCCGGGTGCCCGTTTCCAGGCGCGTCGGGTGACGTGCCCGCCCCCGTGTACGGGCAGTGAGAGCATGCCGAACGGCCCCCGGAGGCGTCGAGGTCTTTCAGTCCACGCTTAAAGACGGAGATAAGTGCCGGCCAGGTACAGTGCAAACGGTTGCCAGGCATCCCCTCTGCCGGGCGACGCGGGAGCCGTCCATGCTGAAGATCTACTTTTCCGCCGAGGACATCCTCCGGACCCGGGTGGCTCCGGCGGCGGATCCGGTGTGGGAGCTGGTTCTCAGCCTGCACCTGCTGCCCGGCCGTGGCCGGGATCCGCTGCTGGCGGGCTGGCGGCGTAGCGTCACGCAGGGGCTGCGCGAGGTCAGTGACTCGGCGGGGCTGCGCCTCCTGCTGACGCTCAACCCGCCCCGCGGCTACTTCCCCGACTTCCTCACCCCGTACGAGAGCGTGTCGGGGTTCGACGCCGGCATGGAGGCGGTCCGCAGCACCCCCACGGCCCTGCTGCAACGCGACCTGGCGCTGCTCGCCGCCAACAGTGCCCTGCCCGTCGGCGCCGGGGCGCTGGCCCGGGGGGAGCCGGACATCCTGCGCGGTCTGACCGGCGCCATGGAGCGCTACCGGGGCCTGGCGATCGACCCGTACTGGACCCGGATCCAGGCCGCGGTGGAGGCCGACCGGGCCCGGCGGGCCCGCGCCCTGCTCGACGGCGGGGTGGAGGGGCTGCTGGCCAGCATGCGGCCCGCCATGCGCTGGGAGGACGGCGTGCTGGAGATCCGCGACTACCCGCACAGCCGGGAGCTGCACCTGGGCGGGCGCGGCCTGCTGCTGGTGCCGTCGTTCTTCTGCGCGGCCACGCCGGTCGCCCTCCTCGATCCGGCGCTGCGCCCGGTCCTCGTCTATCCGGTGGACCGGCTCGGCGGCCTGCTGACGGCCTCCGGCGAGGGCGGCGGCCCCGGTGCGTCGGATCCGGGGCGGGAGGCGTTGGCGGCGCTGCTCGGCCGGACCCGGGCCGCAGTGCTGGCGGCCAGCGACGACGGCTGCACCACCGGCGAGGTGGCCCGCCGGCTCAACATCTCGGCCGCCGCCGCGAGCCAGCACACCACCGTGCTGCGCAACGCCGGCCTGCTGGTCAGCCAGCGCGACCGCAACACCGTCCTGCACACCCTGACCCCGTTGGGGCGGGCGATGCTCAACTCCTGAGCGCGCCCGGTGCCGTCAGCCGGGTCCCGGTCGAGGGACGGCTTCCTGTCCGCCGGGGTGCCCTCAGAGGGCGAGCGCGGCGCTGGCGGTGGTGCCCGGGGGCGGGGGGAGCAGCAGGGAGGCGACACCCTCGGCCGCCAGGGCGGCGCGGAGGCGTTGCAGGTCGGCGCCGAAGCGGACCAGGTCGACCGGGCCGGCCGGGGTGGCCGGGGAACCGAGCACCAGCGTCGTCGCCTCCGCCGGCCAGCCGGGCACCCGGGAGGTCAGCCCGGCGCGGGCCTCCTCGTCGGAGACCAGGCTGAAGACCGTCCCGGGCGCGACCACGCCCGCGACCGTGCCGATCGCCCGGCGTACGGCCTCCGGGTCGGGCGGGCTCGGGTTGGGGCCGTCCGGCAGGGTGGCGGCGGCGGCCAGCCCGGCGGCCCTCGCCTCGGCGGTGCCCAGCGAGAAGAGGTCCATCGACGCGTCCCGGACCAGCGCCGACGCGCCGACGCCGTCGTCGGGCCGGGGCGCGGTGAGGTAGCCGCGCACCACCGCGACGGGCATCTGGTCACACTTGCCCTTGATCAGCTCGCCCGCGCCGGCCAGCTCGTCCACCACCGCCATCTGGGTGAGCTGGAGCTCGTTGCCGTACGGGTCGACCTCGCCCCGGTGGTCGCGGATCGCGTCCATCCCGGCGACGCCGAGCGCCACGTCGGTGAGCCCGTTGCGCCAGGGCCGGCCCATCGTGTCGCTGACGATCACCGCGACGTCCACGCCGTGGCGCTCGTGCAGGGCGGCGCGCAGCGCCCGGGCGGAGGCGTCCGGGTCCTCGGGGAGCAGCACCAGCCGGGTCTTGTCGACGTTCGAGGCGTCGATGCCGGCCGACGCCATCACGAAGCCGTGGTGGGTCTGCACGATCCGGGTCGCGCCCCGGGTGGCCACCACCCGCGCCGTCTCGGCGGCCAGCACCTCGTCCCGCGCGGCGAGCCGCTCGGGCCCGTCCGCCGGGACGTCGACGAGGCGCCCCTCCGCCTTCGAGACGATCTTGCTGGTCACCACCAGCACGTCGCCGTCGCGCAACCAGGGCGCGGCGGTGGCGATCAGGGCCGCCAGGTCGTCGCCCTCGGACACGTGGCCGATGCCCGGCACCGGCAGGATCTCAAGCCTCACGTCAGCTCCAGCGCGGCGCGGACCATGGCCGCCGTCGCCGCCTCGTCGGTCATCCGCAGCGGTGCCGCGCGGACCGTCACCTCCGGCACCACCGTGCCGGCGTCCTCCTCGGCGACCAGCCAGCCGTCGAGCAGCCCGCCGGCCGACCGGCCGCCGTAGAGCCGGCCCACGCCGGCCGCGCTGCACTCCACCCCGAGCACCGCCAGGCAGCGGTCGGCCATGCCGCGCACCGGCGCGCCGCCGATGATCGGCGACACGCCGACCACCGGCACGGGGCCGTCGGAGACCGCCTCGCGCAGCCCGGGCACGGCCAGGATCGGGGCGACGCTCACGACCGGGTTGCTCGGCGCGATCAGCACCACGTCGGCCCCGGCGACGGCCTCCAGCACGCCGGGCGCCGGCCGGGCGGCCTCCGCGCCGACGAAGACGAACCGGTGGGTGGGGACGTCGCCGCGGTGGCGTACCCACCACTCCTGGAAGTGGATCGCCCGCTGGCCGCCGTCGAGATCCACCACCACGTGCGTCTCCAGCCGGTCGTCGGTCGCCGGCAGCATGCGTACGCCGGGCTGCCAGCGGGCGGCGAGCGCCTCGGTGACGGCGTGCAGCGGGTAGCCGGCGTTGACCATCGTGGTCCGCACCAGGTGGGTGGCGATGTCCTTGTCGCCGAGCCCGAACCAGCTCGGCTCGGCGCCGTACGCGGCCAGTTCCTGCTTGACCGTCCAGCTCTCGCCGACGCGCCCCCAGCCCCGCTCCGGATCCGCGCCGCCACCCAGCGTGTACATCACGCTGTCCAGGTCGGGGCAGACCTTGAGCCCGTGCAGGAGCAGATCGTCGCCGACGTTGACCACGGCGGTCACCTCGGCACCGACCTCGCGGGCGTACGCCCGCACGCCGACCAGGAAGCGAGCACCTCCGATGCCGCCCGTCAGAACCACGATGCGCATGCGCCCATCCTCGCGTACGGGCCGCCTCCGGTCCGCGCGTGGGCCGGGAGACTAGGCTCACGTCGGCAACTGTCCGCATTCGCCCCGAGGGGGATCCCGTGACCAGCCCCGCCGAGCCCGCGTCCACCGACGCGACGCAGGCCAGCCAACTGACCAAGCCGCTGCGTGAACTCGCCGCGTTCGTGCTCCTCGGCGCGAACGCCGTGTTCCTCTTCGTCGGCCTGATCCGGCTGGTGACGCCCACCGAGTACAGCACGATCGGCGGGCGGGCGGGCAGCGCCTTCTTCGCCTTCGTCGGCGTGGAGTCGGTGTTCCTGCCGCTGCTGGCCGTGCTGCTCGCCACGCACGTGAAGCCCCCGGTGCCGAAGGCGAAGCTGATCACCCAGGTCGCCCTGGGCGAGTACGCCGTCAGCGCGCTGTTCGGCGGGCTGACCTTCCTCTTCTGGACGGTCGACCGGCTGGCCGAGGGCGAGATCCTCGACGCCTTCCTGGGCCTGCTGAGCCGCGTGGCCTGGCTGGCGCTGTTCGCCGTCGCCGCGTACGTCGTGTTCAAGGTCTGGCGCACCCTCTACTACGTGCCGAAGCCGAAGCCGCAGCCCGGCGTGTACGGCCAGCCGCAGCCCGGCTGGCCCCAGCAGCAGGGCGGCTACCCCGCCCCGGGCCAGCAGGCCCCGGGTCAGCAGGTTCCCGGTCAGCAGGTTCCCGGTCAGCAGGTTCCCGGGCAGCAGGGCGGCTGGCAGGCGCCGGGCCCCTACGGCGCCCCGTACGGTCAGCAGCCCGCGCCGTACGCCGGCGGCCCGCAGCCGGGCTCGCCGTTCGCCCCGGCCCCGCAGTCGGCGCCCCCGGCCCCGCAGTCCGCGCCCCCGTTCGGCCAGCCGCAGAGCGCCCCGCCGTTCGGCCAGCCGCCCTCGGCCGACCCCACGCAGGCGATCCCGCGCCAGCCCGTCGAGCCGGCGGAGCCCACCCAGGCGATTCCGCGTCCCGCCGCCGACGAGACCGACCGGACCCAGCACATCAACCCCGGCGAGAGCCCCGACGCCCCGCGCTGACCGCGACCCCGCCCCACCCGAGAGCCCCGACGCCCCGCACGGCTCCCCGTGCGGGGCGCTCGCCGTCCCACCCCGACTGCCCCCTCCCACCCCAACTGGGCGTGGGTAGGAGTGCGCTGGGTCACCGTGTGGGCCGGGTGGGTGAGGTGGGACGGGGCGGATGAGCGCCTAGGCTGGGCGGATGGTTGATCGCACCGTGCCCGGCCCGACCGATGCGAGCGTGCGGCGGGCACTGCACCGGGCCGCGAGTGGGCGGGCGCTCGACGTCGACGAGGCCGCCGCGCTGCTGGCCGCCCGGGGCGGGGCGCTGGACGAACTGCTCGACGTGGCGGGCGCCGTGCGCGACGCCGGGCTGCGCGAGGCCGGGCGGCCGGGCGTGGTCACGTACTCGAAGAAGGTCTTCATTCCTCTCACCCGGCTGTGCCGGGACCGGTGCCACTACTGCACCTTCGCGACCGTGCCGCACCGGCTGCCGGCGGCCTTCCTCGACCGGGACGAGGTCCTCGCCATCGCGCGGGCGGGCGCGGCGCAGGGCTGCAAGGAGGCCCTGTTCACGCTCGGCGACCGGCCGGAGGAGCGCTGGCCGGCGGCCCGGCAGTGGCTGGACGAGCGCGGCTACGACTCGACCCTCGACTACCTGCGCGCCTGCGCGGTGGCGGTGCTGGAGGAGACCGGGCTGCTGCCGCACCTGAACCCGGGCGTGCTCTCCTGGTCGGAGTTGCAGCGGCTCAAGCCCGTCGCGCCCAGCATGGGGATGATGCTGGAGACCACGGCGACGCGGCTGTGGTCGGAGCCGGGCGGCCCGCACTTCGGCTCCCCGGACAAGGAGCCGGCGGTACGGCTGCGGGTGCTCGACGACGCGGGCCGGGTCGGCGTGCCGTTCACCACCGGCATCCTGATCGGCATCGGCGAGACGCCCGCCGAGCGGGTCGACGCGATCTTCGCGATCCGCCGGGCGCACCGCGAGTACGGCCACCTCCAGGAGGTGATCGTGCAGAACTTCCGCGCGAAGCCGGACACGGCGATGCGCGGGATGCCCGACGCGGAGCTGCACGACCTGGCCGCCACGGTGGCGGTGGCCCGGGTGCTGCTCGGGCCGAAGGCCCGGATCCAGGCCCCGCCGAACCTCATCGCGGGCGAGTACGACCTGCTGCTGCGCGCCGGCATCGACGACTGGGGCGGGGTCTCGCCGCTGACGCCGGACCACGTGAACCCGGAGCGTCCCTGGCCGCAGATCGACGAGCTGGCCCGGCACACGGAGAAGTCCGGCTTCACCCTGCGCGAGCGGCTGACGATCTACCCCGAGTACGTGCGGGCCGGCGACCCGTGGCTGGATCCGCGCCTGCTGCCGCACGTCGGCGCGCTGGCCGACCCGGCGACGGGGCTGGCCGTGGAGGAGGCCCGACCGGTGGGCCGGCCCTGGCAGGAGCCCGACGAGACGTACGGCGGCCGGACCGACCTGCACGCCACCATCGACACCACCGGGCGCACCGGCGACCGGCGCGGCGACTTCGACCACGTCTACGGCGACTGGTCGGAGGTGGCCGGCAAGGTCACCGCCGGGGTCGGGGGCGGGACCGACGGCGACCTGCGGGCGGGGCTGCGGCTGGCGGCCGACGACCCGGCGGCGCTGCTGGAGCCCCGGCACGCCGACGCCGCGCTGGCGCTGTTCGCCGCCGACGGGCCGGCGCTCGACGAGCTGTGCCGGCTCGCCGACGACGTCCGCCGGGCGGCGGTCGGCGACGACGTGACGTACGTGGTCAACCGCAACATCAACTTCAGCAACGTCTGCTACGTCGGCTGCCGCTTCTGCGCCTTCGCCCAGCGGGAGCGCGACGCCGACGCGTACCGCCTCTCCGTCGACCAGGTCGCCGACCGGGCCGAGGAGGCGTGGGCGGCCGGCGCCAGCGAGGTCTGCCTCCAGGGCGGGATCGACCCGAAGCTGCCGGTGACCGTCTACGCCGACCTGGTCCGGGCGATCAAGGCGCGGGTGCCGGGGATGCACGTGCACGCATTCTCGCCGATGGAGATCGTCACCGCCGCCGCAAAGGCCGGCGTGTCGGTGCGGGAGTGGCTGACCGGGCTGCGTGAGGCCGGGCTGGACACCATCCCGGGCACCGCCGCCGAGATCCTCGACGACGACGTGCGCTGGGTGCTCACCAAGGGCAAACTGCCGGCCGCCGCCTGGGTCGACGTGGTCGGCACGGCCCACGAGCTCGGCATCCGGTCCAGCTCCACCATGATGTACGGCCACGTGGACCACCCCGGACAGTGGCTCGCGCACTTCCGGGTGCTGGCCGGGCTGCAGGACCGTACGGGCGGGTTCACCGAGTTCGTGGCGCTGCCGTTCGTGCACACGAACGCGCCGATCTACCTGGCCGGCATCGCCCGCCCGGGGCCGACGTGGCGGGAGAACCGGGTCGTGCACGCGATGGCCCGGCTGCTGCTGCACGGCCGGATCGACAACATCCAGTGCTCGTGGGTGAAGCTCGGCGACGAGGGCACGGCGGCGATGCTGCGGGGCGGCTGCAACGACCTGGGCGGCACGCTGATGGAGGAGACGATCTCCCGGATGGCCGGCTCCGGCAACGGCTCGGCCCGTACCGAGGAGCAGTTGATCGCCATCGCGACGGCCGCCGGACGGCCGGCCCGCAGGCGCACGACGGCGTACGGCAGCCCTCGTCCATAGCGGACGTCGTGCGGCACGCCGCCGGCCTGACTCGTCCGCCTCGCCTGTACCGCCTGGTGGGACGAACGGCCATCGGTGGGTGGGATTTCTGTCGCAAGTGGAGGGACGGCCGGATCCGTCCGGCACAGCAGCGTGTCGGCGGCCCGCCGCGATCCGCGGTACGCGGTCGCCCCGCCGCGCCGCGTCCACATCGTGGGCTCAGCGCCGTCGACGTTCCCGGCTCGACGGGCGGTCCGGGCCAACTCGGGTTAACCTGTGCCCCACCAAGATCAACGAATCGTGGTTGGTCACTTCCGAGGGTCCTCATCGGCCTTCCCAGTCGGGTCGGCGGGGAGGCGCCACGGGAGAAAACTCGGGCAACTCGCCGGAGAGGGCGTTACTCGGCCGGGGTCTGAATCGATAGGGCAGGTTGCGAGGCCGGGTGGCCGGGTGGCCGTCCGGAGTGTTGTCGGGAGGACGACTCCATTATCAAGTTCGGCTTGACGGCGCACGCATTACACGCGTGTAATTTGAATGGGGTTGTTCGCACGGAACGCAACAAATCGGGACCGTACGGACAAGCACGCCTTCCGCGTGGGGGGTTGCAGCGGCGATGACGCCGGTGCGCGACAAGGAGGCATCTGATGGACGGCCAGCTTGAGGTGGCCGACCTGCTCGGAAACGCGCCGGAGTGGCAGGAGCGGGCGCTTTGCTCCCAGACCGATCCGGAGGCGTTCTTTCCCGAGAAGGGCGGCTCGACCCGCGAGGCGAAGCGGATCTGCTCGCGCTGCGAGGTGAAGACGGAGTGCCTCGAATACGCTCTCGGCCACGACGAGCGGTTCGGGATCTGGGGCGGGCTCTCCGAGCGGGAGCGGCGCAAGCTCAAGCGGCGGGTCGCCTGAGCGTTGCCGGGCCGGGGCGGTGGGGGCCGCCCGGCTCAGGCCAACTCGTCGGGGTCCACCCCGAGCAGATTGGCCACCTGTTCGATGATCACGTCGTGCACGAGATCCGCGAGGTCCTCGCGATCCATTGCACGGAACTCCAGCGGCCGGCGGTAGAGCACGATCCGCGGGGGCACCTCCTGCCGGCCGGGGCGACCCGGCAGCAGCCGGGCGAGCGGCACCTCGCCGTCCTCCAGCACATCGGAGTCGTAGACGTTGAGGTCCGGCGGAACGTCCTCCACAGCGAACTCGACCCCGGCCAGTTCCTTGGCGAACCGCCGTTCGAGGGTCTCGACCGTGTCCAGCACCAGGTCGTCGAAGATCTCCGCCTTCGTACGCGCCAACGGCACCGTCGCCGGCACCAGCCGCCCGCGCAGGCCGCGCCCGTGCCGGTCGCGGTGGGCGCGCCGGCCGGGGCCGGGGCGGCGGTGTTCCGGGCTCGTCATGAGGAAAGGTTAGCGCCCGCACCGACCTGGCCTGCGGCAGCGCCGCTGGCGCGGCGCGGCGCGGTCGACATCCACCGGGTGGCGCCCGCCCGCCCGGCGGCCGGCCGGGGCGCAACCGGCCGAATTGTGATCACCGTGACGGGCGTGTCGCAACGCGAAGCAGTGCGCCGGACCCGGTAATGGAGATACCCTGCCGCCGTGAGGTCACCACGGCGCTGCTCCCGTAACGGCTGCCCCCGGCAAGCGGTCGCCACGCTGACCTATGTCTACAACGAGTCGACAGCGGTGGTCGGCCCCCTGGCGGCGTTCGCCGAGCCGCACACGTACGACCTCTGTGAACCGCACGCCCGGAGCCTGACGGCGCCGCGCGGCTGGGACGTGGTCCGGCACGAGGGTGAGTTCGAGCCCCCGCCGCCCACCACCGACGATCTGGTCGCCCTCGCCGAGGCCGTCCGCGAGGCCGCCCGCCCGGTGGCTCCGCGCCCGCCCGAGGACGACCAGACGGTCAACTCGACCCCCCAGACGGGCCGCCGGGGCCACCTCCGCGTCATCCCCCCGAACCACTGACCCGCCGCTCGGCACCCACCTCCTCCGCCTCGATGCGTCCGGCCGCAGCCGGAGATCGCGGCGGAAGCCGTGGGCGCCGGGGAGGGAACTCCGTGGACCTAGCGGTTTGCCCGGGGCCCGAGGGGCACGCCGGGCACTGTCGAGCTGAATCGTCTACGACATCGCGGCGCTCCGCTGAGGGCTGAGTCGTTCGCGACATCAGTTCGACAGCGCAGGCGAGGTGGTCGGGCGCGGCCGGCACGCGGCCCATCCGAGGTGCGATCCCGCTCGGTCTGGTGCCTGGCCCGACGCTGCGGCGGGGCATGTCCAGGGCCTTTTCCGGGCGGTCGTCGGCCACCTCGGATGCGCGAAACAGATCCCGCCGCGACACGCCGGCAGCGCCACGACAAGGGCACGCAGCGTGGCTACCGTGCGCCCCAGTGTGATCGCGGGCGCGGGAGGTCGGACGGTGAACGAGGTACTTCGGGTGGCGATGGCCGAGAAGGGCGAGACCGCCGAGTCGCTGGCGGAGAAGGTGGGCGTCGACCCGAAGACGGCGGGGCGGTGGCTCGCCTCGGGGCGGATCCCGCACCCCAGGACCCGGATCGCCGTCGCCGAGGTCCTCGGGCGCGACGCCGCCGAGCTGTGGCCCGAGCCGTTCCGCCGCCGCGACCTGCCATGGTTCCGTCCGTGGGCCGAGCTGGAGCAGGACGCCGTCTCGATCAGGTCCTACCAGCCATCGCTGGTGCCGGGCCTGCTCCAGACCGAGGGGTATCCCCGCCGGGACGCCGTGGCACACCGGTCTCGCCGGGCCGTTCGTGCTGATCCGCCTCCCCGACGGTGCCGAGACGGCCTATGTGGACAACCAGCTTCGCGGTCAGGTGGTGACCGAGAGTGCCGACGTTGCTAGCCTGGGCGCGAGATGGGAGAGCGTCGCGGGCGAGGCGCTGCCGCGACGGCAGTCGATCGAGCTGATCGGGGAAGTGGCGACGACATGGACATGACCGACGCCCGCTGGCGCACCGCGACCCGCAGCAGCAACAACGGTGGCGACTGCGTCGAGGTGGCCGACAACCTGCCCGGTCGGGTGCTCGTGCGGGACAGCAAGGACCGCGCCGGGGGCGTGCTCGCCTTCGCGCCGGACGCCTGGCGGGCGTTCGTCGGGTCGGCCGGCCGGCGCGGGCGCGCCGGCTGATCGGGGCGGTGCCCCAGGCGTACGCCTGCCGGCGCAGCGTGCGGCGGACGGACGCCGCACCGGCGGGACAGGGCCGCCACCGCGACGGTCCGCACCGCTGCCGCGACGGTCCGCACCGCTGCCGCGGTCGAGCGGGATGTGGTCGCGTCATCGCCCTTCGCGCACGCTGACACCCGCCGTCCGTCGTCGCCGTCGGCCCATGCCAATATCTGTCGTTCACCGCACCTGACGTTCCGTCGGCGCGCCACTCCCACCTGCCCGCCGACGATGACCCAGAGGAGTCGTCACATGCGAACTCCCCTCCGGCCCCTCACCCGGCGTGGGCTGCTGACCGGCGCCCTCGGCTCGGCGGCACTGCTGGCGGCGGGCGGCTCCCTGGCCGGCTGCGGCACCACGGCCGCCACCCAGACGGAGGCCGGCTGCGTCAGCGAGGACCTGTCCGGCACCGAGAAGACGCTCACGTTCTCCAACTGGCCGCAGTACATGGACGTGGACGACGCCGACACCGCCAAGCGGCCCACCCTGGACGCGTTCGTCAAGAAGAGCGGCATCCGGGTCACCTACACCGAGGACATCAACGACAACAGGGAGTTCTTCGGCAAGGTGCAGCACCAGCTCGCGGGGTGCCAGCCCACCGGGCGGGACATCATGGTCCTCAGCGACTGGCTCGCGGCGCGGATGGTCCGGCTCGGCTGGGTCCAGAAGCTGGACAAGTCGAAGCTGCCCAACGTCCAGGCCAACCTGCTGCCCTCGCTGCGCAACCGGCCCTTCGACCCCGCGGACCACGTCGCCGTCCCGTGGCAGTCCGGCCTGGCCGGCCTCGCCTACAACGGCCGGGTCGCCAAGGAGATCCGTACGGTCGACGAGCTGCTCACCCGCCCCGACCTCCGGGGCAGGGTGACCGCGCTGGCCGAGATGAACGACACCATGGGCCTGCTGCTCCAGTCGAACGGCCACGATCCGGCGTACTTCAGCGACGCCCAGTTCGACGAAGCGCTCGCCAAGCTGAAGAAGGCCGTGGACTCGGGCCAGATCCGCCGGTTCACCGGCAACGACTACGCACCGGCACTCGCCAAGGGCGACATCGCCGCCTGCATCGGCTGGTCCGGCGACGTCATCCAGCTCGGCTTGGAGGATGACAAGATCAAATTTGTGGTGCCCGAGTCCGGGGCGATGCTCTTTTCGGACAACATGCTGGTGCCGAACAGGGCCACCCACAAGGGCAACGCCGAGCAACTTATCGACTACTACTACCAACCGGCGGTGGCCGCCCGGCTCGCGGCGTACGTCAACTACATCTGCCCCGTCCAGGGCGCGCAGGCCGAGATGGAGAAGATCGACCCAGAGCTGGCCGCCAACCCGCTCATCTTCCCCGATGACGCCATGTTCGCCAGGACGGCGGTCTTCATGGCGCTGGACGAGAAGCAGGAACGCGAGTACGAGAGCAAGTTCCAGCGGGTCATCGGGGCGTGAGCGGGATGGGTGCGACGACTGCGGGACGCGGGACCCCGGCCGGCGACCTGCGGCTGGCGCACCTCACCAAGCGGTTCGGCGGCGTCACCGCGGTGGACGACCTCAGCCTGACCGTCCCGCAGGGCTCGTTCTTCGCACTGCTCGGCCCGTCCGGCTGCGGCAAGACCACCACGCTGCGGATGATCGCCGGCCTGGAGGAGCCAACCGGCGGGCAGGTGCTGCTGGGCGAACGGGACGTCACCCGGCTGCGCCCGTACAAGCGGCCGGTGAACACCGTCTTCCAGAGCTACGCGCTCTTCCCGCACCTGGACGTCTTCGAGAACGTGGCGTTCGGCCTGCGCCGGCGGGGCATCCGCTCCGTCGACGACGAGGTCATGGGCATGCTCGCGCTGGTGCAGCTCGACGACCACGGCCACCGCCGGCCCGCCGAGCTCTCCGGCGGGCAGCAGCAGCGGGTCGCGCTGGCCCGCGCCCTCGTCAACCGCCCGCAGGTGCTGCTGCTGGACGAGCCGCTCGGCGCCCTCGACCTGAAGCTGCGCCGGCGGATGCAGCTCGAACTCAAGCGGATCCAGACCGAGGTCGGCATCACGTTCGTGCACGTCACCCACGACCAGGAGGAGGCCATGACGATGGCCGACACCGTCGCGGTGCTGAACGCCGGGCGGATCGAGCAGCTCGGCGCCCCCGCCGACCTCTACGAGTACCCGGCCACGGCGTTCGTGGCGAACTTCCTCGGCCAGTCCAACCTGCTCGCCGGCGAGGCGGCCGGCGCGGCCGGGGACGAGGTGGCGGTGTCGGCGCACGGCCGTCGCTTCTCGGTGCCCGCCGGCCGTGCGCGGGTCGACCGGGGGCCGGTCCACCTGGGCGTACGCCCGGAAAAGCTGCACCTGGTCGACTCCGTCGACCAGGTCCCCGCCGGATGCCAGCACGTCACCGGGATCGTCACCGACGCCTCCTACGTGGGGGTGAGCACCCAGTACCTGCTGCGCACCGGCTGGGGCGGCGAGCTGACCGCGTTCGTGGCCAACAGCGGCACGGCCCGTCCGCTGCCGGTGGGCGCGGAGGCGGCGGCGTACTGGGAGCCACGGCACGCCTTCCTGCTGCCCCGGGAAGCCGGTGGGCAGGACCGGAGCGCTCCGGCGCGGGACGAGCCGGTCGGCGCACCCTCGTGAGCGCTCCCGCGCGCCTGCCCGCCGGTGCCGCCCAGCCGGCGGCTCCCGGGCCACCCCGCCCGCCCGGGCGGCACCCGCTCCTGCCCTACCTGCTGCTGCTGCCCGCGGCGGCGTGGCTGCTCGTCTTCTTCGCGGTGCCGCTGCTCCAACTCGCCGCCGCCAGCCTCTACGACCCCGCCGGCTCGCTCGCCACCGGGTACGCCATGACGTGGGCCTTCGGCAACTACCCGGACGCGCTCGCCGCGTACTGGCCGCAGTTCGGGCGGTCCTTCGGCTACGCGGGCGCCGCGCTGGTGCTGGCGCTGCTGGCCGGCTACCCCCTCGCGTACGCCATCGCGCGCAAGGCCGGTCGGTGGAGGAACCTGCTGCTGGTCTGCGTGGTCGCGCCGATGTTCACCAGCTTCCTGGTGCGCACGCTGGCGTGGAAGACCATCCTGTCGGACAACGGCTGGCTCGTCGGGCTGCTGCGCGACGTGCACCTGCTCGCCCCCGACGGCCGGCTGCTGGCCACCCCCGTCGCGGTGGTGCTCGGCCTGACGTACAACTTCCTGCCCTTCCTGGTGCTGCCCCTCTACGCGAGCCTGGAGCGGCTGGACCCCCGGCTGCTGGAGGCGGCCGGCGACCTCTACGCCGGCCCGCTGCGGACCTTCCACCGGGTCACCCTGCCGCTGTCCATGCCCGGCCTGGTCGCCGGCACGCTGCTGTTCTTCATCCCGGCCAGCGGCGACTACATCAACGCCGAACTGCTCGGCACCCCCAACGAGTACATGATCGGCAACGTCATCGACTCGGCGTTCCTGGTCCGGCTGGACTACCCGCAGGGCGCGGCGCTGTCGTTCCTCCTGATGGCGGCGATCCTCGCGGTGGTCTTCGGCTACCTGCGCCGGACGGGTCCGGAGACGGTCCTGTGAGTGCGAGGAGTGCAGCGCAGCGGAGCCCCGCAGTCGCGAACGAGAGGTTGGCACTGTGAGTGCGCGGATCTCCCGCTGGCTGGCCGATCGTTGGGTGGCGGGCGTGGCGCTGCTGGTGCTCGGCTACCTGCTCCTGCCGATCGCCGTGGTCGCCGCGCTCTCCTTCAACCGCCCCTCCAGCCGCCTGTCGTACGACTTCGACGAGTTCACCCTCGACAACTGGCGCAACCCGTGCGCCACCTCCGACATGTGCGACGCGGTGGTGCGCAGCGTCCAGATCGGCTTCATCGCGACCGTGGTCGCCACGGTGCTCGGCACCCTGATGGCGTTCGCGCTGGCGCGGCACCGCTTCCGTGGCCGTTCCGCGATCGACGTGCTGATCTTCCTGCCGATGGCCACCCCCGAACTGGTGATGGGCACCTCGCTGCTGGCCCTCTTCGTCTCCGCCGGGGTGCCGCAGGGCTTCTGGACCGTCGTCGTCGCGCACGTCATGTTCTGCCTGTCGTTCGTGGTGGTCACCGTCAGGGCGCGGCTGGCCGGAATGGACCCCCGGCTGGAGGAGGCCGCGATGGACCTCTACGCGAGCGAGTGGCAGACCTTCCGGCGGGTCACCCTGCCGCTGGCGCTGCCCGGCATCGTGGCCGCCGCGCTGCTCGCGTTCTCGCTCTCCTTCGACGACTTCATCGTCACGAACTTCAACGCCGGCACCACCGTCACGTTCCCCATGTACGTCTGGGGCGCCGCCCAGCGGGGCATCCCGCCGCAGGTCAACGTCATCGGCACCGCCATGTTCCTGCTCGCGCTGCTCCTGGTGCTCCCCGGCACCCTACGAACGCGGAGAGCCCCTCGCCGCCCGTGAACGGTGGCGAGGGGCCCTTCGGTGCGGCCGTGCCTGGAGCTGACGGTCCCTAGAGGGTCAGGGTCCAGCCGTCGATGTAGCCGGTGTCGCCGGAGGCGGCGTCCTGGACGCGCAGGTTCCAGGTGCCGTTACGGGTCTCCGTGGAGAGGTTGACCGTGTAGGTCTGGTTGATGTTGTCGGCGGAGCCGCCGGTGCGGTTGTGCAGGGTGTAGGCGCTGCCGTCGGGGGCGACCAGGCTGACGACGAGGTCACCGACGTAGGTGTGCACGATCTGCACGGCGACCTTGCTGGTCGACGAGGCGGTACCGGTGCAGCCGGCGATCGCGATGCTGCTGGTGACCGTCGCGTTGTCGTTGACGGTGACGTTGTTGGCGTTGGTGCCGGTGCAGTTCGTCGTGCCGGAGCCGCCCAGGTTGAGCGTCCAGCTGTTCACGTAGCCGGTGTCGCCGCTGGCGGCGTCCTGGACCCGCAGCTTCCAGGTGCCGTTGGCGACCTCGGAGGAGAGGTTGACCGTGTAGGTCTGGTTGATGTTGTCGGCGGATCCGCCGGTGCGGTTGTGCAGGGTGTAGGCGCTGCCGTCGGGGGCGACGAGGCTGACGGCGAGGTCACCGATGTAGGTGTGCACGATCTGCACGGCGACGGTGCTGGCGGAGCCTGCGGTGCCGGTGCAGCCCGCGATGGTGATGGTGCTCTCCACCGTGGCGTTGTCGCTGATCGTCACGTCGGTGCCGTTGGTCTGGGTGCAGCCGGTGGGCGGCGGGGGCGGCGGGGGCGTGGTGCCGCCGTCGCCGACGTACAGCAGCTTGTTGGGCGAGCCGGTGCCGGGGCTGGTCACCGCGTTGCTGGTGGCGTCGGCGACGAGCTTGTCGCGTACCTGCTGCGGGGTGAACGTCGGGTTGGCGGCGAGCACGAGCGCGGCGGCGCCGACCACGTGCGGGGTCGCCATCGAGGTGCCGCTGATGCTGTTCGTGGCCGTGTTGCTGGTGTGCCAGGCCGAGGTGATCGAGCTGCCGGGCGCGAAGATGTCCAGGCAGGTGCCGATGTTGGAGAACGACGAGCGGGCGTCGGTGTTGGTGGTCGAGCCGACGGTGATGCCGGCGAGGAGGCTGGCCGGCGAGCTGTTGCAGGCGTTCGCGCCGTAGTCGTTGCCGGCCGCCAGGCCGTAGGTGACGCCGTCGGCGATGGAGCGGGCCACCGCGTCGTTGAGGGCCTGGCTGAAGCCGCCGCCGAGGCTCATGTTCGCCACCGCGAGCTGGCCGGCGGCGTGGTCGCCGGTCACCCAGTCGACGCCCTGGATGACGCCGGCGTCGGTGCCGCTGCCCTCGCAGTCGAGCACCCGGACACCGACCAGCGTGACGCCCTTGGCCACCCCGTAGGCGGTGCCGCCGACCGTGCCGGCCACGTGCGTGCCGTGCCCGTTGCAGTCGTCCGCGCTGCCGCCATCGATGGAGTCGAAGCCGGTGACGGCACGACCGCCGAAGTCGCTGTGGCCGAACCGGATGCCGGTGTCGATGATGTACGCCTTCACGCCCGAGCCGGTGTTCGGGTAGGTGTACGAGTTGTTCAGCGGCAGTGCGCGCTGGTCGAGCCGGTCCAGGCCCCAGGACGGGGTGGGGCTCTGCGTACCGCTGATCCGCATGGTGTGGTTCTGCTGGACGTAGCGCACCGAGGGGTCGGCGGCGAGCCGCTTGGCCTCCGCCTCGGACATCCGGGCCTCGAACCCGCGCAGCGCGTTCTGGTACGTCCGGTTGACCGCGCCCCGGTGCCGGCCGGCGAGGTCACGCGCCTTCTTGGTGACGTCGGTCCGGCCCACCGAGGTGTCCTTGAAGACCACGATGTACGAGTCGTCGACGGCGGTGGCGCCGCCCGCCATGAGGATCTGTCCCTCGGCGGGGGCAGCCGTCGCGGGGGCGCCGAACGCCACGGCGGTGGCGACGGCGGCGGTCAACACGCCGACGCGCCAGCGGCGCGCGGCGGGGTAGGGGAGTGTCATCCCTCGGGTGTTCCTCTCGTTACACGACGGCGGGTCCCGCCATCGATCGCAATTGATCAAAGTGAGCAAGAGCGTAGGGCCTCCACGGCGAAAAGTGGAGACGTGAGAGCACCTTGTGTTTAGAGGTCGAACTGCGGTAATGCATCGACGCGTCGCGAAGTTCCGGCCGTCGCCCGCTCGTGCGGATCAGCTCCCGGTGGAGGGGCTACGTTGCTGCGTGTGGACCCGGTCGCCTTTCATGTCGCCTCCCGCCCCGCCCACGGCGAGGGCGAGCTGACTGTCCACCACCCGTACGACGGGCGCGCCGTCGGTCGTACCACCCTCGCCACCGCCGGCCAGGTCGAAGCGGCCGTCGCGGCAGCCGCCGGGGTGGCCGCGGAGGTCGCGGCACTGCCCGCGCACGCCCGCGCGGCGGCCCTGGACCACGTGTCCCGGCGGCTCGCCGAGCGGGCCGAGGAGTTCGCGCGGCTCATCACCGCCGAGAACGGCAAGCCGCTGAAGTGGGCCCGCGCCGAGGTCGGGCGGGCCGTCTCGACCTTCCGCTGGGCCGCCGAGGAGGCCCGGCGCTTCTCGGGCGAGCTGCAACGCCTCGACACCGACCCCGCCGCCACCGGGCGGATCGCCCTGGTCCGGCGGGCGCCGAAGGGGCCGGTGCTCGGCATCGCGCCGTTCAACTTCCCGCTGAACCTCGTCGCGCACAAGGTCGCCCCGGCCATCGCGGTCGGCGCCCCGATCATCGTCAAGCCCGCCCCCGCAACCCCGCTGTCGGCGCTGCTGCTGGGCGAGCTGCTCGCCGAGACCGACCTGCCGGAGGGGGCGTTCTCGGTCCTGCCACTACCGAACGAGCGCGCCGCCGAGCTGGTCGCCGACCCCCGGCTGCCGGTGGTCTCGTTCACCGGCTCCGGGCCGGTAGGCGCGGCGATCCGCCGCTCGGTGCCCGAGAAGCACGTCACCCTGGAGCTGGGCGGCAACGCCGCCGCCGTGATCTGCGAGGACTGGAACACCGCCGAGGACCTGACCTTCGCCGCGCACCGCATCGCGACGTTCTCCAACTACCAGGCCGGCCAGTCGTGCATCGCCGTGCAGCGGGTCTACGCGCACGAATGGCTCTACGACGCGTTCCTGCCCCGCCTCGTCGCGGCGGTGCAGGAACTGCGGGTCGGCGACCCGTCCGACCCCCTCACCGACGTCGGGCCGCTGATCTCCGCCGACGCCGCCCGCCGGGTCGAGGCGTGGGTGGACGAGGCCGTCACCGCCGGCGCCACCATCGAGCTGGGCGGCCGGCGCGACGGCGCGACGTACCCGCCGACCGTGCTCTCCGGCGTGCCGGCGGACGCCAGGGTCTGCGCCGAGGAGGTCTTCGGGCCCGTGCTGGTGGTCGCCCGCGTCGCGCACGACCAGGCCGCGTTCGCCGCCGTCAACGACTCGGCGTACGGGTTGCAGGCGGGGGTCTTCACCCACCGCCTCGACACGGCCTTCGCGGCGCACCGCGCCTTGGAGGTGGGCGGGGTGATCGTCGGCGACGTGCCGTCGTACCGGGCCGACCAGATGCCGTACGGCGGGGTGAAGGGCAGCGGCGTCGGGCGGGAGGGTGTGCGCAGCGCCATGGAGGACTACACGGAGCCCCGGGTCATGGTGCTGACCGGCCTGTCGCTGTAGCGCCGCCCGCTCACCAGGTGCCGTCGTCGCGTACGCGGGCCGGCGCCCGGCCGAGCAGCAGGGTGGTCAGCGCGGCGTCGATGTCCTCGCCGAGGAACCACTCGCCGGCCTGGTCCAGCGCGAAGACCCGCCCCCGCTCGTCGACGGCGAGGATGCTCTCCTGCCGCTCGGTGCCGATGGGGAAGAGCCGTACGCCGAGCACGGCCGCGAAGTCGGCCAGCGTGTCGGCGGTGTGCGCGACCTGTCGTGGACGGATGTCGAAGCGGGAGATCCACACCTGTTTGCCGGGACCGCGCCGCGCGCCCACCAGGCTCGGGAAGGCGGTGAGCGTCGACAGGACCGCGGGGAAGTCGGGATGTGCGGACGTCTCACCCCGGACGGCACCGACGTCCCTGATGGCGGACAGGGCGACGATCTCGTCCCCGAAGTGCGGCCGCCAGCCAGCCGCGACGAGTGCCTGCGCGACGTCCGGGTGGAACCGGCCCGGGACCGGGTCGGGCTGCGGGTCCGGCTGCCACGGCATCGTGAAGGCCCGGTCGGACCAGGGCAGGACGTGGAAGTCCACAAGCGTGTCCACACAGGAGTCGCACGGGCGGTCGGCGAGGCCGCCGTTCGGATCGCCCGGCTCGCGCACCCGGTGGACCTCGAACCGGGCGGTCTCCAGGATGTCCTGCGCGTCGGCCATGCCGAGTGGCGCGATGCCCTCGGCGGCGCGGTGGTGGTCGTAGTGGTGCAGGACGTCGGAGACGACGATCAGCTCGGCGTGCCGGTCGCCGCCGCGTACGAGGTGGCCGGCGGGTTGCTCGTCCAGGTAGGAGCGCACGAGTGGGTGGTGGTTGAGGGTGAGGTCGCCCTTGGCGCCCTGGGCGCGGAAGAGTCGTCCCCCGACCGTGAGGTGGGCCGCCGTGTTGGGGGTCGGTAGGCGGCGGATCTCGCGGAGCAGTTGGCTGGCGGGATCGACGGTGCGGGGCACGCCGGGGCCCTGCGGGCGGCTGCGGCGGTACATCTGCGCGACCGCGTCGGTCGGCACGCGCGGCCAGGTGGTCGTCTCGCCGGTGACCTTGTCGATGACGGTGGTGGGCAGGTCGCCGGGCATCGTGCTCGCCTCGATGGGCACGGTGGACGTGATGACGTAGCCGAGTTCGAACTCGTCGACATGGGGGTGGCAGTCGTGTCCCAGTCGTTGTGACTCGCGGCGGGCCCACACGGCGGCGAGTTGCTCGGCCTGCTGGCGATCGATCACGGCTTGAAAGTACCGGACCCCACGGATTCGTGGCGCCCGGTATGGTTCGCCCTACCGACGGTAACCGGGGGGAGGGTGGCGTTGGCCGAGAGTGTGGACCGGGACGCCAATCGCGCGCTGCGGGCGCGGTTCGACGAGGTGTACGGGGACTACCAGCGACTGAGGTCCGGTCTGGACGAGCTGCAGGGCCGGCTCGCCGAGCTGCGGGTGACCGAGCGCTCCGAGGACGGTCAGGTGACCGCCACCGCCGGTGCCCGTGGCGAGCTGATCTCGGTCGAGCTGCACCCCGCCGTCTTTCAGGACCGGGACGCGAAGGCGTTGAGCCGGAAGATCACGGCCACCGTCCACCAGGCCGGCGCTGCGGCGGTCGCCGCCACCCAGGAACTCGTGGCCGGCTACCTGCCCGCCGGCTCCGGGGCGACGGACTTCCTGCGTACGGGTGACTTCGGTTCCTTACTGGGCCGGGCCGACGCCGTACTGCGCCGGGGCGAGTGATGGACGGTCAGCTCTGGCTCGACCCGCAGCGCGCCCGACGCGGGGGCGTCGACCTCGCGCTGTCCGGCGAGGCCGTCACGGCACGCCGTCGCCAGCTGGGCGGCGCCATCGCGGCGGCGAGCGACCGCTCGCCGTGGGGCAAGGACGACATCGGGGCCGCGTTCGAGCAGAAGTACCGCAGCTTCGAGGAGCTGGTCCTGCGCGCGTGGGAGGGCGTGGGTCGGCACCTGGAGGGCCTCGGCGCCGATGTGGTCCGGTCGGTGGACGCCAACCTGCGGACGGATGCGGCGAGTGCGGGGCGGCTCGGCCGCGTCGGCGACCGGCACCAGCAGCGCTGATCCGCTGAGGAGACCCGGATGAGCGTGTTGCCGAGCCCCATCCCGCACCCGCTGGACTACTCGCCCTGGCAGTTGCCTGGCTGGGTCTACGAGGCCCTCGACTGGGTGATCGGTGTCGAGTGGCCGGAGGGCAACGAGCGGGCGGTCTGGGAGCTGGCGGATCAGTGGTATGCGGTGGCCGCCGCGTTGGCGGGGCCGCGTGCCGGCGCCGTTGCCGCCGCTGGTGAGGTGCGAGGCGGGTACGGCGGCGTCGGGGCGGTCGCGGCGGCCTTCGACGCCGCCTGGCGTCGGGTGGCGGAGGGCGACGAGGCGCCGCTGCCGGTGCTGCTGGCTGTCAGCACGGAGCTGGGTCGGTTGGTGGAGGAGTGCGGCTGCGACATCGAGGGCGCGAAGCTCGAGGTGTGGATCGAGCTGGGCATCCTGGTGGTCGAGTTGCTGTCGCTGGCGGTGGCGACGGTGCTCACCGCCGGTGCGGCCTCGCCCGCCGCCGGGGCAGCGATCGCGGCCACCAGGATGGTCGTGCAGCAGATCTTCAAGCGGCTGATGGCGCAGCTCGCCCGCAAGTCGATCAAGCAGGGGCTCAAGGAGGCCGGTGAGCGGGCGGCGAAGGAGGTCACCAAGGGCGGCATGCGGGGGTTCAGCCGTCGGGCGGCGCTGAGTGGTGTGTCGGAGGCGGCCGAGGAGGGCGGCATCAACCTCGCCACGCAGGCGTACCAGAACTCGACGGGCCGCCGGCACGGGCTGGACGTGACGGAGTTGGGGACCACGGCGCTCGGCGGTATGGCCGGCGGGGCGGTGGCGCCGCTGGCGGGTCTGGGGCGACACGCCACCGGCCGGGGTGCCCGAGTCGGGGAGCACTTCGGCCGCGAGATGGCCGGCGAGGTGATGGCCGACCAGGCCGCGCGCCTGGCCACCGGCCAGGGGTTGACCTCGGTGGAGGACGCGGCCCGCGCGGCGGCGTCCGGTGCCCGTGGTTCCGCCACCGCGCAGGCCGACGCGGCCTTGCAGGCACGGCTCAACGGCCAGCTGAGCGCCCTGGCCGGGATGCCGCTGACGTCGACGGGAGCCGGCGGGCTCCCGACGCCTCCCGCAGCGCCGGCAGCGGACGGGCCATCCGTGGCCACGCCCAGCGCGGGGGTTGGGCAGCCCGGTGCCGTGCCTGGCGCGGGAGCGGAGCCGCCGGCCCACGGATCAGCGGCAGCGGTCAGCGGGCCGGGGGAGGGCCAACGAGGTGTGACCGGTGCTGAGCCGGCACCGTCGGCCCGGCCATCGCCGGAGGCCCGGCCGGAACCGGCCGGCCCCACGGCGAACACCGCCGCCCGAGCGGATGACACGACGACCCCCGCGCCCGTGGCTGCTGCCGGAGTCGAACGGACCGGCGCGACCGTCGAGGCCACGTTGTCCGCGTTGCCGGAGTCCGCACTCAGCCCGACGCTCTCCTCCGCCACGACGGCAGCGCCCGTCCTCGGCGCCGGGGGCATCTCGACCGGCGTGGAGAGCCAGGCGACCATTTCCGGGCACGCCGCGAGCGGCGCCGCTTCCGTCAACGCCGCGAGCGCTGCCAACCCGTCGGTCGCGCCGACAGCGGCCCCGGTGAACGGGCCCGGCGCAGGCCTGGGCACCGCGACCATCGGGCCGGCCTCTGCCTCACTTCCCGAGCCGAGAGCGGTTGCGTCCGTCCCAGGCGCGGCCCACGTCCCGCCGGTCGCCAGTGCCGAGCCCGCAGTCGCACGAGGAACTACCGGGACGGCGCCGGCACCGCCGCAGCCGGCACCACCGACGATGCTGCCTTCGCCCGGTGCGCCGGCAGCCGAGCAGAGCCGGCCCGTCAGCAGCGACACATCGACAGCGGCCGGCCGGGAGGATGCGGCGGGTCCCCGGGTCAGGAGCCCCGAGTGGTACGCGGCCAAGTGGGCCCTCGACCGGGACGCGTTCGAGAGGCGTCGCTACCGCGGCTACTACGAGTCGCAGCGGGCGTGGTTCGAGGACAAGCGCCGTTCTGATGAAGCCGCGCGCCTGCGGACCCGCGCCGACGAGCACCACCAGCGGGCGCGGGACTTTGCCGCCCACGCCTTCCACCTGCACCGCACGGGCCAGGCCCGCCAGGCTGACGCATGGCAGTGGGCGGCGAACGACGAGATGCGGACGTACGGGCAGTACCTGGACCACGCGGAGGCCGTACTGGCCGGCGGCGTCGTGCCGTCCGTCGTGGGCGTCGTCGATCCCGCGGACTTCCGTCGGGTCAACGACGACGTCGGGGACCTGGCGTACGGCGCCGTGGAGACCGTCGACCGTTCGGCGTTGACGGGCGACGACTACCCGCCGCCGATCGACCGGTCACGCGACTACGGCCGGCCCGGCGGTCTGCGTCCGCCGCTGGCCCTGCACCAGACCGACATCGAGCGGCAGGTGCCCCGAGAACCCGACGGAAGCGTCCGCCGCAATGCCGACCCCCGGCAGGGCGGCTGGTTCGGGCTGGTCAACGACGGCGGACCGCAGGCCGACCCGACCCGCGGCATCAACTGCATCGACTGCACCCTGTCGATGTTCGACACCTGGATGCACGGCCGCCCCCGGGTCGCCGCCCCCCGCACCTTCGACGCCTACGTGGCAGGCGACGTCACACGCCCCATCAACGGCGAACGAGACGGCATCGGACGGGTGGAGGACATCACCGGAGGCCGCTTCCAACGCCTCTGCCAGCCCACCCAGGACATCCAGGGCACCCAGCGACAGCACGCCATCGACACCGGATACCGCAACCTCCACGCCCAACTACGCCTCGGCGGCCCCGGCAGCTTCGCCTTCGTCATCAACAACTGGGAACAGGGCGGCGCCCACATCTGGGTCGCCCTCAACCAGAACGGCACCATCCTCTACCTCGACCCACAGACCGGCGCCGTGTCGACCACACCCCTCTACCGGCACCACGGCGTCGCGCACCCCCACAACGCCGTCGACACCGAAGTCCTGATACTCGGCTCCGACGGCAGACCCATGCCACTGGGCGGACTACGACGAGGACGATTCAGCCAACGACCAGACCTACCGCAGTACCCACCCGCCGACACCGACCAGGGATACGGCGAACTGCACCTCAACCGCATGTATCTCCTGGACGGACCGGGCTCGGCTCCTCAGGGAGCGGAACAGGCGGGCTTGTCTGAGGGCCCGGCGACTCATGAGGTGGACGGGCCCGAGCCGGACTGGAAACGGGCTGAGGCTTTGCTGCCATCCGATGACTCCGGTTACAGGATTCAACGTCGAGACTGTGAGTTCCTGGGGATAACGCCTGATGCGGTAGTTGCGTGGGCGGAACGACGTGCTCCACTCGGCCTGACACCTGAGACTTTCGAGCAGATGACGGCAGCATTGTTTGACGCGCTCGAGGCAGATGGCGTCAGCAGCGATCAGGTCGATGTCAGACTTCAAGGTTCCTCATCGAACTTCTTCTCCGGGGCACACAAGACTCTTCCCGCAGAGGATCAGATTTCTGAGTATCCAGAATCGGTCGAGCGGATGAGGGCGTGGCGAGAGGGTGGTGCGCTGCCAGTGCGTCGACCCTTCGACTCAATGCACAAGTTGGGATTGGAGGAGCCGAGTGATTTAGACTTGCAGATATCGTCGGACGTGATGGTTGAAAGAGCTGTGGCGGTCGGCGCGCGCGAGTTTCCGGACCTCCGCGTGGTGAACAAGAAATTCGGATTCGTAACCAGGAAGGTCGCGAGGCTGTGTTTTCCTGCCATCTTTGACTGGGCGGATAGATGTAGCGGAGTTCTGGGGCGCGACGTGGTCCCGGCGATATTTCCGAAGGTGGGCCCGCCAGATCGATCTTCAGACGGTGTATCGTCCCACTTCAAGCCGGAGGACTGGATGATTGAGGACAATCGTGACCGATAGCTGGGTGTTGAGATTGGCCGGGGCGGTTGACGCCCACGCTCTTGAACGGTTGCGGGCGGAGCTTGGCCTCAGTCGACTCGGTCGGCTGGCGGACGATTGGGATGAGCTCTTCGGGGAAGCGGCGTGGGAAGTTCAGGGGCAGATGGTCCGGGTCGAATTATGGCGCGATGTCGACTCGTTGGAGTGGCGCCTTGACGTGGAAGGTATGGCCCCACTGCCGGAGGCCGAGAGGGTGAGCGTGTTGGCGCGAGTTCAGGCGGCACTGCGCTCGACAGGGCTGACGCCATCTTCGATCATGAAGCGTCCATGAGCGCCAGCCTGCTTCGCCGCTCGCGAGTGCTGTGTGGCAGCAGGCTATTGGCTTGTGTGCAAAGGGTCTTGACGCAACGTGATCGCCGAAGTGCAGGGCCGGCCACTGAACTCAACGAAGCAGGCCGTACGGAACGGGCTGAGCCGTGAGGGGCAAGAGGCCTACTGGCAGGCTGTGAGCGATGACCGGAGGGTGAATTGACTGTGGTGGAGATTCCTTCAGGCAACGTCCTTCCCGCTTTCTACAGCTACTACGAATCCCCGGTAAAGATCGTTTCGGCGGGCGACGGTAGCGTCGCCGTCTGGCGATTGTCCAAGGACACGGGTGGTTGGGATTCGGCGAATCATCTCATTGGCAAGCTGCTCGCTGCCGATGATGATGAAATCGAGGAACTTACTCGCGAAAGATTCATCTGTCTCGCTGAGCACGACCGCGGCTACTATCTTCGCGGTGAGGGCCCCGTCTATGCCCTCTACGAGACGGTTCGGGCGATCCAGGACGGGGTGGCTTGCGAGAGGCGGTACCCGAATCCCACCGAACTCGCCCTGATCGCCGGAATTCAACGCAGGACTTTCGTCATGTTCGAGGAACAACTCCAGCAGTCGGGCGATCCGGCCGCAGACCCAAGCCTGGGTTCGGAAGAGCAGGCGTAGGGCAACTTCTGAAGGGCAGTCGCACCAGAGTGTTCGCCAGAACCCCGACGCCGTTGTGGCTCTGGCTGGTCGGTAGTCCACCCAGGTGGGACGCCTGTTTCCGGCGGACGGTCACCGGCCGGGACGTGCCGAGGCGCTACCGCTCGGAGTCCGG
Source organism: Micromonospora sp. NPDC048868 (assembly GCF_043198195.1). Classification (NCBI taxonomy): domain Bacteria; kingdom Bacillati; phylum Actinomycetota; class Actinomycetes; order Micromonosporales; family Micromonosporaceae; genus Micromonospora; species Micromonospora sp. NPDC048868. The sequence goes on from NZ_JBICUN010000006.1 coordinate 166,972, forward strand.
CCAGTAGGCGTCCGCCGCCTGGAGGTCGCGGGTTCGGGGGCGGGTTGTCGTGCCGGAATACCATGACGAAATGGCTGAATCAGACAATGGGCAGAAGTCGCCCGGCCCTGGTGGGTGGCAGTCCAACGCCTGGGCGTGGCCGGTCGGCCTCATGCTCGGTCTGGTCATCGGCCTGGCCGCACTGGACGGAGCCGCCGGTGTGGGCGTCGGCATCGGTATGGGGGTGGCCTTCGCCGTCGCCCTCGGAGCCGGCAGTACCCGGGACACCGACGGCGAGGACACCGACGGCAAGGGCGACGACATGAAGGGCGACGACGGGTGGGACGCTCACGAGCAGGGCGCCGAGCGGCAGACGGTCGGCCCGGAGGGCGCCGGGACGCCGGGTGCCGACGGACAGGGCGTCGACAGGCCGCGCACCGACGGGCCGTCATGACGCCGGGCAAACCCGGAGCCGCGCGGGTGGAGACGACCGGGACGTCGGACCCCCGGATCGACAGGCCGGGCAGCGTGGCGGAGGCGCTGGCCGTACAGGAGCGGTTGCGGCCGCTGGTGGACCTGGTCGGGCCCGGTCCGGCCGAGCCCGCGACGGTGGCCGGGCTGGACGTGGCGTACGCCGAGAGCGGTGACCGGCTGGCGGCGGCCGTGACCGTGCTGGACGCCCGGACCCTCGCGGTGGTCGACTCGGCGGTGAGCGTGGGCCGGCCCGCGTTCAGGTACGTCCCGGGGCTCTTCGCCTTCCGCGAGCTGCCCGCGCTGCTCGACGCGCTCGACCGGCTGACCGTGCTTCCCGAGCTGCTGGTCTGTGACGGGCACGGGCTGGCCCACCCGCGCCGGTTCGGGCTCGCCTGCCACCTGGGCGTGGTGACCGGCCTGCCCGCCATCGGGGTGGGCAAGACGCCCCTGCTGGGGGAGTGGACGCCGCCGGCCCAGCGTCGGGGCGCGTGGACGCCGTTGCGCGACGGGGGCGAGACCGTGGGTCGGGTGCTGCGTACCCGGGACGGCGTGAAGCCGGTCTTCGTCAGCGTCGGCCACCGGATGAGCCTCGACGACGCGACCGCGCGGGTGCTGGCGTTGACGCCGCGCTACCGGCTGCCGGAGACCACCCGTACCGCCGACCGGCTCTGCCGCGACGCCCTGGCCGCTGCCGAGGCGACCGCCCGCGCCACCTGAGGCCGCCGCCGAGGCGAGGGCCCGCGCCACCTGAGGCCGCCGCCGAGGCGAGGGCCCGCGCCACCTGACGCCGCCGCCGAGGCGACGGCCCGCGCGATCTGGGGCCGCCGCCGGTTTCGGCAGGCCCGGACCGACGGACGCGCGAGCGTCCCGCCGCCGGCCAGGGTGCGTGGACCCGGTCGCGGGGTAATACGGCGCACATCCGGAGCGCTCAATGACCGGGCCCCGACGGGGCCCGGTAGTAGCCTGACCGGCGGACCCCCGTCGGGGGAGGAACGGCGAGGTGATCATGGCGGTACGTCGGCACGCGGCGCGGCTCGCGACGGTCTGCGCGTTGCTGGGCGGCCTGGTGGCGCTCGGCGCGACGCCGGCGCTCGCCGCAGGCGACTCGGTCCGGGTGCGTTCGGCCGGCAGCTTCACCGCCGGCGGTTCCGCCGGGGGCGTCTCGATCGAGGTGCGCAAGCGCAGCGATGGCTGCGTGCTGCTGCGTACCGCACTGGGGTTGCGCCTGGCCGGCCTGCGCGCCGACCAGGTCAGCGCGCAGGTCAACGTGGGCGGACGCTGGTTCCCGGTGCCGCTCTCCGGAAACGGTGGCAGCGCGGCCACGTCGGCCACCTCGCCCCTGAAGCCGAGGCTCTGCAAGGGCAAGACCATCACGGTGCGCTACCGGGTGGCGTTCGACGCGGAGGTGCCGGGCGGCCGGCTGACCGTCAGCGGCGCGGCCAGCGACGCGCTCGGGCGGGCCCTGGGCCGGGGCGCGGTGGCGTCCCGGGTGGTCGGCGACCGGGCCACGCCCTCGCCGACGCCGAAGCCGTCGAAGAAGCCGTCGCCCACCCCGAGCGCGGTCGCCACGGAGGTGCGGGCCGGCGCGGCGGATCCGAGCCTGGCCGCCGGCCAGGGCGCGGGCGCCGTCAGCAACGCGGCTGAGGAGGAATCCTCCGGCGGCTCGGTGGTCATGTTCTTCGGGATCGCCATGGTCGCCGTCGGGATCCTGCTCATCGTCCTGCTGTTCCGCCGCTCGCGGGCGGACAAGGAGCCGGCCGACCCGGGCCACGTCCCGCTGCCCCGCAACCCCGGCGGCACCACCTACCGCTCCGGGCAGGGCCCGGCCGCCGCCCCCGGCCCACCCGGCCAGGTGTACGGGCAGCAGCCGCCCGCCCCCGGCCTGTACGGTGGCGCGCCCGCCCCGCGCCCGGCTGGCGGCGCGCCCGCCCCACGTCCCGCCGGCGGCGTGTACGGCAGCCGTCCGGCGCCGGCCCCGGAGGCCACGCAGGTGGTGCCCGGCGCGCCGGCCGCCCCGCCCGTGTCGGCCCCGCCGGCGCCCCCGGTGCCGGGGCAGTACGGGGCGCCGCCGCCCGTGCCGCCCGCCCAGGGCAAGCCCGGTGACCCGCCGCCGGAGACCGGCGGTGGCGACCACACGGTGTTCATGCCCCGGCTCCCCGGCTGAGCCGGGCCGCGCCGCGCCGCTCCGATACGCTCAGGCCGTTGAGGACCTGCGGCGCGAGGAGCGAGACCGGTGTCTGATCTGTCCCAGATCGTGAAGGCCTACGACGTCCGTGGGACGGTGCCGGACCAGTGGGACGAGCAGGCCGCCGAGGCCCTCGGCACGGCCTTCGCGCAGGTGCTGGACGGCTTCGGCGAGCGGGACGGGGCGGCGCTCGTCGCGCACGACATGCGGGCCACCGGTCCTGCTCTGGCCGCCGCCTTCGCCGCTGGCGTGCGCGCCGAGGGGCGCGCCGTCATCGAGCTGGGCCTCGCCTCCACCGACATGCTCTACTACGCCTCCGGCGCGCTGGGGCTGCCCGGCGCGATGTTCACCGCCAGCCACAACCCGGCGCAGTACAACGGCATCAAGATGTGCCGCTCCGGGGCGCGCCCGATCGGGCAGGACAGCGGGCTGGCCGAGATCCGCGAGCGGGCGCAGGCCCTGCTGGACAAGGGCGAGCGCCCGACCGCCACGCCGGCCGCGCCGGCCGAGCGCCGCGACCTGCTGGCCGACTACGCGGCGTACCTGCGGCAGCTGGTCGACCTCTCGGACATCCGTCCGCTGAAGGTGGTCGTCGACGCCGGCAACGGCATGGCCGGCTACACCGTCCCGGCCGTGCTCGGCGACGCCGTCCTGCCGGCCCTGCCGCTGGAGATCGTGCCGCTCTACTTCGAACTCGACGGCACCTTCCCCAACCACGAGGCCAACCCGCTGGACCCGGCCAACCTGGTCGACCTCCAGCGCGCGGTGATCGAGCACGGCGCCGAGATCGGCCTGGCGTTCGACGGCGACGCCGACCGCTGCTTCGTGGTCGACGAGCGCGGCGAGCCGGTCTCGCCGTCGGCGGTCACGGCCCTGGTGGCGGCCCGCGAGCTGGCCAAGCACCCCGGCTCGACGGTGATCCACGGTCTGATCACCTCCCGGGCGGTGCCGGAGATCATCCGCGAGCACGGCGGCGAGCCGGTCGTCGCCCGGGTCGGGCACTCCTTCATCAAGGCGGAGATGGCCCGGACGAACGCGATCTTCGGCGGCGAGCACTCCGCCCACTACTACTTCCGCGACTTCTGGTTCGCCGACACCGGCATGCTCGCCGCGCTGCACACCCTGGCCGCCCTGGGTGAGCAGTCGCTGCCGCTGTCCGTGCTGGCCGGCGAGTACGAGCGGTACGTGGCCTCCGGCGAGATCAACTCGACGGTGGCCGACCAGGCCGCCAAGGTGGCCGAGGTGCGGGCCGCGTACCCGCAGGCCGACGTCGACGAGATGGACGGGCTGACCCTGCGCTTCCCGGACGGCGCGTGGTTCAATCTGCGCGCCTCCAACACCGAGCCGCTGCTGCGGCTCAACGTCGAGGCCCCGACGCGGGAGCGGATGACCGCCCTCCGTGACGAGGTGCTCGACCGCGTTCGCCGATAAGATCGCCTGCGCCGGTCGGCACCGTCGATCGGTGAGACCGCATACGTGGAAGGAGCCGCGCCGTGGCCCTGGACCCGCAGTTGCTGGAAATCCTCGCCTGTCCGGACACGCATCACGCCCCGCTCGACTACGACGCGCAGGCGCAGACGCTGACCTGCACCGAGTGCGGCCGGATCTTCGAGGTCCGCGACGACGTGCCGGTGCTGCTGCTGGACGAGGCGCGCGGCCCCGCGGAGCAGTCGTGATCGACGGCACGGCCGGGGTCAGCGGCCGGCGCGAGCCCGACGAGGCACTGCTCGACGACCCGGCCGCGCTGGCCGAGCACGACCCGGGCGGCATGCTGCGGCACACCGCCTCCGCCGGGGCGCAGGTCCGCGAGACGGCCGCGCTGGCCGCCGAGGCCAACCTCCAGGTGCTCGCCGACGAGGGCCGCCCCCGGGCGGTCGTCATCGCCGGCATCGGCACCGCCGGGCGTACCGGTGACGTGCTGGCCACCGTCGCCGGGCCGCGCTGTCCGGTGCCGGTCATCCCGCACCGCAGCGCCGGCGTGCCCGGCTGGGTGGGCGCCGCCGACGTGGTCATCGCCGTCAGCGCGTCCGGCCGCAGCCCCGAGGCGCTGGGCGCCGCCGAGGCCGCGCACCGGCGGGGCGCCCGGCTGGTCGCCGTCGGCGCGCCCGACTCGCAGTTGCAGTCCGTGGCCGAGCGGGCCCGGGCGCCGTTCATCCCGGTGCCCCGGCGCGCCCCGGCCCGGGCCAGCCTCTGGGCGCTCACCGTGCCGGTCCTGCTCGCCGCCCGTACGCTCGGGCTCGTGAAGGTCAACGAGGCGGATCTGGCGGAGACCGCGGCCCGGCTGGACGCGGACGCCGACCGCTGCCGCCCGACGGCCGAGTCCTTCGTCAACCCCGCGAAGTCGCTGGCCCTGGGCCTCGCCGGCTCGGTGCCGATCGTCTGGGGCTCGTCGCCGCTGGCGACGGTCGCGGCCCGTCGGTTCGGCGACACCCTGTCCGCCAACGCCCGCTACCCCGTGGTCAGCGGGGCGCTCGGCGAGGCGGGGCGCGGTCGGGTCGGCCTGCTCGACGGCGTGTTCGGCGGTCTGGCCGAGGGGGAGCGCGACATCTTCGCCGATCCCGACGCGGAGGCGCCGTCGGGCACCCGGCTGCGGTTGGTCCTGCTGCGCGACGGCGGGCTGAACCCGGAGGACGACGCCGACGAGCCGCTCGACGTCGAGGAGCGCCGCGCGGACGCCGTGCAGACCCTCGCCGAGCGGCGCGGCGTGCGCTGCGACGTGGTGACCGCCGAGGGCGGCTCCGCGCTGGAGCGGCTCGCCTCGCTGGTCGCCGTGCCGGACTTCGCCTCGATCTACCTCGCCCTGGCACACGGACTGGACCCGATGGCCGTGCCGGCCATCACCGAAATGAAGGAGCTGGCAAACCAGTGAGCGATAGCAGGGAACGGGTCGAGCGGCGCGTCGCGCCGATGCCCGGCGGTGCCGCGCGACACGACGGAGCGACCGCGTGAGCGCCAACGGTGGTACGAAGGCGATCGTCGCCGCCCTGCTGGCCAACGCCGGCATCGCCGTCACCAAGTTCGTCGCGTTCCTGCTGACCGGGTCGTCGTCGATGCTGGCCGAGTCGATCCACTCGGTCGCCGACTCCGGCAACCAGGCCCTGCTGCTGCTCGGCGGGCGGCGGGCCAAGCGTGCGGCCACCCCGCAGCACCCGTTCGGCTACGGCCGGGAGCGCTACATCTACGCGTTCATCGTCTCCATCGTGCTGTTCAGCGTCGGTGGTCTGTTCGCCCTCTACGAGGCGTACCACAAGTGGTCGCACGAGGAGGGCATCACCTCGTGGCACTGGGTGCCGGTCGTGGTGCTGGTGGCCGCGATCATCATGGAGACGTTCTCCTTCCGTACCGCGATCGTCGAGTCCAACCTCGTCCGGGGCAACCAGTCGTGGGTCAAGTTCGTCCGGCGCGCCAAGGCGCCCGAGCTGCCCGTGGTGCTGCTGGAGGACCTGGGCGCGCTGGTCGGCCTGGTCTTCGCGCTCTTCGGCGTGGGCATGACGCTGATCACCGGCAACGGCCGGTGGGACGCGGTGGGCACCGCGATGATCGGTGTGCTGCTGGTGGTCATCGCGATCATCCTGGCCATCGAGACCAAGAGCCTGCTGCTCGGTGAGGGTGCCGAGGCGCACGACGTCGCCGCGCTGGAGAGGGCGGTCACCGACGGCCCCGAGTTCGAGCGGATCATCCACATGAAGACGCTCTACCTCGGGCCCGAGGAGTTGATGGTGGCCGCCAAGGTCGCCGTGCCGGCCGGCGTCACCGCCGAGGTGCTGGCGCGGAGCATCAACACCGTCGAGGGTCGGATCCGCGCCGCCGTGCCGACCGCCCGGGTGATCTACCTGGAGCCGGACATCTACCGCGCCACCGCCGATCAGGCGGTCGCCGGGAGCGCGTCGCCCGCCGAGCCGGGTGAGGTCGCCGGGCGGCCCGGGAGCTGACCGGTGGAACTGCTGCACGGACCGATCCGCGACTACGCCTGGGGGTCCCGCTCGGCGATCGCCGAGTTGCAGGGGCGGCCGGCGCCGAGCGACGGCCCGGAGGCCGAACTGTGGCTGGGCGCCCACCCGGGCGGCCCGGCCCTGGTCGACCGCGACGGCGGCCGGGTGAGCCTGACCCACCTGCTGCTCGCCGAGCCGCACCACTGGCTCGGCGAGCGGCTGGTCGGCCGGTTCGGCACCCGGCTGCCGTTCCTGCTCAAGGTGCTCGCCGCGGATGCCCCGCTGAGCCTCCAGGCGCACCCGGACGCCGAGCAGGCCCGCGCCGGGCACGCCGCCGACGCCGCCCGCCCCGACGGGCAGCGCAACTACGTCGATCCGTACCACAAGCCGGAGCTGCTGGTCGCGCTCTCGCCGATGGAGGCGCTCTGCGGTTTCCGGGACCCGGCGGCCTCGGCGGCGGCGCTGGCCGGCTTCGGCGTACCCGCGCTGGAGCCGGTGCTGGCGGCGCTGCGGACCGGGCCGGTGGGCCTGCGTGACGCCGTACGACTGCTGCTGACCTGGCCCGCCGACGGGCGCGACGCGCTGGTGGCGGCCGTGGCGTCGGCGCCGGTCGCGGGGCCGGACGCGGAGCTGGCCCGGGACCTGGCCGCCGCCTACCCGGGCGACCCCGGGGTGCTGGTGGCGATGCTGCTCAACAGGGTGCGGCTGGCCCCCGGCGAGGCGATCTGGATGCCGGCGGGCAACCTGCACGCCTACCTGCGTGGCACCGGCGTGGAGATCATGGCGGCCAGCGACAACGTGCTGCGCGGCGGGCTGACGCCGAAGCGGGTGGACGTCGAGGAGCTGCTGCGGGTGCTGCGCTTCGAGGTGCTGCGCGACCCGGTGGTGCCGCCGCTGGAGATCGCCCCGGGCGTGGTCACGTGGCCGGTGCCGGTGGAGGACTTCGCGCTGCACCGGGTGACGGTGGGCGCGGGACTGCCGGCGGTGTCGGTCGAGGTGCCCGGGCCCCGGGTGGTGCTCTGCCGCTCCGGCGAGGTCTCGGTCGACGACGGGGCCGGCGCGGTGACGCTGGCGCCCGGGCGGGCGGCCGTCGGCAGCGCCGCCGCCGGGCCGCTGCGCCTGGGCGGCGCCGGGGAGGCGTACGTCGCGAGCTGCGGCCTGCGCTGAAAGGCGGGCCGGCGGGCGTGCAGGTGGGGCGCCTGGCGGCGCGCAAGTCCGACTTTTCCGGAATAGCTTGACGCGGCCCTGGCCGAGTGTGACTCTATGAGTACGCAGCGTTATCGCGACGAAGGTCCGAGAACGCGCGGGGGAACCAAACCGGGGGGATGCACGGGGCGGGCGGCCGAGGGACGGGACACCGTTCACGACCGACCGCCCCGTGCGCTGTCCGCTGATGTCTTCGTGCTCACTTCACCCGACCGGTCCTCCCGTCGGCGGCTCGCGCGCGTAAGGTGAATGGTCGCGCAGCACATCGTCCGACAGGAGATTTCATGACCAGCACCCTCCCGGCGTCCGCCAGCGGCACGCCGTCCGAGGCCCGGCCGAGCACTCTCGCCGAGGGCGACTACAAGGTGGCGGATCTGTCGCTCGCCGAGTTCGGGCGTAAGGAGATCCAGCTCGCCGAGCACGAGATGCCCGGCCTGATGGCGATCCGTCGTGAGTTCGCCGACGCCCAGCCGCTCGCCGGTGCCCGGATCACCGGGTCGCTGCACATGACCATCCAGACCGCCGTCCTCATCGAGACCCTGGTCGCGCTCGGCGCGCAGGTCCGCTGGGCGTCCTGCAACATCTTCTCCACCCAGGACCACGCCGCCGCCGCGATCGTCGTCGGCGCCGAGGGCACCCCCGAGGCCCCGGCCGGCGTCCCGGTCTACGCCTGGAAGGGCGAGAGCCTGGAGGAGTACTGGTGGTGCACCGAGCAGGTGCTCGCCTGGCCCGACGGGCAGGGCCCCAACATGATCCTCGACGACGGCGGCGACGCCACCCTGCTGGTGCACAAGGGCGCCGAGTTCGAGAAGGCCGGCGCCGTGCCGCCGGTCGAGTCCGCCGACTCCGAGGAGTACGCGGTCATCCTCGGCGTGCTGCACCGTTCGCTCGCCGAGGACAACCAGCGGTGGACCCGGATCGCCGCCGGCATCAAGGGCGTGACCGAGGAGACCACCACCGGCGTGCACCGGCTCTACGAGATGCACCGCGCCGGCACCCTGCTCTTCCCCGCCATCAACGTCAACGACTCGGTGACGAAGAGCAAGTTCGACAACAAGTACGGCTGCCGCCACTCGCTGATCGACGGCATCAACCGGGCCACCGACGTGCTGATCGGCGGCAAGATGGCGGTCGTGCTCGGCTACGGCGACGTCGGCAAGGGCTGCGCCGAGTCGCTGCGCGGCCAGGGCGCCCGGGTCGTGGTGACCGAGGTCGACCCGATCTGCGCGCTCCAGGCCGCGATGGACGGCTACCAGGTCGCCACCCTGGAGGACGTGGTCGAGCAGGCCGACATCTTCATCACCGCCACCGGCTGCTTCGACGTCATCACCAACGAGCACATGGCCCGGATGAAGCACCAGGCCATCGTCGGCAACATCGGCCACTTCGACAACGAGATCGACATGGCCGGCCTGGCGAAGCGTTCCGACGTCGAGCGGGTCAACATCAAGCCGCAGGTCGACCTCTGGAAGTTCGCCGACGGGCACGCCATCATCGTGCTGTCGGAGGGCCGCCTGCTCAACCTGGGCAACGCCACCGGCCACCCGAGCTTCGTGATGTCGAACTCGTTCGCCAACCAGACGATCGCCCAGATCGAGCTGTTCACGAAGACCGAGGAATACCCGATCGGCGTCTACGTGCTGCCCAAGCACCTCGACGAGAAGGTCGCCCGGCTGCACCTGGAGGCGCTCGGCGCCAAGCTGAGCACCCTGACCAAGGAGCAGGCGTCCTACCTCGGCATCTCCGTGGAGGGCCCGTTCAAGCCGGAGCACTACCGCTACTGACACCGACCGCGCCGACCGGGCCGACCGCTCCCTCCCGAGCGGCCGGCCCGGTCGGCGTTTCCGGGTCGGGCGCGCCGCCACGGGTCGAGCCGGCCGGCGCCAGCGCGGGCGGTCGCCTGCCGCCGGGCGGTCAGTCCCGGCGGGAGCGGCGACGGGCGGGGCGGACCCAGCTCCACACGCACCAGACGAGCCACGCCACCGAGACCACGGCGGCCAGCGCGCGCAGCCGCAGCGCGTCGAGCAGCAGCACCAGGGCGAGGACGGCCAGCCACGGCCCGAACGCCCTCACGACCGCCACCGGCCGAGCACCATCCGGCGGACCAGCGGCGGAGCGATCCACGACCAGACGCAGAAGAGCATCCAGGCCACGGCGAACAGGCCGGCGAGCACGTCCAGACCGACGACGTTCAGCAGCACGATGACGCCGACCGCGAGCAGCCAGGTGCGGAAGATCCCCAGCCGGTGCAGCGGGCGTAGCGGCAGCAGCAGCGGGTGCGCGTGCACCTGCGCCTCCCAGGCCGCCTCGGCGTAGTCGGCATCGGTCGGGTCGTGCGCCACCGCCTGGCCGAACGCGCGGCGCGCGGCACCCAACCGGCCACGCCGGGCCGAGGTGGCGCCGTGCAGGGCGAGCGCCGCCGGATTGTCCGGCCACGCCCCGAGGAACTCCCTGGCGATCCGGTCGGCCTCCCGGTCGTCCCCCCGGGCGTACGCGAGCTGGACGCGGCACGCGAAGACGGCCGGTTCCTGCGGGCTGATCGCGGCGGCCCGGGCGACCAGGCGTTCCGCCTTGTCGAGCTGCCCCACGGCCGAGCAGAGCTGCGCGTACTGGCACAGCAGCCACGGGTCCTCCGGCTCGATGGCGAGCGCGTCGAGCAGTGCCCGCTCGGCGGCGGGGTACTCGCGGCGGTGGCGCAGCGCGACGCCGAGCCGGCCGAGCAGTTCGGGGTCCGGGCCGGCCTCGGCTAGCCCTCGACGGGCGACGGCGGCCAGGTCGTCCCAGCGGCTCAGCGAGGTCAGCGCGTACGCCCGCAGCCGGAACGCCGCCGGGCTGAGGGCCAGGGCGGCCGGGAGCCGGTCGACCTCGTCGAGGGCCTGCTCCGCGCGGTTCAGCTCCAGCAGGTGCGCCACCCGGGCGAGCTGGGCCTCCGGGGCGGTCATACGGCGGCCACCAGCAGGAACAGCAGGGCCTCGACGACCCCGAACAGGAGCACCGCGCCGAGGCCGGGCAGCCACAGCGACGCCGGCTCGTCGCCACGCAGCTCGTAGGCCCGGAACGGACGTTTCTGCGTGGTGGAGGCGGCGAGCCAGACCCCGGCGCCGGCCAGCGCCGCGATCAGCCGGACGGGACGGTCCCCCCAGTCGTCGAGGAAGGCGAGCGTGAGCGCCAACCGGGCCGTCAGCGCGGCCAGCCCGACGCCGAGCACCATCAGGTTCGTCCGACGGGGCAGGCCCAGCCGGTGCCCGTTGACCAGGGCCAGCACGGTGGCGGCCAGCGGACCGGCGAAGACGGCGGGGAAGATCAGCGACTGCGGTCGCCACGGCCGGCGTCGCGTCCCGTACGCCGCCGGCGCGATGGTGGGGGTGAACAGATCGTCGGCCACGATGTTCCCGTCTCGGTAGGGGCGAGCGAGCCGGATCCTGCCACAGCCGGGTGACCGACGGCGCTCCCGGAGGGAGTGGATTCCAGGTCGCGACGTGTGCGCGGCCCCCGCCCGCCGGTCAGGTGCCGGCGTCGGGCACGGGCACGCCGCCCGCCGGTGCCGCCGGGGCGACCGCCGGCCGTACCCCCGGAACGGGCTGGGCCGGCACGGCGGCCGGCGCCCCGACGGGCACCGCCGGACGGACCGTGCCGGGCGGCACGGCGCCCGCAGGCCCGGCGGTGCCTTCAGACGTGGCGACGCCCGCGGGCCCGGCGGTGAGGTCGGGTCCGGCGGCGCCTTCAGACGTGGCGACGCCTGCGGGCCCGGCAGCGGACGGGGCCGCGCGGGGTGGTGCGGGCGGGTGGAGAGTCAGCTCCGGCCAGAGCGTCGCGGCGGCCGACCGGCCGAGCCCCAGCCGGTACCTCGCCCGCCGGTGCCGCTCGCCGAGGACCGCGGCCAGGTAGACCGACTCGGGCATGCCCGGAGGCGGGGGCGGCGTGATCACCGCCGAGACCTCGGTCCACAATCCGTGCCCCAACCGCCCCCGCGCCGGCTCCGCCAGCTGGTGCACCCGGGCCAGGTACTGGCGGGCGGCCAACGCCAGGCCGTCGTCGAGCCGGCTCAGGTCCGCCGCGCCCGCCCAACCGGCCAGTGCGGGAACCGCCGTGGGGACGGGCCGCCAGGCGGTCGCCGTGCGGGTGTGCACGACCAGCGTGCCCGCCACCAGGTCGCCCAGCCGACGCCCGCGCCGGTCGGTCACCATCACCGTCACCCCGGCCACCCAGCTCACCAGCGGCAGCACCAGGCCGGGCCACTCCACAGCCACGCCGACCAGCGCCCGGATCAGCGACTGCCGCGCCGCGACCGGAGCACCGTCGGCGCTGACCACGCGCAGCCCGACCGCCATCTTGCCCAGCGTCCGGCCGTGGTTGAACCGCTCGCACAGCACCGGGTAGCCGACCAGCACCAGGATCAGGCCCACCGTGGCGATCCCGCCGGCCAGGGCGCCGTCGACCAGCCCGTCCGGCAGGTTGAGCAGCGCGACGCCGACGCTCATGGACAGCACCAGCATGAGGGCCGCCTGCGCCAGGACGTCGAGCAGCAGCGCGAGCACCCGGGAACCGATCCGGGCGGCCCGGACGTCCAGCTCCACGGCCTCCCCGCTGACCAGCCCGGCGTCACCCCACGGGGCGGGTCGGGCCGGCGGTCGAGGTTGTGCTCTCACCCCGACAGTGAACACTATGATCGCCGGACGGGGGTGACGGTGGATCTCGACGCGTACGTCGCGGAACACGGCGGGCAGTGGCAACGGCTGGAGGAACTCTCCGGGCGCGGCCGGCTCGACGCCGCCGAGGTCGACGAGCTGGTCGCCCTCTACCAGCGGGCGACCACCCAGCTGTCGGTGCTGCGCAGCCGCTCACCCGACCCGGCGCTGGTCAGCCAGCTCTCCCAGGTGGTGCTGCGCGCCCGGGCCCGGCTCACCGGGCGCCCGCGCCCGTCGTGGGCGGCGGTCGGGCGGTTCTTCGTGGCCGGCTTCCCCGCCGCGGTCTACCGCGCCTGGCCCTGGTGGTGCGGGGTGGCGACCGGGTTCAGCCTGCTCAGCCTCTTCCTCATCTGGTTCGTCGCGGGCAACCCGCAGACGGCGGCGGCCTTCATCGGCGAGGCGGCGGCCGCCGACCTGGTCGAGTCCGGCTTCGCCGGCTACTACACCGAGTTCTCCGCGCCGACGTTCGCCTTCCACCTGTGGACGCACAACGCCTGGCTCGCCGCCCAGTGCCTCGCCGCCGGGGTGCTGATCGTCCCGGTGCTCTACCTGCTCTGGCAGAACGCGCTCAACATCGGCGTGGTCGGCGGGGTGATGGTCGCCTACGGCCGCGCGGACGTCTTCTTCGGCCTGATCACCCCGCACGGGCTGCTGGAACTCACCGGCGTCTTCGTGGCCGCCGGGGTGGGCCTGCGCATCGGGTGGGCGTGGATCGCGCCGCCCACGCAGCTCACCCGGGGCCAGTCGGTGGCCCGGGCGGGACGCGAGGGCGTCCTGGTCGCCGTCGGGCTGGTGGGGCTCTTCGCGGTCTCCGCCGTCATCGAGGCGTTCGTGACCCCCGCGCCCGTGCCCATTCCGCTCCGCGTGGCCGTCGGCGCCGCCGTCTGGCTCGCCTTCCTGGCGTACGTGGTGCTCCTCGGCCGCCGCGCCACCCACCCAGATCCCGTTGATCATGAAGTTGTTGCCGTGACACGCCGAGCGGACGGGCAATAACTTCATGATCAACGGGATCTGGCGGTGGGGCGCCGGACGAACCCGGTCAGAGGTGGCCCAGGGCCTTTAGGCGGAGGTAGGTGTCGGCCAGGGTGGGGGCCAGGCGGCCGGCCGGGGCGTCCACTACCGTCACGCCGTGGCGGGCCAGGGCGACGCGGACCCGGTCGCGTTCTGCGAGCGTGCGCCAGGCCGCCGCTGCGGCGTAGGCGTCCGCCGGGCGCTGCGGGACGGTGGTGGTGAGGGCGGTCAGCACCGGGTCGTGCGTCGCCGCGACCACCACCCTGTGCCGGGCGGCCAGCCGGGGGAGCACCGGCAGCAGCCCCTCGCCGAGGGCGCCGGCCTCCAACGCGGTGAAGAGCACCACCAGGCTGCGCTGGCGCTGCCGGCGCAGCAGCTCGCCCGCGATCAGGTCGAAGTCCGTCTCCACAAGCGTCGGCTGGAGCGGGGCGAGGGCGTGCACCACCCGGGGGAGCAGGGCCGGGCCGCCGGTGCCGGTGACCGTGGCCCGTACCGCCGCGTCGGCCGCGAGCAGGTCGACCCGGTCGCCTGCGCGGGCGGCGAGGGCGGTGAGCAGCAGCGCGGCGTCGATCGCGGTGTCCAGCCGGGGTTCGTCGCCGACCCGCACCGCCGACGTCCGCCCGGTGTCGAGCACGCACAGCAGCCGGCGGTCCCGCTCCGGCCGCCACGTGCGCACCAGCACGTCGGCGCGGCGCGCGCTCGCCCGCCAGTCGATCGAGCGCACGTCGTCGCCGACCACGTACTCGCGGAGGGTGTCGAACTCGGTGCCCTGCCCCCGCCCCCGGCTCACCTGGGTGCCGTCGATGACCCGCAGCCGGGACAGCTTCTCCGGCAGGTGCCGGCGGGAGTCGAATCGGGGTAGCACGCGCAGCGTCCACGGTGGGGTCGCCGGCCGCCCGGAGCGCTGCCGGAACCCGAGCCCCAGCGGCCCGAACGAGCGCACGGTCAGCGCCACCGCCGGCCGGTCGCCCCGCCGCAGCGGGGTCAGCCGGCTGGGCAGCGCCACCGTCGCGCCCGGCTCGACGCGCACGAGCTGTCCCGGCGGCACGTCGGGGCGGGCGCCGGCGGAGGGCACCCAGGCGTCGCGGACGCGCGCCCGCAGCGTACGGCCGGAGGGGTTGTGCAGCAGCAGCGCGACGGTGGCGGTGCCGCCGAGGCGGACCGCGCGGTCCCCCTGCCGGGCGGCCGTGAGCGCTCCCGGCGGCGCGGCCAGCGCCCGGTCGAGCAGCACCAGCAGCAGCACCGCCCCGGTCATCACCAGCAGCCCGGCGAACGGCGACGGCCAGGCCGGCAGGGTCAGCGCGCCGACCGCCAGCAGGAGCGCCGCCCGCCAGGTCATCGCGGCGTCGGCACGGTGGCGAGCACCGTGTCCAGCACCTGGTCCACGCCGACGCCCTCCAGCTCCACCTCGGGGCGCAGCCGCAGCCGGTGCCGCAGCGTCGGCCGGGTGACCGCCTTCACGTCGTCCGGTACGACGTGGTCGCGGCCGGCCAGCCAGGCCCACGCCTTGGCCGTGTTGAGCAGCGCGGTGGCGCCCCGGGGCGAGGCGCCCAGCTCCAGCGCCGGGGTGTTGCGGGTGGCCCGGCAGAGGTCGACGACGTAGCCGAAGAGTGGCTCGGCCACGTGCACCCGGCCGACCGCCGCCCGGGCCGCCGCCAGGTCGGCCGCGTCGGCCACCGGCCGTACGCCGGCAGCGGTCAGGTCGCGCGGGTCGAAGCCGGCGTGGTGCGCGCGGAGCACGCCCAGCTCCTCGTCCCGGTTGGGCAGCGGCACGGTGAGCTTGAGCAGGAACCGGTCGAGCTGCGCCTCCGGCAGCGGGTAGGTGCCCTCGTACTCGATGGGGTTCTGGGTGGCGGCGACGATGAACGGGTCGGGCAGCGGCCGCCGTTCGCCCTCCACCGAGACCTGCCGCTCCTCCATCACCTCCAGCAGCGCCGACTGGGTCTTCGGCGGCGTCCGGTTGATCTCGTCGGCGAGCAGCAGGTTGGTGAAGACCGGCCCCTCGCGGAAGGTGAAGGCGGCGGTGCGCGGGTCGAAGATCAGCGAGCCGGTGACGTCGCCCGGCATCAGGTCCGGGGTGAACTGCACCCGCTTGGACCCCAGGTCGAGGGCGGTGGCGACGGTGCGGATCAGCAGGGTCTTGGCCACGCCCGGCACGCCCTCCAGCAGCACGTGCCCGCGGCAGAGCAGGGCGATGACCAGGCCGGTGACGACCGCGTCCTGCCCGACGACCGCCTTGGCGACCTCGGCGCGCAGCCGGTGCAGGGCGGCGCGGGGGTCGACGGGGTCGATGGTCGGCGGCTCGGCGGTACCGGCGGGTCGGGTCACCGGGGGTCTCCTTCGGCTCGGTGCGGGTGCGGTGCGGCTGGCGGGGGCGGCCCCACGGCGGGCGATGCGGCGGGCGGTGGCGGCCCGTAGGCGGCCGGTGGCGGCGTCTCGGCGGGTGGGGGCGGTCCGTCGGGGGCGTGCGGGGCGGCGACGCGGGTCAGCCGGTCCAGCGCGCGGGCCAGGTCCAGCAGGTCCTGGTCGGTCTCGGGCCCGGCGCCGTGCAGCACCTCGTCGGTCCACCGGGGGTCGTCGCCGGTGCGGGCGGCGACCGCGGCGGCCACGTCGGCCGGCGGCGCGGTCGGCGGCAGGTGCAGCCGGGGGGTCAGGCGGTCCAGGGCGGCGCTCCGCAGTGTCCGCGCGGCCGCGTCCCGGGCGCCCGCCTTCTCGTAGAGCCGCGCCCGGCCGAGCACCGTCTCCGCCGAGCGGACCGTGACCGGCAGCGGCTCCACCGCCGGCGGGCCGAGGCGGCGGGCCCGCCAGAGCGCGGCCAGCAGGGCGGCAAGGGCGAGCTGGGCCAGCAACGCCCACAGCCAGCCGGGGAAGGCCGACCAGAGCGGGTTCGGCGGGTCGGGCCTGCCGGCCCGGTCCTCGCCCCGGCCCTCGCTGTCGTCGTCGGTCTCCCCGCCCGGGTCGCCGGGCCGCCCGTCCCCGTCCCCGTCCCCGTCCCCGGTGCCGGTGCCGCCGCCCGGGCCGTCGTACCCGGTGGAGCCGCCCGGCGTCGGCGACCAGGCCGGGCTGCCGCTGCTGCCGTCGCCGAAGACCGGCGGGGGTTCGGGGCCGTCCAGGTCGAGCCACACCACCCGGCCGGTCCCGCCGAGCAGCGCGGTGGCGAACGCCCGGTTGTCCCACTCGTCGATCCGGTCGTTGCGGAACGGATCGCTGGCGCCCACCGCCACGGTGCTCTCGGGGACCCGGGGCAGCAGGGCGAGCCCGTCGGCGAAGCAGAACCCGACGGGCGCCGACGCGCCCGGGGCGAGCGCGTAGCGTTGCAGCCCGACCGCCACGCGTCCGAGCTGCCGCAACTCGGGCAGCGGGCAGGGCAGGCCCCGCGCGTCCGGCCCCACCGCCTGCGCGGCCCACCGGCGACCGGCCGGTTGCACCGGCAGCAGCCTGACCGCCTCCAGCACCCGTCGCGACGGGTCCACAAGCACCAGCCTGGTGGTCGAGGGCAGCGAGTCCAACGCGCCGACCGTGTCCGGGTGCAGCAGCGTCGGCGCGGGCACGAAGAGCGTGGCCGCCCCGCCGCGGGCGGCCAGCAGGGCGCGCAGCGTGTCCGTCTCCCGCTGCACGGTCACGCCCTGCCCGCGCAGCGCGTCGGCGAGCCGGCTGCCGCCGTCGTCCCCCGTCGCGACCGGCGAGAGGAAGCCCTGGTCGCCGGGGTCGGGCTGGTCGACCGCGTGGGTGATCAGGGTGGTGGCCAGCAGCGCAGCGGCCAGGCCCAGCGGGATCAGCAGCCGGTGCCAGCGGCGCCGCCGCCGGGGGGCGACGTCCGCGCGGGGCGCCGGTGGTACGGCGGTGGCCTGTGCGCTCATGGTCGTGGCCCGTCCTCGGGTCGCCCGGTCAGCAGCCGCTCCAGGTCGGCGGCGTGCTCCCGCATCCGGTGGTCGTGCTCGACGGAGGCGGGGCGCTGGCCGTACCAGAGCTCGGAGAAGATCGCGCCGGCGGCGCTCAGCGGTGGACCCACCTGGGGTCGGGTGTCCGTCGCGGCCCGCACCAGCTCGGCGACGGTCATGCCGGGCTGCGGCTGCACCACGTGCCGGGCGGCCAGCTCCCGGACCATCGCGCGCAGCCGCTCCCGGACGGCTTCGGCGTACCGGCCCTCGGCGGCGAACCGGTCCGCGAGGGAGACGTACGCGGCGGCGGGCAGCTCGGGCTCGCGGGGAGCGGGGACGACCGGCGGCGGGGCGTCCGACGGCGCGGTCTCCCTGCGGCGTCGACGCAGCCGGGGCAGCCGCCGGGGGACCCAGGCCGGGAACGTGTACCAGCCGACCGCGACCAGCACCGCGGCGAGCACCAGCAGCAGGGCGGCCAGGGGCAGCGGCACCCGGTCGCCGAGCGCCGCCGTGGTCTCGGTCCACCACCGGCTGAGGCTCATCGCCCGGCCGCCAGCAGGACGGTCTCCGGCGTGCCCGGCCGGGCCCGGGACAGCCGGATGTCCAGCCCCTCGGTACGCATCCGGGTCTCCAGGTGCAGCACCGCGTCCAGGCAGGCCAGGGTCGGGTAGGCGACGCTGTTCACGCCCGCCCAGACAGCCAGCGACAGCCACCCGGCCCAGGCGCGGTCGACGAGGTCGAACGAGTCCAGCCCGACGTAGACGCCGACGCCGAGGCCGACGCGCACGATCCACCACACGAGGTAGCCGAGCAGCCGGATCCAGCCGGCCCGGCCGGCGCCGCGGACGGCCAGGGCGGCGGCGCGCAGCGGGGCGCGCAGCGGATGCACCCGGTCGACGACCAGCGCCGGCGCCACGGCGCCGAGCAGGGCGAACCCGACGATCCACGCCGGCCCGAACAGCGCCACCCCGCACATCACCACGCCAACGAGCACGGCGAGCAGCGCGGTGGCGCCCCAGCGCGCGCCGGCCGGGCGGAGCAGTTCCCGCGGGCCCGGCGCGCGGCCGAACAGGGCGGCCCCGGCGGCCCGGGCGGCCGGATTTCCGAGCAGCAGGACGATCACCGCCTCGGTCGCCGCCCCCACCGCCAGCAGCAGCCAGTACGCGCCGAACCGCCCGAACTCCGGCAGCCAGGCGGGTGGCGCCGTGTCGGCGGCGAGCCGCAGCGGGTGCAGCAGGAGCTGCTCGGCCACGGCCAGCACGAGGGCGACCGGCACCAGCACCCGGGCCTGGCCCCGCAGCAGCAGGACCGCGGAGTCCAGCAGTTCGCCGACCGTGAGGGGACGGCGCGGGAGCACGGCGGTCGGGCCGGCGTCGGGCACGCGTACTCCTGGGGACGGACGGCGGTGGCGCGTGACGGCGCACGCGGGGATCATGGTGACACGCCCGTTCCGATCGGGTGGACCCGCACGTCGGGGCGGCGACGCCGGGCACCTGTTGCTGGGCGGCGACGGCCCACGGCAGTACCGTGCCGGGTGACGGGGATCCCACCAAACTGAAGGGGATGGAAACATTAACCCCATGAGAGCCCGGGTACTGGTGGTCGACGACGACCCCGCGCTCGCCGAGATGCTCGGCATCGTCCTGCGCAGCGAGGGATTCCTGCCCTCCTTCGTCGCCGACGGGGAGCGGGCGCTGGCCGCGTTCCGCGAGAACCGCCCCGACATCGTCCTGCTCGACCTCATGCTCCCCGGCATGAGCGGCATCGACGTGGCGCGGTCGATCCGGGCCGAGTCGGGCGTGCCGATCGTCATGCTGACCGCCAAGAGCGACACCGTCGACGTGGTGCTCGGCCTGGAGTCCGGCGCCGACGACTACGTGGTCAAGCCGTTCAAGCCCAAGGAGCTGGTCGCCCGGATGCGGGCGCGGCTGCGCCGGGGCGAGGACGTCGCCCCGGAGATGCTGACCATCGGGCCGCCCGGCAACCAGATCACCATCGACGTGCCGGCGCACACCGTCAGCCGCAACGGCGAGGAGGTGAAGCTGACGCCGCTGGAGTTCGACCTGCTGGTCGCGCTCGCCCGCAAGCCGCGCCAGGTCTTCACCCGCGAGGTGCTGCTGGAGCAGGTCTGGGGCTACCGGCACGCGGCGGACACGCGGCTGGTCAACGTGCACGTGCAGCGGCTGCGGGCCAAGATCGAACCGGATCCGGAGCGGCCGGAAATCATCCTCACCGTGCGGGGCGTGGGCTACAAGGCGGGCACCGGATAGCCTGGTCACACTGTGGCCACCTCCCCGATTCCGGACCCCCCGACGGCAGCTCCGCGCCGGCGTGTCGCCGCGCGGGAGCTGTGGCGTGGCGTGAGCGGCCGGGCCGCGCGCCTGCTCGCCGGGTTGCACCAGAGCTGGCGCCGGTCGCTCCAGCTGCGGGTGGTGACCATCACACTGGTCGCGTCGAGCCTGCTGGTGGGCGGTTTCGCCTACCTGATCGCCGACAAGATCACCGGCATCCTGGTGGAGAACGTCGAGACCGACGTACGGCTACGGCTGGGCAGCGGCGCGGACTACGCGGCGAAGCAGTTCGGGCTCTACAACCAGCCGCAGGAGGGGCAGCTCCAGGAGACCATCGACGGCACGGTCAACTACCTGGCCGGCGGTGATCCGCAGCAGACCACCGGCGTCATCGTGGCGCTCACCGCCGACAACCACACCGGGGCCATCCAGCCCCGGTCCTCGCCCGCGGTCAACGTCCGCCCGCTGATCAGCCGGGAGCTGCGCGAGACCGTCGCCGGGGGCAAGGTCGCCAGCCAGATCCGCACCGGGCGCCTCGGCGAGGAGCGCACGAAATACCTGGTCTACGGCTCGCCGGTGCCCACCCGGTTCGGCCAGGTGGAGCTCTACTACCTCGTGCCGCTGGCCCGGCAGGACGCCACGGCCGCCGACGTACGGGGCACCGTGGCCGCCACCGGAGCGGCCCTGGTGCTCCTGCTCGCCCTGCTCGCCGGCCTGGTCACCCGGCTGGTGGTGACCCCGGTACGGGTGGCCGCCCGCACGGCCCAGCGGCTCTCCGCCGGCCTGCTCGACCAGCGGATGGTGGTCAACGGCGAGGACGACCTCGCCCTGCTGGCGGCGTCGTTCAACCAGATGGCGACCAACCTGCAACGGCAGATCCTGCGGCTGGAGGAGATGTCCCGGCTGCAACGCCGCTTCACCTCTGACGTCTCGCACGAGCTGCGCACGCCGCTGACCACGGTCCGGATGGCCGCCGACCTGATCTTCGCCGAGCGGGACGAGTTCGACCCGGCGGTGGCCCGCAGCGCCGAGCTGCTCCAGGCCGAGCTGGACCGGTTCGAGGAGCTGCTCACCGACCTGCTGGAGATCAGCCGCTTCGACGCCGGCTTCGCCATGCTCGACTCGGAGCCGACCGACCTGGTGCCGGTCGTGCACCGGGTGGCCGACCGACTGGCCGGCCTCGCCGAGCGCGTCGGGGTGGCCATCGAGTTGGACGTCCCCGGCACCTCGGTGATCGCCGAGGTGGACCCCCGGCGGGTGGAGCGGGTGCTGCGCAACCTGGTCGGCAACGCCGTCGAGCACGGCGAGGCCAAGCCGGTGCTGATCACGCTCGGGGTGGACGACACGGCGGTGGCGATCACCGTCCGCGACCACGGGGTGGGCCTCAAGCCGGGTGAGGAGAAGCTGGTGTTCAACCGCTTCTGGCGGGCCGACCCGTCCCGGGCCCGGCAGACCGGCGGCACCGGGCTCGGCCTGTCGATCAGCCTGGAGGACGCCCGGCTGCACGGCGGCTGGCTGGAGGCGTGGGGCGCGCCCGGGCAGGGCGCCCAGTTCCGGCTCACCCTGCCGTCGCGCGCCGGCGACCGGCTGACCACCTCGCCGCTGCGGCTGGTCCCGGCCGACGCCACGCTGCCCTTCGGCGGGCCCCGCCCGGGCGGGCGGCTGGCCATCGGCCCCGGCACCGGAGGCGCCCTCGCGATCGGCCCGGGCGCCGACGACGCGCTGGCCGTCGGTCCGGGGCGGCCGGGCAACGGCGGGCACGCGGAGGTGGGGTCGTGAGGCGTCGGCTGCTCGCCGGCCTGCTCGGCGGCGCGCTGCTGCTGGGCGGCGTGGCCGGCTGCGGCATTCCGGAGAACACCGAGGTCCGGGTGGACGGGCCGGGGCCGGCGGCGGAGGGCGCCTCGACCAGCGGCAGCCGGGGCGAGCCCCCGAGCCGCACCGCGGCCGGCACCGACGCCGAGCAGTTCGTCCAGAACTTCCTCTCCGCCGCGGCCGGCGAACCGGACGGGGCGTACCAGCGGGTCCGGCAGTTCATCGTGCCGGCCGACCGCGAACGCCTCCAGACCAAGCAGGGCAGCGAGGTCACGCTGGCCGTCGTCCGGCTCACCGAGGAGCCGGTACCCGTCTACGCCCCGGACCGCACCGAGGTCACCCTCAAGGTGCAGCAGGTCGGGCAGTTGCGTACGGACGGCACGCTGGCCCCGCCGGAGACGAGCACCACGACCTACACCTTCGAGCTGCGCAGCCAGGCCGGGCAGGACGGCCTGACGGACGGCGGGCTGTACGTGGCGAACCCGCCGACGGCGCTGCTGCTCAGCGTCGAGGCGCTGGAGACGTACTACCAGAGCCGGACGATCTACTTCTGGAACAACGACCGCACCCGCCTCGTCCCCGACCAGCGCTACCTGCCGCTCGCCGTGCCGGACGAGCGGCGGGTCAGCGAGGTGGTCAAGTGGCTGACCGCCGGCCCCTCGGCCTGGCTCGGCACGGCCGTACGCCGGCTGCCGGACGGCACCCGCCTGATCAACAACGCCACCCGGACGGACGGCCGCTGGGAGGTCGACCTGGAGATGCCGGAGGACAAGGCCCGGCTGGAGCAGCTCGGCACGCAGCTCGCCTGGTCGCTGTCGGACCTCGACGGGCCGCTCGACATCAAGATCCGCAACCAGTCCCAGGAGTTGATCCCCGACCTGGAGCGGCGCCGCCGGGACCGCCCGGTGCACCAGCTCCCGGAGAGCTTCCAGCGGTTCTGCGTCTACGAGGGCGCCGTCCACCCGCTGGCCTACCCGGGAGAGCCGACCGGTCCGGTGCCCGTGGACGCCAAGGCGAACCGTAACGTCGTCTCCGCCGGGCTCAGCCGCGCCGACAACCAGATCCTGGCGGCGCTGGTGGTCTCCGACGCAAACCGCCAGTGGCTCTCCGTCGGCACCGGCACCGACCCGGTGGCCGCCTTCACCCGCAGCGCCAAGGGGTACGCCGCCATGGGCCAGCCGGTCTGGCTGCGCTCCACGTACCGGGGGCAGCCGGCCGGGCTCGTGGTTGCCGACGGCAGCCTCTACCGCTTCGACGCCCAGGCGCAGCTCACCGCCGTGCCGCTGGGCGTGCCCGGCCCGGTTACCGCGGTGGCGGCCTCGCTGGACGGGCACCGGATCGCCGTCATCGCCGGGGGCACGCTCTACGTCGCCGCCCTCAGCCCCGACGGCGCGGGGGCGACGCCCGGCCCGGCCCGTCGGCTGCACACCCGGCTGACCAGCCTGTCGGCCGTCGACTGGTACGGCGAGAACACCCTGGTCCTCGCGGGTGCGGTCGGCCGCCCGGCGGTCTACGAGGTCAGCGTGGACGGCGCGCGGGAGAGCCGGCTGGAGGACAAGATCGGCGCCCGGGTGACGCACCTGGCCGCGTACCCGGCGAACGCCGTGGGGCGCGTCGGCGCCGCGATGTACGAGGCGAACGGGGTGGCGTACCGCAGCGGCCCGTTCGAGCGGATCCAGCCCGAGCAGGTGCAGGAGGTCGCGCCGCCCTCGGCCGGGGCGCGCGCCGGCAACCCGACCGCCCCCTTCTTCCTCTACTGATCTCCGTGCGGGATCTCGGCGGGCTCTGGGCGGACCTCACCGACCTGGTGCTGCCCGTGGAGTGCGCCGGTTGCCGCGAGCGCCGGCCGGGGCTTCGGCACGGCGTCTGCCCGGAGTGCGTGGCGGCGCTCGGCGCGCTGCGCCCCCGGGCCGTACGACCCACTCCTGCCCCGCCCGACCTGCCGCCCTGCGTCGCCCTCGGCCCGTACGCGGGCCCGCTGCGGGAGGCGTTGCTGGCGTACAAGGACCACGGCCGGCACGGGCTGGCCCGGCCGCTGGGGGCGCTGCTAGCCGAGGTCGTGGCGGCGGCGGTGGGCGGGGTCCGCCCGGTGACGCTGGTGCCGGTGCCGGACACCGCGGCGGCGGCCCGCGCCCGGTACGGCGACCACCTCGGCCGGCTGACCCGGCACTGCGCGGACCGGCTGCGCCGGGCGGGCTGGCCGGTGCGGGTACGGCGGCCGCTGCGGGCCCTGCCCCGCCCCGACTCGGTGACGCTGGACAGCGCCGGCAGGGCGGCGGCGGCCGAGGCGGCCTTCCGGGTCCGCCCACGGGTCCCGTCCGCGCCCGACGGGGCGGCGGTGGTGGTGCTCGACGACATCCTGACCACCGGGTCCACCCTCGCGTCCGTGGGGCGGGCGCTGACCGCGAGCGGGCTGTCACCGACGGTCGCCGCGGTGCTCGCCGCGACCGAGCGACGGCGCACTTTGTGACGGTGCGTGTTTCCGTTTCACCCGTTGGTGTATGAGCTGTGAAAAATTGTTGGCTGTCCCGGCGACCGGGGGTGACTGTCGAGGGAACAGGAGTTAGCGTTTTCGTGTCGGGGGTAGGAGGTGTTTCCATCCGCCCCCGGTGGTGAAAGGAGGCGTAGCCGCACTGACCGGTCGACGCCGAGTGGGGCCTCCCCCAGGGCGCGCGACCGGATGCCGGAACGAACGACCGTCCGAACTAGGGAGGTCACATGGACATCGTGGTCAAGGGCCGTAACGTCGAAGTGCCGGATCATTACCGGGTGCACGTGGCGGACAAACTCGCGAAGATCGAACGCTACGACCATAAACTTATTCGTGTCGATGTGGAGCTGTTCCACGAGCGCAATCCGCGCCAGGCCGACCACTGCCAGCGCGTCGAAATCACCTGCGTTTCCCGTGGCCCGGTGATCCGGGCGGAGGCCTGCACGAACGACTTCTACAGCGCGCTCGACGCGGCCATCGCCAAGCTGGACACCCGGTTGCGCCGGGCGGCCGACCGCCGCCGCGTCCACCGGGGCCGGCACGCGCCGCTCTCCGTCGCCGCAGCCACCGCCGGCCTGCCGGTGGCCGGCCTCGACGCGCCGCTGGGCGCGTCCCCCGACGGCGTCGGGACGGCCACCGCCGTCGCCGAACGGGTCGAGGAGGAGGAACACGACCAGCCCTGGCACATCGCGCGGGAGAAGGTGCACCCCGCCGAGCCGATGACCGTCGACGAAGCCCTGTTCCAGATGGAACTCGTCGGCCACGACTTCTACCTGTTCCAGGACAAGGAGTCCGGCCGCCCGAGCGTCGTCTACCGGCGGCAC
Source organism: Micromonospora sp. NPDC048868 (assembly GCF_043198195.1). Taxonomy (NCBI): domain Bacteria; kingdom Bacillati; phylum Actinomycetota; class Actinomycetes; order Micromonosporales; family Micromonosporaceae; genus Micromonospora; species Micromonospora sp. NPDC048868. Next base: position 191,746 of record NZ_JBICUN010000006.1, read on the forward strand.
GCCTACGACTACGGAATCATCTCCCTCGCCGTCTGACCCTCCGGCGCCGTGGTGGCGGCCCACCCGCCAACCACGGCCGCCGAGGGCGGGCGGGTCAGCGGAGTTCGTCGGGGAGCAGCCCGAAGACCAGGTCGTCGATGCGGCTGCCGGCCAGTCCCGGCAGCCGCCCGAGCAGCAGACCCTCCCGGCGGAATCCCACCCGCTCCAGCACCCCGTGCGAGGCGGTGTTGGCGGGCACGGTGCCGGCGACCAGCCGGGCGATCCCGGCCGGACCGAACGCCCAGCCGGCCAGGAGCCGTACCGCCCTGGTGGCCAGCCCGCGTCCCCGCTGGTCGGGCAGCAGCGCGTAGCCGACCGAGCCCTCGCCGGCCGCCGGGTCGGAGAGGCTGAGCCCGCAACTGCCCGCCGGCTCGCCGGTGACCGCGTCGACGATCAGCAGCCGGGCGATGCTGCCGGTGAGCCATGCGCTCTCGGCCAGCAGGCAACGCCGCTCGACGGCCGCCCGGGTCGGCGGCACCGGCGGGGCCTGGTTCGCCACCACCTCCGGACGCGTGTGCAGGCGGTACATCACGTCGACGTCGTCCGGGCCGAGCCGGCGCAGGGTCACCACGCCGTCGGTGAGCCGGCCGTCGGGCAGGTCCGGCAGGAGCCGGGGGGCGGGACCGGGTGGGTCGTCGGCGAGGCGTACCCACGCGAGCAGGTCCGTCCGGCCGCCGCCCCGCAGTTGGCCGGCCGCCCGGCGTACCCCCTCGTGGGTGAAGCCGGCGGCGAGCGCCACCCGCTGGCTGGCCGGGTTCTCGGCGTGGGTCATCAGCTCCAGCCGGTGGAGACCGTGCCGGAGCGCGGAGTCGGCCAGGGCCCGCGTCGCGGCGCTGGCGATCCCGCGCCGCCGCGCCCACGGCGCGACCCAGTAGCCCACCTCCGCCTGCCGGCGCGGCGGCACGACCTGGCCGATGCCCGCGCCGCCGACCAGCCGGTCGGTGGTCCGGTCGGCGATGGCGTACGCGGCCCCGCCGGTGGCCCAGGCCGCCGGGGCGCCCTCGGTGATCCACCAGCGGGCGTCGGCCTCGGTGTACGGCTGCGGCATGCCGGGGTTGAACCGCAGGTTGACCGGGTCGCCGCAGCCGGCGGCCAGGTCGGCGGCGTCGGCGGGGCGGAACTGCCGCAGCCGCACCCCGTCGGCCTCGATCACCTCGGGCGTCACGTCAGGTCCCCGGCGAGCAGTGCGCCGACCCAGACGTCCACCCGCTCGTCGCGGTGGGTGAGCCCGCCCCGGGCGACGCCCTCGACCGTGAAGCCGGCCTTCTCGGCGACCCGACGGGAGGCGGTGTTGCCGACGTTTGCCTTCCATTCGATCCGGGCCAGGCCCAGCGTGGTGAAGCCCCAGGCGCTGAGCGCGGTCAGCGCGGCCGACAGGTAGCCCCGGCCCCGGGCCGCGGGGGCGGCCATGAAGCCGACGTCGGCCAGCAGCGGGTCGGCGGGGGAGAGCCGCAGGTCGATCGTGCCGACGTACCGGTCCTCGGCGTCGGCGACCACGAAGCAGGCGCTGGTGCCGCCGGCCCAGGTGCCCCGGCCGAAGTGCAGGTACGACTCGGCGTCCGCCCGCTCGTACGGGTCGGGCACGGTGGTCCACCGGATGCTCTCCGGGTCCCGGCAGGTGTCGACGACCGCGTCCAGGTCGCGCTCCTCCATCGGGCGCAGCCGCAGCTCGGTGGCGCCGGCGGTGGCGAAGAGGACGGGCTGGGGCCCGCCGAAGACGGCGGCGCGACGGGCCTCCAGGGTGCCCGATCCGGCCGGACCGGTCTCCCCGGGGGCGGGCACCTCGCCGGGGAGCAGGGAGCCGATCCAGCCCTCCGCACTGCCGCCGGGGGCGGGGTCGGCGAGCCGCAGCCGGCCCTCGACGCGGAAGCCCGCCCGGAGCGCGACCAGGCGGGAGGCGTGGTTGCCCACCTCGGCCTGCCAGATCAGCCGGCGCAGCTCCAGCGCGTCGAACGCCCAGCGGGCGACGGCCCGGCTGGCCCGGACGGCCACGCCCGCGCCCCGGGCCCACGGCGCGGTCCAGTAGCCGATCTCGCCGGAACGCAGGCCGGTGTCGATCGAGACGAGCCCGCAGGAGGCGAGCAGTTCGCCGGTGGCGGCGTCGCAGACCGCGAACGGCGCCCCGGCGCCCGTCGCCCAGTCCGCCGGGGTCACCTCGGTCACGAACCGGTGCGCGTGTTCGGGCAGGTACGGGCGCGGTACGGTGGTCCAGCGCTGGATGTCCGGGTCCTGGCACGCCCGGTGCACCGCGTCGGCGTCGGTCGCCCGCCAGGGTCGCAGCAACAGGCCGTCCTCGGTGATCTCGACAGGTTCCACCCGAGCCATCGTGCCGGACCGTTCGCGGACGGCGTAACCGGATTTCGGCGGGGCGGCGCGAGTCGGGCGTGTTATGTCGGTTTCGCCGGCTCGGAGGGCCGCCACCAGTGACCATCGCGCCGATGGAGCGCCTACGATGGTTCGAGACTGTCTAGGGGAGCGTTGATCCGTGTCGATTCTGGAAAAGGTCCTCCGCGCGGGCGAGGGCCGTATGGTGCGCCGGCTCAAGGCCATCGCCGCCGCCGTCAACTCGATCGAGGACGACTACGTCAACCTCACCGACGAAGAGTTGCGCGGCATGACCGACCAGTTCAAGGAGCGGCTCGCCGACGGCGAGACCCTCGACGACCTGCTGCCGGAGGCGTTCGCGGTCTGCCGCGAGGCGGCCGCCCGGGTGCTCGGCCAGCGGCCCTACGACGTCCAGGTCATGGGCGGCGCGGCGCTGCACTTCGGCAACATCGCCGAGATGAAGACCGGTGAGGGCAAGACCCTGACCTCGGTCATGCCGGTCTACCTCAACGCGCTCTCCGGCAACGGCGTGCACGTCATCACGGTCAACGACTACCTGGCCCAGCGGGACGCCGCCTGGATGGGCCAGGTGCACGAGTTCCTCGGCCTCACCGTCGGCGTGGTGCTGCCCAACCGGCCGGCCACCGAGCACCGGGCCGCCTACGAGTGCGACATCACCTACGGCACCAACAACGAGTTCGGCTTCGACTACCTGCGCGACAACATGGCGTGGTCGAAGGAAGAGCTGGTCCAGCGCGGCCACAACTTCGCGGTGGTCGACGAGGTCGACTCGATCCTCATCGACGAGGCCCGCACCCCGCTGATCATCTCCGGCCCGGCCGAGCACTCCGCCCGCTGGTACGGCGAGTTCGCGGGCGTCGTGGCCCGGCTCCAGGCCGGCAAGGACGGCGAGGGCGACTACGAGGTCGACCACTCCAAGCGCACCATCGCCGTCACCGAGCGCGGCGTGGCCAAGGTCGAGGACCGGCTGGGCATCGACAACCTCTACGAGTCGGTCAACACCCCGCTGGTGGGCTACCTCAACAACGCCATCAAGGCCAAGGAGCTCTACAAGCGCGACAAGGACTACATCGTCAGCGACGGCGAGGTCCTGATCGTCGACGAGTTCACCGGGCGCATCCTGCACGGCCGCCGCTACAACGAGGGCATGCACCAGGCGATCGAGGCCAAGGAGGGGGTGGAGATCAAGCAGGAGAACCAGACCCTGGCCACCATCACCCTCCAGAACTACTTCCGCCTCTACGAGAAGCTCTCCGGCATGACCGGTACCGCCCAGACCGAGGCGGGCGAGTTCAACAAGGTCTACAAGGTCGGTGTGGTGACGATCCCGACCCACCGGCCGATGGTCCGCCAGGACCGGCCGGACGTGATCTACAAGACCGAGAAGGCCAAGTTCAACGCCGTGGTGGAGGACATCGCCGAGCGGCACGCGATGGGTCAGCCGGTGCTCGTCGGCACCGTCTCGGTGGAGAATTCCGAGATCATCTCCCAGCTGCTGCGCCGGCGCGGCATCCCGCACTCCGTGCTGAACGCCAAGTTCCACGCCCGTGAGGCCGAGATCGTCGCCCAGGCCGGCCGCAAGGGCGCCGTCACCGTCGCCACCAACATGGCCGGTCGTGGCACCGACATCCTGCTCGGCGGCAACGCCGAGTTCCTCGCCGCCAACGAGCTGCGCCAGCGCGGCCTCGACCCGGCCGAGCAGGAGGAGGAGTACGCCAAGGCGATGGAGGAGGTCCTGCCCCAGTGGAAGCAGGCCTGCGACGCCGAGGCGGAGGAGGTCGCCGCCGCCGGTGGCCTCTACGTGCTGGGCACCGAGCGGCACGAGTCCCGGCGCATCGACAACCAGCTGCGCGGTCGGTCGGGCCGGCAGGGTGACCCGGGCGAGTCCCGCTTCTACCTCTCGCTCCAGGACGAGCTGATGAAGCGCTTCCGCTCCGGCGCCGTCGAGGCGGTCATGGAGCGCTTCAACATCCCGGAGGACGTGCCCATCGAGTCGAAGATGGTCACCAAGCAGATCAAGAGCGCGCAGGCCCAGATCGAGGGCCAGAACGCCGAGATCCGCAAGAACGTCCTCAAGTACGACGAGGTCATGAACAAGCAGCGCCAGGTGATCTACGCCGAGCGGCTGCGGGTGCTCAACGGCGAGGACCTCTCCGACCAGGTCCGCAACATGATCGACGACGTCGTCGACGCGTACGTGCGGGGGGCCACCGCCGACGGCTACGGCGAGGACTGGGACCTGGAGCAGCTCTGGGCCAGCCTGAAGCAGCTCTACCCGGTGGGCATCACGATCGAGGAGCTGGAGGAGGAGGCCGGCGGCTCGCGGGCCGGCATCGACGCGGACTTCCTGCTCTCCCGCCTCAAGGAGGACGCGCACGCCGCGTACGACCGGCGTGAGGAGCAGCTCGGCGAGGAGGGCACCCGCCAGCTGGAGCGGATGGTCCTGCTCCAGGTCATCGACCGCAAGTGGCGCGAGCACCTCTACGAGATGGACTACCTCCAGGAGGGCATCAGCCTGCGGGCGTACGCCCAGCGCGACCCGGTGGTGGAATACCAGCGCGAGGGCTTCGACATGTTCGCGACGATGATGGACGGCATCAAGGAGGAGACGGTCGGCTTCCTCTACAACCTCGAGGTCCAGGTCAACGAGCCGGAGCCCGAGGCCGAGGAGGTCCAGCTGCTCGACAAGCCGGTCGAGATCCGGGCCAAGGGCCTGGGTCGGGCCCCGCAGCAGCAGGGCCTGCAATACTCCGCGCCGACCATCGACGGCGAGGCCGGCGCCGGTGCGGTGGCCGTCGAGCACGCCGAGCAGCAGGCGCCCGCGCTGGGCGTCGGTCGTCCGGCACCGGCCGCCCCGGCCGCGCCGGGCACGACCGCCCCGGCGGCGCCGCAGCGTCCGGCGTCGGGTCTGCGTGGCCCGGGCGTCCCGGCCGGCAACAACCGGCGGGCGGCGTCGGGGCAGGCGGAGGCCGGCAACGGCCCGTCCCGCAACGCGCCGTGCCCGTGCGGGTCCGGCCGGAAGTACAAGCGCTGCCACGGCGCCCCCAACGGCGGCGCGTGACAGGCAGCTGAGCGGGCCAGCGCCCGCCGGAGCAGTCGAGCCGTGGTCCTCGTGGACCACGGCTCGCTTCCGTCTCGGCCACCGTCCGGGCGGCTGGTCACCCGGGCCGGGGGGTGCGCACCTCGGCGACCGCCGGGTCGGCGCGCACCAGGTCCACCCCGGGATCGTGGGTGAGCACCGTGCGCGCCTGGCCGGAGCCCGATGGCTCAGAGCACCTGGAGGGCCGTGCAGAGCCAGCTGCCCCGGCGGTGCTCCAGGCGCAACGCCATCGCCCAGGTACGCCCGCCCGTGCTGGTGAGCACCGCGGCCACCTCGACGGCGGCGGTGCGCGGCTCGCAGACCCGCAGCCGGAGCAGGCGTACGGCCGGGCGGGTCGACCGGCGGCGGAGCGGGCCGGAGCGGGCGGTGGCGCGGGCCAGCTCGGGCAGCAGCCCGGCTGCCCGCGCCGGGTCGAGCAGCGGCCTGAGCTGCCCGGGCGAGCGGTAGCCGTTGAGCACCTCCAGGCAGGTGCGGACGAACCGGTGCGCGGCCCGGGTCGCCTCGGGGGTGGCGGTCACCAGCGCGTCCAGTGGCAGCGGGGCGGCGGGCCGACGGCCGGGGCCGGTCGGTACCGGCCGCTGTCGTCGGCCGGGCGGCCGGTCGGCCTCGCGCCGGGACGGCTCGAACAGGTCGAGGACGAGCTGGGCGTGGCCCGGGGCCGGCCAGTGGGCGGCGTCGTCGTCGGTGAACGGCGGCTCGAACGAGGGGGCGGGGCGTAGCCGCACGGGAGGGCGCGCCGGCCCGGGTCGGCGGTGATCGGTCATCCGGGAACCTCCCACGATCTTGCGTTTGCCTTCGTTTGCCTTCGACAAGCTTCATTCTCGGGCACGGCAGAGCTCGCGGTCAATGCCCCTGCGGAGTGGTCCAGCTACTCCGGGTCGCGGTCGGCCAGCGGGTTGCTCCGCACCCAGTCGGCCGTCTCGGCGTACTTGCGCTCGATGTACTCCTCCAGCCGGGCGCGTTCCACCCGCCACTGGCCGCGCCCGCCGATCTTGATCGCGGGCAGCTCGCCGCTGCGCACCATGTGGTAGACCTGCGAGTCCGACACGTTCAGCTCGGTGGCCACGTCGGAGAGCAGCAGGAACCTCGGCTCCACGGAAACCCCCGGGGTTGGCGTCGTTTGCTTCAGTTTGCCACCGACGGCCGACATGGCCCAGCCGCCCGGCCGCGACCTGCGCCGAGCCGCCCCGGGACACACCGGTGGGACGCTTCCACCGCAGAAGGTGCGCGGTGTATGACGGTCACGGCGATAGGGCATGATCGGCCGGGGCCGGCGGAAGCCGGCGCAGGGACCTGAGCGGGGGAGACGAGCGGTGACCGAGGAGCTTGTCCGGGTGTACGTGCCGGCGACCGTCCCGATGCTGACCCTCCTGCGCGGCGCCGGGCTGCCGGTGGCCGCCGCGCACGCGGTGACCCCCACCCTGCGGGAGTGGTACGCCGAGGGCGACGAGGAGGAGCTGGAGTACGTCGCCTTCACCCGGGCCGCTCAGGACGCGTTGCAGCTGCTCCGGGCCGACCCCGACGCGCCCCGCCGCCGGATCGTCGTCTCGGTCGACCTGCCCGCCTCGGCCGTGGGCCGGGGCGACGGGGAGCTGGGCTCCAGCGCGGTCGAGCTGAGTGCCCCCGTGCCGGTGGGCGCCGTCGCGGCCGTCCACATGGACGGCGCCGACGCGGTCGAGGACGTCTCCGCCGCGGCGGAGGCGGTCACCGAGGCCCTGGCCGGCGACCCGGACGCGCAGTTCACGGTCGACGGCGCCGAGGACCACGAGCTGGAGTGGTACGACGTCACCGAGCTGGACCTGCTGCTCCGCGCCACCTCCTGACCTCCCGCGCGCCGCCTGCGCCGCCCGACGGGCGGAATGTCGGCCGGTGCCGGGTGCCGCGAGGTCAGCGGGTGGGGGCGGCCTCGACCGGCTCGTCGTCGTCGGCGTGGGCCGGCCCGAGGGTGCGGCCGAAGGCGATCATCGCGGTCAGGGCGCCGACGAAGAGCACCCAGATGGCGTTGTCGATCCGGGAGGTGCCCAGCGAAGTCTGGGCCACCGCGTCCGCCTCGCTCAGCGCCCCGGCCAGGTCGAGCAGGGACCGCCCGCCGACCCGGATGATCACCTCGGCGACGATCAGGAGCAGGCCCGGGCCGGCGCCGGCCAGCAGGTAGGCGGGCCAGCGGGGCGCGGGCGCCGCCGCGTCGAGCCGGGCGGACCGGCGGCGGGCCAGGGTCAGGTACCCGAAGGCCAGCAGCCCGGCCACCAGGCCGGCGAGCAGGGACTCGGTGCGGGACACCCACTTGGCCGCGCTCAGCAGCGACTCCTGGCCGTCGCCGCCGCCGAACAGGTCGAAGAGCGGGTCGCGGGCCCGGCTGAAGGCCACCACGAAGATCAGCGTGCCGAGGGCGGCGGCCACCACGGCCCCGACCACGGACCCGCTACGCGCGCCGGCGACGGCCCCGCCGACGGTCGCCGCTGCGGCGGTGGTGGCGGCGATCACGTTGGTGGTCGCGTTGTCGGCGTACGTCAGATTGATCGCGAACGCGGCGGCGAGCCCGACGAGCAGGCCGGTGCCGATCGCCGCCACGAAGCGCAGGGTGACCCGCTCGCTGCCCCGGCGGGCGAGCAGGTCGACACCGAAGAGGGCGAAGCCGGCGCCGGCGACCAGCGCCGCCGAGATCACCCCCGGCAGGGCGAACGCGGAGAGGCTGATGGCGGTGAGCCCGGCCGCCGCGGAGCTGATCACCTCGCGGGTCGACCAGAGCATCGCGGCCAGCCACCCGAGCGCCAGGAGCGCCAGCACCGGCGCACCGGGCGCGAGCGGCAGCGCCGTCCCGCCCCGCGGGTCGACGGAGGGGCCGGCCCCGGTCGCGTCGGTCTCGTCCACCGGTGCGGCGCCGGTGGCGTCCCGCGCTTCGGCGGCGGTGTCCCCGGCGGCGTCCGTCGCGGCGGCGGCGGTTTTCCCGACGGCGTCCGTCGTCTCGGGAACGGCGTCGCCGGCCGGCGCCGACCGGTCCGACTCCGCGGCTGCGGAGCTGCCGGGCTGCTTGGTCATCGTGTTCCCTCCGACGGACGCCCGGCCCCGGTGGGCCGGCAGTTCACCGGCCACCCAGCGTACGCGTCCACCACGCCCGCCCCCGTCGCCCGCCCCGCGCAGGGTGGAAGGGCCGGGGGTGGGGCGTGGAAGAATCGGGGAGAGGTCCCGCTGCCGTGACCGGTCAACCCGGCACGGCGTCGGCGCCGGTCACCCGGCCGGTGCCCGCGGGTCCGGTTTCGCCACCGCTGTCGAGATCGCCAGGAGCCTTGATGGACGCTGTGTTCTCCGTACCCGAGCCGCGCAACGAGCCGGTCCGCAACTACGAGCCGGGCGGTGCCGACCGGGAACGGCTCCAGCGGCGGCTGACCGAGCTGGCCGCCGAGCGGATCGACCTGCCGATGACCATCGCCGGTGAGCAGCGGATGGCCGGCGGCGAGTCGATCAACGTCGTGCAGCCGCACAAGCACGCGCACGTGCTCGGCGTCACCGCACACGCCACCCACGACGACGCCCGCGCCGCCGTGAAGGCCGCCAAGGACGCCGCCGGGATGTGGCGGGCCCTGCCGTTCGAGGAACGGGCCGCGATCTTCCTGCGCGCCGCCGAGCTGCTCGCCGGCCCGTGGCGCGACACGCTGAACGCGGCCACCATGCTCGGCCAGTCGAAGACCGTCATCCAGGCCGAGATCGACGCGGCCTGCGAGTTCATCGACTTCCTCCGCTTCAACGTGCACTTCGCCCGGGAGCTGCTCGAGGCGCAGCCGATGTCGTCGCCGGGGGTGTGGAACCGCTTCGACCACCGCCCGCTGGAGGGCTTCGTCTACGCGGTCACCCCGTTCAACTTCACGGCCATCGCCGGCAACCTGCCCTCGGCGCCGGCCCTGCTGGGCAACACCGTGGTCTGGAAGCCGGGCCCGACCCAGCAGTTCGCCGCGCACTTCACCATGCGGCTGTTCGAGGCGGCCGGCCTGCCCCCCGGCGTGATCAACATGGTCACCGGGCGCGGCGAGGAGGTCTCCGACGTGGTGCTCGCCGACCCGGACCTGGCCGGCATCCACTTCACCGGCTCCACGAAGGTCTTCCAGCACCTGTGGCGGACCGTCGGCGAGAACATCTCCCGCTACCGGGGCTACCCCCGGCTGGTCGGCGAGACCGGCGGCAAGGACTTCGTCGTCGCGCACACCAGCGCCGACGTCGACGCCCTGCACACCGCCCTGATCCGTGGCGCCTTCGAATACCAGGGCCAGAAGTGCTCGGCGGCGTCCCGGGCGTACGTCCCGCGGTCGCTGTGGGAGGGCGGGCTGCGCGACCGGCTGGCCGCCACCGCGGAGTCCCTCACCTACGGCGACGTCACCGACTTCGGCAACTTCGGCGGCGCCGTGATCGACGCCAAGGCGTTCGACCGGCACCGCGCCGCGCTGGAGCTGATCTCCGGCGACGACGCCTGCCGGGTCCTCGCCGGCGGCACCGCCGACGACTCCGTCGGCTGGTTCGTCCGGCCCACGCTGTTCGAGTGCACCGACGCGGCGCACGAGACGTTCACCACCGAGTACTTCGGGCCGATCCTCGGCGTGCACGTCTTCGACGACGGCCGCTTCGACGACGTGGTCAACCAGGCCGAGTCGATCGCGCCGTACGCCCTGACCGGGTCGATCTTCGCGACGGACCGCCGGGTGGTCGACGCGGTCGCCGAGAAGATGCGGTACGCGGCCGGCAACTTCTACATCAACGACAAGCCGACCGGCGCCGTGGTCGGGCAGCAGCCCTTCGGCGGCGCCCGGGCCAGCGGCACCAACGACAAGGCCGGCTCCTGGCACAACCTCGTCCGGTGGATGTCGCCCCGGACGATCAAGGAGACCTTCGTCGCGCCGACCGACCACACCTACCCCCACATGGGCTGAGGTCGAGGTGTAAGGAAGGGCCCTTTCTCCACGCCTCGTGCACAGGAAGGGGCCCTTCCTTGCCAGCGGGCGGGGGTGGGGCGGCGGCGGTACCGTGGCCGCTGTGACCCACCCCACCCCCGCGCAGGATCCCCACTTCGGCGAGCAGGGTGGCCTGCTCACCTACACCGACTACCTGCGGCTGGCCGACCTGCTGGCCGCCCAGGTGCCGGAGTCCGACCCGGCCTCCCACGACGAGCTGCTCTTCATCACCATTCACCAGGTCTACGAGCTGTGGTTCAAACTGCTGCTCTCCGAGCTGACCGACGCCCGGGACCGGATGCTGGACGGCGAGACCTACCTGCCCCGGGTGCGGCTGGAGCGCTGCCACGTGGTGGAACGGGTCCTGATCGGTCAGGTCGACGTGATCGACACGATGACCCCGCAGGACTTCCTGGCCTTCCGCACCAAGCTCGCCCCGGCCTCGGGCTTCCAGTCCGCCCAGTTCCGGGAGATCGAGTTCCTCTCCGGCCTCAAGGACCCGGACTACCTGCGCCGCTTCCGGGGGCTTCCCGACGTCGAGCGGGAGCGCCTGGAGCGGCGGCTGGCCGAGCCGAGCCTCTGGGACGGCTTCCTGGCGGTGCTGGGCAGGGCCGGTTTCGACGTCACCGAGGAGGAGTCGCGCTTCGCCGCGTACGCCACGATCGCCGGGGACCGGGAGCGGTTCGGGCCGCTGTGGGACCTCGCGGAGGCGCTTGTCGCCCACGACCAGGCGTTCTCGCTGTGGCGGGCCCGGCACGTGCTGATGGCCGAGCGGCAGATCGGCACGAAGCCCGGCACCGGGGGCTCGGCCGGCGGGGCTTATCTGCGCTCCCGGGTGGAGACCCGGTTCTACCCGGAGCTGTGGGAGCTGCGTAGCCGACTGTGACCGTTCCGCGCCTCCTCGACGCACTGTCTCGCGCCGACAGTGCACATAGGAACCCGACCGGGTGGCGAAAATGCCAAATCCTGGACGCCGCGTCGGCAAAGTGGCAGCGTGAGGGGCATGGCGGATTCCGGAGTCAACCCCACGGCGGCGGCCCTGCTCGGGCTGCTCCACGAGGGCCCCATGACAGGTGGCCAGTTGATGGCCGCCGCCGAGCGCCGACTGGCGCCGTACTGGTCGATGACGCGTAGTCAGGTCTACCGGGAGCTGCCGGTGCTGGCCGAGCGGGGCCTGGTCCGGATGGGCAAGCCCGGCCCGCGCTCAAGCCAGCCGTACGCGATCACCGCAGCGGGAAAACGGACATTCTCCCGCTGGTTGGCCGAGGAGCCGGGGCGGGACACCATCCGTAACCCGATCGCCCTGCGGATCGCCTTCGGCGAGCTGCACTCGGCCAGCCAGCTCAAGAACCTCCAGGCCGCGGCCAACGAATACCACACCGAGGCCCTGGCCAAGGTCCGGGAACAGGTCAAGAACGCCAAGAAGGAGGGCGACGCGTACGACGCCAGCGCGCTGGAGTTCGCCGTCGCCTACCACAAGGCCGCCCTGTCCTGGCTGAAGAGCGCCCCGGTCGCCTGACCACAGGGCATCCCACCGGAACCTTTTTGGCTCGTGACTGCGGGGCTCGCAAGCTCACTCCTCGCACGAGCTGGGTCTTTTTGGCTCGTGACTGCGGGGCTCGCAGGCCCGCTGCTCGCACGAGCTGGGTCTTTTTGGCTCGTGACTGCGGGGCTCGCAAGCTCACTCCTCGCACGAGCAGTACCCTTGTCTGTCGTGACCGCTGCCGATTACGCCGAACAGCTCAAGGGCCTCGACGCCACCCTGCGCAACATCGAGGCGGTGCTCGACATCGACCGGCTGCGCGCGGACAAGGACCGCCTGGAGCAGGAGGCCTCCGCGCCCGACCTGTGGGACGACCAGGCGAAGGCCCAGCAGGTGACCTCCCAGTTGTCGTACGTCAACGGCGAGATCAGCAAGCTCGGCAGCCTCCGCTCCGGGCTCGACGACGCCAAGGTGCTGCTGGAGCTGGCCGAGGCGGAGTCCGACCCGGGAGTGCTCACCGAGGTCGAGGCGGAGATCGCCTCACTGGGCAAGGCCATCGAGGAGATGGAGGTCCGCACCCTGCTCTCCGGCGAGTACGACTCCCGGGAGGCGCTGGTCGCCATCCGGGCCGGCGCCGGCGGCGTGGACGCGGCGGACTTCGCCGAGATGCTGCTGCGGATGTACCTGCGCTGGGCGGAGCGGCACGGCTACCCGACGGAGGTCTACGAGACCTCCTACGCCGAGGAGGCGGGCCTGAAGTCGGCCACCTTCACGGTCAAGGTGCCCTACGCGTACGGCACGCTCAGCGTCGAGTCGGGCACCCACCGGCTGGTGCGGATCAGCCCCTTCGACAACCAGGGGCGCCGGCAGACCAGCTTCGCCGGCGTCGAGGTGCTGCCGGTGGTCGAGCAGACCGACAGCATCGAGATCCCCGAGAACGAGATGCGGGTCGACGTCTACCGCTCCTCCGGCCCGGGCGGGCAGAGCGTCAACACCACCGACTCCGCCGTGCGGCTCACGCACATCCCGACCGGCATCGTGGTCACCTGTCAGAACGAGAAGTCCCAGCTGCAGAACAAGGCGTCCGCGCTGCGGGTGCTCCAGGCCCGCCTGCTGGAGCGCAAGCGCCAGGAGGAGCAGGCCAAGCTCCAGGGCCTCAAGACGGACGCCGCCGGCTCGTGGGGCGACCAGATGCGGTCGTACGTCCTGCACCCGTACCAGATGGTGAAGGACCTCCGGACGGAGCAGGAGACCGGCAACCCGACCGCGGTCTTCGACGGCGACCTGGACAAGTTCCTCGAGGCGGGCATCCGGTGGCGCAAGCAGCAGCAGCTCGCCGGCGACGCTGCGTGATCAACCGTGGGCGGAGCGCGTCGTCGATCTTCCCGGTACGCCCGAATTGGATGACGCGACTCGCAACGGCGGGGCGTGGGGCTTGGCTCCTCGGTTACACCGCGTAGACTCACGACCCGTGATTCAGCTTGAGCAAGTGACGAAGACGTACCCGAAGGCGTCCCGGCCTTCGCTCGACAACGTGTCCGTCTCGATCGAGAAGGGTGAGTTCGTCTTCTTCATCGGTCCATCCGGCTCCGGCAAGTCCACCATCATCAAGTTGCTGCTGCACGAGGTCTCGCCCAACAAGGGCCGGGTCGTCGTCAACAGCAAGGACGTCACGTCGATGCGTTCCTGGAAGCGACCTCACTTCCGGCGTTCCATCGGCTGCGTGTTCCAGGACTTCCGGCTGCTGCCGAACCGCACCGCGTACGAGAACGTGGCGTTCGCCCTCGAGGTGATCGGCAAGACCAAGGCGGTCGCCCGCCGGGTCGTGCCCGAGGTTCTGGAGCTGGTCGGACTCGGTGGCAAGGAGCACCGTTACCCGCACGAGCTCTCCGGTGGTGAGCAGCAGCGGGTCGCCGTCGCCCGGGCGTTCGTGAACCGTCCGCTGATCCTGCTCGCGGACGAGCCGACCGGAAACCTGGACCCGGACACCTCGATCGAGATCATGCGCCTGCTGGACCGGATCAACCGCACCGGCACGACCGTCGTGATGGTCACGCACGACTCCAACATCGTGAACCAGATGCGCCGCCGGGTCATCGAGATCGAGAGCGGCCGCATCGTGCGCGACCAGGCCCGCGGCGTCTACGGCTGAGTCGACGCCACCCCTGCGCAGCCTGACGACGAACACCTCATGCCGGAGACCCGGAGGAAATCCCGATGCGCGTGAAATACGTCCTGTCCGAGGTACTGGTCGGACTGTGGCGCAACGTGACCATGACCATCGCGATGATCATCACGATGGCGGTCTCGCTGACCATGCTCGGCGCCAGCGGTCTCATGTACCGCCAGGTCGACGACATGAAGGACCTCTACTACAAGAACATCGAGGTCTCGATCTTCCTCACCCAGGAGGTGAGCCCTGAGCAGCGCGGCGCGTTGGAAACCCAGCTGAAGGGCGACCCGCTGGTCAAGGAGGTCCTCTACGTCAACAAGGACGAGGCGTACAAGCGCTTCCAGGAGATGTTCCAGGACGCTCCGGACCTGCTCAGCGCCGTCAAGGCGGACAGCCTGCCCGAGTCGTTCCGGCTGAAGCTGAACAACCCGGAGCAGTACAAGAACATCTACGACCAGTACAAGGAAGTCGAGGGCGTCGACGAGATCGTCGACCAGAGCCGGCTGCTGGACAAGATCTTCGACATCCTCACCGCGATCCAGAACATCGCCCTGGCCGCCGCGATCGTGATGGCCGTCGCCGCCCTGCTCCTGGTCGCCAACACGATCCAGGTGGCCGCGTACAGCAAGCGGCGTGAGGTCGCGGTCATGAAACTGGTCGGCGCGTCGAACTGGTTCATCCAGGCGCCGTTCGTACTGGAGGCCGTGGTCGCCGGCCTGATCGGCTCGTTGCTCGGCCTGGTGGCCCTCATCGCGGCCAAGTACCTGCTCTTCGACGGGTCGCTCCAGGCGCTGCAGGGCCTGCTCTCGCCGATCAGCTGGGGCGACATCCTGTTCATGTTCCCGCTGATGGCCGGCGTCGGTGGCCTGGTCAGCGCGATCACCGCCTGGGTCACGCTCCGCTTCTACCTGCGGGTCTGACGCCCGTACGGCTCGACGACGGCCCTCCCGCGCCAGGAACAAACGGCGCGGGAGGGCCGTTGCCGTTCGGGTAGCATGATCTCCGCCCCGCGGCCGGTCACGTCCGGCGCGGATCACCGGAAGGGGGTGGCGCCGATGCCACGGGAAAAGGGACGCAAGGTCGTCGCCTCCAACAAGAAGGCCCGGCACGACTACGCGATCCTCGACACCTACGAGGCGGGCATGGCGTTGACCGGCACCGAGGTCAAGTCGCTGCGGGCCGGGCGCGCGTCGCTGGTCGACGCGTTCGCGCAGGAGCGCAACGGCGAGCTCTACCTGCACGGGATGCACATTCCCGAGTACACGCAGGGCACCTGGACCAACCACGAGCCCCGGCGGACCCGCAAGCTGCTGCTCAACCGGCTGGAGATCGACCGGCTGATCGGCAAGACCCGCGAGGGCGGCCTGACCATGGTGCCGTTGCAGGTCTACTTCTCCGACGGCTGGGCCAAGGTGGAGATCGCCCTGGCGAAGGGCAAGAAGTCGTACGACAAGCGGCAGGACCTCGCCAAGCGGGACGCGGACCGGGAGATCGCCCGGGTCGCCGGCCGGCGTGGCAAGGGCATGGACGACTGAGATGTCCGTCCTGTCCGGTCCGGCGCGCCCGCCGGGGGCTCGGGATGAAACCCGTTGCGGGAGGCGTTACGCTTGTCAGTGCCGCCACATTGGCGGCCTGTCGAGGGGGTGACTGGTTTCGACTTCGTACGCAGCGACAGGGGAAGCGAGCCGAGGAAGCCGACGTCGTCTCGAGAATCGGTCGTCGGAAACCAATAAGCGCCAAGAACAATCGCGCTGACTTCGCTCTCGCCGCCTGAGGCGAGTAGTGAGTCTGTCGGCCTGGGAGCGCCTTCGACCCAGTTAGCCGGCATCAGCTAGAAGGCTGGCCAATCGGACCCGGTCGCGGGGTCCGTGCGGCGAGATCAATCAGCGACTGGGCCCGTCACACCAACTTGCTCGCGTGAGCGGTGGGGCCGAGTAGAGGCACAGCGAGCTGCGCTCGGAGAAGCCCTGACAAACCGGCGAAGGACCCGGGTTCGATTCCCGGCACCTCCACCACCAGACGATGCGCCCCGGTCCACCGGACCGGGGCGCATCGTCGTGTCCGGACCGGTCGGCCCTGGGGCGGCCGGGTCGCACGGGACAGGAGGGGCGGATGGGACCGATGAGGTCCGTCCCGCCTCTGGACAGGGCGGACGCGCGGGTCCACCATCGCTGTACGCGGTCAGACGCGACGCGGGAGGTGCCCATGGTCACCGGTCCGATCCAGCAGCCGCCCACCCCGCCCGGAGGGCTCCGGCCGCGCGCCGCGCGCCGGCTCCCCGGCACCCCGCCCGGGGACCTGCACCCGCTCGCCCGGGCGCTGGCCGTCGCGCCGGCCGGGCCGCGCTGGCGGGAACGTTTCCTCGTGGGGCTCGGCCCCGTGCGGCGGGGCTTCACGGAGCACGTCCGGGTCACCGAGGGGCCCGCCGGCCTCTACGCCGAGGTGCTCGGCCAAGCGCCCCGGCTGGAACGCGGGGTGCGCCTGCTGGCCCGGGAGCACGTCGCCATCACCGCCGGGCTGAGCGCCCTCCAGCAGGCGGCGGAGCTGCCGGACGCCTCGCTCGACGACCTCCTCAACCGGGCCGCGCACCTGCTGCGGGCCCTCGCCCGGCATCGGCAGCGCGGCGCGGACCTGCTCTGGGAGGCGTACGAGACGGATCTCGGCGGAGAGACCTGACCAGGGGGAACCGGTGTGGGCGTACCCACGTCCAACCCACATGCGCCGTACCGCCGCCCTGCTGGGCCTTCCGCTGTTGATGATCGTCGCCGGGTGCGCGCCGGCCGGCTCCGACCCGGCCGTCGACCCGGTCGACTCCGACCCCCGTCGCGACGCCTTCGCCCAGCGGGCCACCGAGGTGGCCGACTCGTGGCGACCGCTTCCGGCGTGGAAGTCCGGTTACGTGCCGATGCAGGACCCGACGGTGCTCGTCGGCGACCCGGGCTTCACCGGGGAGACCAAGATCGCCTTTCTCAACGGCTGGTACCGCGACCAGGTCGACATGCCCGTCGCGCAGCCCGCCGACGGCACCATCACGTTCCCGGACGGCACGCTTACCGTCCCGCTGGTCAGCGCCGCCACCGCGTACGGGCAGCTGGACCAGGGCGACCCGCCGCCGTGCGACGGCCGCCCCAAGGACCCCGGGACGAAGCTCCCCGGTGGCGGCCCCACCATCGAGCCGGGCCCGGACGGCCCGGTGAGCAGCAACTCGCAGACCGCCTGCGTCCCGCTGACGGTCACGGCCGTGAAGCTGGGCACCGCGCCGGTGCGCACCAGCCGGGGCGAGGCGCAGGTGCCGGCGTGGCTGTTCACCGTCGAGGAGATCACCGCGCCGGTGGCCCGACTCGCCGTGGCGCCGCAGGCCGTCACCGCCCCGCCCGAGCCCGCCCCGCCCGCCCAACCGGCCCCGGAGGGGCTGGTCGGCGCACAGGACGTCCAGTCCGTCAACGGCACCGAGCTGACCTGGCGGCTCGGCGTGGGCAGCTGCGACACCGCAATCACCCCGATGGTGCAGGAGCGCGACGACGTCGTGGTGGTGGGCGGCAGCGTGATCCGCGCCACCGGCGTGTGCAACGCGATGCTGAAGATGGAACCGGTCACCGCCACGCTGAAGGCGCCGCTGGGCGACCGGCCGATCCTCGACGTGCTCACCGGCGCGCCGCTGCGCCTCGCGACGCGCTGACGGGGGCTACCGGGTGGCGGCTCACAGGAGGCGGGGCACCTCGGTGCTGACCGGCACCGGCAGCACCGTCGGGCCGTCGGCGCGCAGGCCGGCGGCCAGGGCGTCGCCGAGCTGCTCCGGGGTCTCCACGACGGTGGCCGTGCAGCCGTAGCCCCGGGCGATCGCGGTGATGTCCAGCCCCGGCAGGTCCAGCCCGGGCACCCCCGGGGTGTCCTTGAATTCGGCGAAGGCCTTCAGGATCGCGTACTGCTGGTTGACCGGCACCACCACGACCAGCGGCAGGCGCAGCCGCGCGGCGGTCCAGAGCGCCTGCACCGAGTAGTGGAACGAGCCGTCCCCGATCACCGCGACCACCGGCCGTCCCCGGCCGGTGTCGCGCTGCGCGAGCGCGATGCCGACCGCCGCCGGCAGGCCGTACCCGAGGCCGCCGCTGGCCATCGTGAAGTACGACCCGGGGCGGGTGGCGCGCAGCCGGCGGCGCAGCGCCGGCAGGCTGGACGGCGACTCCTGGACCAGGATCCCGTCGGCCGGCCAGTGCCGGGCCAGGGCCGCGAAGAGGGCGTCCGGGGCCAACGGCAGCCCGTCCGCCGGCGGGGGCGGATCGGGGCGCGCCGGCGGCGCCGGCCGGTCCACCGCCGGGAGCAGGTCGACCAGGGCGGCCAGGGCCAGCCCGGCGTCGGCGAGCAGGCTGTCGCCCACCGGCGCGCGGGCGGCCTCGTCCGGGTCGTCGGTGACGTGCAGCAGGCGGGCCCCGGCGGGCAGGTGGTCGCCCGGCACGTGCGGGTAGTAGCGGAACACCGGAGCGCCGACCACCAGCACCGTGTCGTGCCCGTCCAGCGCCTCCGAGAGCGGCCCCATCGCGAACGGGAGCACCCCCCGGAAGTGCGGGTGGTCCTCGGGAAAGGCGGCCCGCTCCGGCGCGGGCGCCGACCAGACCGGCGCGGCGAGCCGCTCCGCCAGCGCCACGGCGGCGGGCCAGCCGTCGGCCCGGTCCACGGCCGCGCCGAGCACCAGCGCGGGCGCGCGGCTGGCGGCCAGCACGGCGGCGAACTCGCGCAGCCGGCGCGGGTCGGGCGCGAACCGGGTCGCCACCGTCCGCACCGGCGGTGGCGGGTCGGCCGGCTGCGCCCAGTCGTCGAGGGGCAGCGAGAGGAAGACCGGCCCGGCGGGCGGCTGCACCGCCGTCGCGTACGCCCGCATCAACGCCGCCGGGACGTCCTGCGCGCGGACCGGCTCGTGGCTCCACTTCACGTACGGCTGGGGCAGTTCGGTGGCCCGCCGGCTGGCCAGCCGGGGCTCGATCAGCAGCATCTCCCGGGTCTGCTGGCCGGCGGTGACGATCAGCGGGGTGCGGTTGTGCCACGCGGTGACCAGGTTGCCCATGCCGTTGCCCGTGCCGGGGGCGGTGTGCAGGTTGACGTGCGCCGCCCCGCCGGTGGCCTGCGCGTAGCCGTCCGCCATGCCGACGGCCGACGCCTCGTGCAGGGCGAGCACGTAGTGGAAGTCGTCCGGGAAGTCGCGCAGGAACGGCTCCTCCGTGGAGCCGGGGTTGCCGAAGACCGTGGTCAGGCCGAGGGCCCGGAGCAGGTCGTACGTGGTGTCGCGGACCGTAGCCATCGCCTCTGAATCTATCCGGACGACTCAGGCGACTAGGGCTTTTCGCCGCTGCTCCAGGTGTAAGGAAGGTGCCCTTCCTTCACCTCAGGGGAGCGCGAAGGGGAGGGTGATGCCGTCCAGCGCGTGCCCGCAGGCGCAGTCCCGCTCGGCCGGCAGTGCGGCGACGGCCGCCAGCAGCAGGCCCCGCAGCCGGTCGGTGTTCTCCCCGAAGACCCGGAACACCTCCTCCTGCGTCACCGCGCCGCCGCCCTCCACGCCCGCGTCGAGGTCGGTGACCAGGGCGATCGAGGAGTAGCACAGGGCCAGCTCGCGGGCCAGCACCGCCTCCGGGTGGCCGGTCATGTTGACCACCGTGCCGCCGATCGAGGCGTACCACCGCGACTCGGCACGGGTGGAGAAGCGCGGGCCCTCGACCACCACCACCGTCCCGCCGTCCACCGCGGGCACGTCCCGGCCGGCCGCGGCGGCCAGCAGCGTACGCCGGCCCGAGGGGCAGTACGGGTCGGCGAAGGAGACGTGCACCGCGCCCCGGTCGTAGTAGGTCTGCGGCCGTCCGCTGGTGCGGTCGATCAGCTGGTCGGGCACCACGAACGTGCCCGGCCCGAGATCCGGCCGCAGGCCGCCCACGGCGCAGGGGGCGAGCACCTGGCGTACGCCGAGGGAGCGCAGCGCCCAGAGGTTGGCCCGGTAGGGGATCAGGTGCGGCGGGTGGCGGTGGTCCCGGCCGTGGCGGGGCAGGAACGCCACCCGCCGGCCGCTGACCTCGGCGATCGTCACGGCGTCGGACGGCGGCCCGAAGGGCGTCTCCACCACGTGCTCGGTCGCGTTGTCGAGCAACGCGTAGAGCCCCGAACCGCCGATCACCGCGAGTTCAACCGTGGGACCCATCGGCCCTCCCTCGTGTCCGCCGATCTACCGCACGTCAGACCTTAGCCACCGCCCCGGGGGCAGGCTATGGTGCCAGGCATGGCGTTCACAGCGCGGATGACACCGGTGCCCCCGGGCGTCCCGGTCCGGTCGGTCTGACGGGTGTCCGGCATGCAGGGAGAGGGGCAGGCGATCGGCGGGCGGGCGACGGGGTCGATGACCGGGCGGCTGCTGGTCGCGACGCCGGCGCTGAAGGACCCGAACTTCGACCGTACGGTGGTGCTGCTGGTGGCGCACGAGCCCGGCGGCGCCCTCGGCGTGGTGCTCAACCGGGCCACCGAGGTGCCGGTCGCCGACGTGCTCGGCGACTGGAGCGACCTGGCCCGCGACCCGGCGGTGCTCTTCGAGGGTGGCCCCGTGCAGCCCGACTCGGCGATCTGCCTGGCCCGGATGCGCCACCCGGTGCAGCGGCTCAGGGGATTCCACCAGGTCTCCGGGGCGGTCGGGACCCTCGACCTCTCCGTCGACCCGGGGCCGCTGCGGGAGGGCATCACCGGCATCCGGGTCTTCGCCGGCTACTCCGGCTGGGGCACGGGGCAGTTGGAGCAGGAGATCGAGGACGGCTCCTGGTTCGTGCTGGACGCGCTGCCCGGCGACGCCTTCGTGGACCGGCCGGACGACCTGTGGCCGATGGTGCTGCGCCGCCAGGGCGGCATGATGGCGGCGGTCGCGCACTTCCCGCCGGACGTGGCGCTCAACTGAGCCGCGTGGGGTGGGCCCCCGCGAGATGACCATGCGGCGGTCGCTGTGTATAGTTCTCTCGTGCCCGGGTGACCGGGACGAGGCAAGGGGCCGTGGCGCAGCTGGTAGCGCACCACACTGGCAGTGTGGGGGTCAGGGGTTCGAGTCCCCTCGGCTCCACCCTTGTTTTACAGGTCAGCGGCCTGGTCGAGAGCGATTCGACCAGGCCGCTGATTCGTTCTCCGGCCGGTCAGGCGGCGCGCCGGGCGCGGCGGCGGGCCTGCATGAAGGCGGTGTCTCCGCGTACGCGGTCCCACCAGGCCCACGGAACGCCTGTCACGTACCGGCCGATCGAGGCGAAGACCGGCGCGGCGTCGGCGTCGCGGCCGGTGCGCGCCAACCCGTACGCCAGGATGTTCGCGTCGTTCAGCCAGTCGGCGTGCCGGGTGGCCGGCTGGTGGAACCACCGGGACAGCGCGTTGTCGAGATCCGACTGCATGACCGGGTCCTGCCGCCACCGCTCGCTGACCTCACCGGCGGCGCTGCCCTGGGATGCGCGCTCCTGCTCCCACAGCGCCCACTCGGCGGCGGCCTGTACCGGCAGCACGTGCAGCGGCGAGCCCGCAGGGGCCGCGGCGGCGACCGACCGGGCGAAGCCGAACATCGCCTCGTGCGAGCCGCTCCACTTCCTGCAGTGGTAGGTCAGCTTGAGCATGTGCCCCTCCCGATGCCAGGGGTCGCGCCGGGTCAGCTCACGCCACGTCTCCTCGACGTCCTCCCGGGGCGTGCTCTGGCCGATCATCAGGTCCAACAGGTTCACGTACGGCGTGGGGTCCTCGGGGGCGAGCCGCATCGCCAGATCGTTCACCTGCCGGGCCAGTTGCAGCAGGCGGTTGAACTCGGTCCACTGCGCCGGGCGGACGCTGGCGGCCCAGTCCCCGCCGCGCACCTCCCAGGCTCGTGCCACCAGGGACCGGGCACGTACGAGTTGCGCATCCGGACTGGTGGGCGTGCGCGCCGCCCAGCGGTCGGTCCAGGCGGCCGAGGTGTCGACCCGGCCGGTCGCGGGGTCGACCCGGGAGCCAAGCCCACCGGCGGTCGACTCGGCCATGACGCGGACGTACCGCGCCCGACGGTCGTGGTCACCGCGGGTGGCAGCCAGAGCCTTCCGGGCGGATTCGCTGTCGGAGCCGTACCGCGCCTGCGTGCACGCCTCGCGCAGCACGGCGTCGTCCTGGGCCGGGTTCGTATCGATCTGGCGGGTGAGCAGCCGCCACACGGTCGAGATCACAATCCTGGATGGTAGGCGTCGGCTGGCGTCCTCCTCGGGCCCGGACCTGGTCCCCCTCGGAATAGGGGTCCCGTCGCACAAGTGAGGCGTTGTCGCGCACCGTGCCTTCTGTCACGATCGCCCCACTGGAGGCCTTTCCCCCGCCGGGTGGTTGGGCTCGATCCCGTGCGGCCAGCGAAGGAGCCGATGGTGGACCACCCCCACGCGTTGACAGCCGAGCAACTGGACCAGTTCCGGCGCGACGGGCACCTGATCCTGCGGGGCGTGCTCCCGACCGGGACGCTGGACGCGCTGCACGGCTCGTTCAGCCGCGTCGTGGACCACCTCGCCCGGCAGTGGCAGGAGCGCGGGGTGATCACGGAGACCTTCGCCGACCTGCCGTACGACCAGCGCTACCTGCGCCTGATCGAGTCCAGCCAGGTCCGCGTGCCGGCCGCCTGGCGGCGGATCCTGGTGGGCCGGCCGGTGTACGACCTGTGGCGTACCCCCGAGCTGCTCGGCCCGGTGCGCAGCCTGCTCGGCGACGAGGTCTACGCGCACGGCGTCTGGAACGCCCGGCCGCGCGACCCCCACGGCCGCACCCAGCAGGTCGCCTGGCACCAGGACGCCTACTACTACAAGGGTTGGGACGCCTCGGTCGGGCCGCTGCTGTCGGTGTGGATCCCGCTGGTGCCCGTCGACGAGGACACCGCCTGCCTCCAGTTCGTCACCGGCTCGCACACCCGGGGCTGGATCTCCCGCGATCGCCTGCCCAACGGTGAGTACGGCACGTCGGACGAGGCTGTCGGGGACGGCCCCGTCAGCACCGCCCGGATGGAGCCCGGCGACGTGGTGATCTTCACGGACACCACGCTGCACCGCTCGACGCCCAACGTGTCGGACCGCATCCGGTGGAACATCGACATCCGGTTCGCCCCGGCCGTCGACGAGGTGATCCGGAACTCGCCGCGCGGCTACCGCTGCTTCAGCGCCGCCGACCCGGCACAGGTCGAGTCGTTCGAGACCTGGGCCGGGCGGTACCGGTACGAGCCGGAGGACCTGCTGACGGAGCTGACGAACTTCGAGGAGGGCTACGACCTGGACGTGCTCAGGGCGTTCTCCCGGGCGTCGCCGTACGCCGACATCTACTGAGGCCGCCGCGGCTCAGCCGAGGTGGCGCTCGATCTCGGCCAGCTCGTCGGCGCCGAGGTCCAGGTCGTCCAGGGCGGCGACGTTCGCCTCCAGCTGCGGCACGCTGCTCGCCCCGATGATCACGCTGGTCATCCGCGGGTCGCGCAGCGCCCAGGCGAGCGCGAGCTGGGCGAGTGACTGGCCGCGCCGCTCGGCGATCGCGCCGAGCGCCCGGATGGTGGCCATCTTCTCCTCGCCGAGGTCGCTCTCGCTGAGGAAGACGCTGGTGCGCACCCGGGAGTCCGCCGGAATGCCGCCCAGGTAGCGGTCGGTGAGCAGGCCCTGGGCGAGCGGGCTGTACGCGATGCAGCCCGCGCCGACGCGCTCCAGCGTGTCCAGCAGGCCGTCGTTCTCCGTCCAGCGGTTGAGCATCGAGTACGACGGCTGGTTGACCAGCAGCGGCGTACCCAGGTCGCGCAGGATCGCGGCGGCCCGCTCGGTCTGCGCGGAGTCGTAGTTGGAGACGCCGACGTAGAGCGCCTTGCCGGCCCGGACGACGGCGTCGAGGGCGCCCATCGTCTCCTCCAGCGGGGTGTCCGGGTCGAAGCGGTGCGAGTAGAAGATGTCGACGTGGTCCAGCCCGAGGCGGCGCAGCGACTGGTCCAGCGAGGAGACCAGGTACTTGCGGGAGCCCCACTCGCCGTACGGGCCGGGCCACATCAGATAGCCGGCCTTCGTGGAGACGACGAGTTCGTCCCGGTACGGCCGCAGGTCGGTGGCGAGCATGCGGCCGAAGTTCTCCTCGGCGGAGCCCGGCGGCGGCCCGTAGTTGTTGGCCAGGTCGAAGTGGGTCACGCCCAGGTCGAAGGCGCGGCGGACGACGTCGCGCTGCCGCTCGTACGGCCGGTCGGGGCCGAAGTTGTGCCACAGCCCGAGCGAGATGGCGGGCAGCCGCAGTCCGCTGCGCCCGCTGCGCCGGTAGGTCATCTGGTCGTAGCGCTCATCCGCGGCGAGGTAGGTCACGGTCACCGACCCTATCCCCGCCGGTGGCGGGCGTGCGCGGCGAACGGGCCTGCGACAACGGACTCCGGGGTAGTTTCGGGACCATGCGTTTCGTCCCGCTCGACACCCCCAAGCCCCTGTCCAAGATCGGCCTCGGCACCTGGCAGTTCGGGTCCCGGGAGTGGGGCTACGGCCCCGAGTACGAGCGCCGGGCCGCCGACATCGTCCGGCGCGCCGTCGACCTCGGCATCACCGTCTTCGACACCGCCGAGCTGTACGGCTTCGGCCGCAGCGAGCGGATCCTCGGCGAGGCGCTCGGCGACGACCGGCCGAAGGTCGTACTCGCGACCAAGATCTTCCCGATCCTGCCGGTCGCCCCGGTGGTGCAGCAGCGGGCGGTCGCCTCGGCCGCCCGGCTCGGCGTCACCCACCTCGACCTCTACCAGGTGCACCAGGCCAACCCGCTGGTCGCCGACCACACCACCATGCGCGGCATGCGCGCGTTGCAGGACGTCGGGCTGGTCGGCGAGGTCGGCGTCAGCAACTACGGCCTGCGCCGCTGGCAGGTCGCGGAGGCGGCGCTCGGCCGGCGGGTGCTCAGCAACCAGGTCCGCTACAGCATGGTCGACCGCGGGCCGGAGCACGACCTGCTGCCGTACGCGAAGCAGGCCGGCCGTGTCGTCATCGCGTACAGCCCGCTGGCCCAGGGCTTCCTCTCCGGCCGGTACGACGCGAAGAACCCGCCGAGCGGGGCGGTACGCCGGGCCAACCCGTACTTCCTGCCGGAGAACCTGGAGCGCGGCGCGACGCTGATCGAGACCCTGCGGCAGGTGGCCGACGCGCACGACGCCACGCCCAGCCAGATCGCCCTCGCCTACCTGCTGCGCCACCCGAACGTGCTGGCCATCCCCGGCGCGTCCGGCGTGGAACAGGTCGAACGCAACGCGGCTGCCGCCGACATCGACCTGACCGACGACGAACACGCCGCGCTGGCCCGCGCGGCGAAGGAGTTCCGCCCGATCACCGGCCTGGCGGCGGCACCCCGCCTGCTGCGGGCCCGAGCCGGAAGGTGAGCCGATGGACGACATCACCGCGCTGATCCTCGACGACCACGCGGCCTTCCGCCGGGGCTTCGCCCGCCTCGACGACGCCCGCGACGAGCACGAGCTGCTGGCGATCTGGGACGCGCTCGCCCTGCACCTGGACGTGCACGCCGAGGCGGAGGAGGCGATCCTCTACCCGCACCTGGTGCGCCACGGCGACGACGGCGAGGCCGAGACCGTCGACGCGATCGGCGACCACAACAAGATCCGCGACGCCGTCGCCGAGTCCAAGCTGCACCCGGTGGGCTCCGACGAGTGGTGGGCGGCGGTGCGTACCGCCCGCCGGGAGAACAGCGAGCACCTCGCCGAGGAGGAGGACGAGGCGCTGCCCGACTTCCGCCGGCACGCGAGCGTCGAGCTGCGGGCCGAGCTGGGCCGCCGCTGGCTGACCTTCCACGGCGAGCACAAGTTCGGCCGCGACCTGGCCTTTGCCGACAAGGACCCGCAGCGCTACGTCGACGAACACCGCCACTGACCGGACGCCGGCGCGGACGCCGATCTCCCCGACGCGGGGGAGTCGGCCCGGGGCGTGACCGGGACAGAATGGGCGGGTGAAGCCCCGCACGGTCCTCGCCCCGCTGACGGCCGGCAGCACTTGGCGGCGCGGCGTGTTCCTGCTGCTCGGCGGGGTGCTCGCGCTGCCGTACGCGCTGCTGGCGGTGGCCTTCGCCCAGCTGCTGACCCGGTCGGACATCCCCCGGCCGCTGGTGCTGGCGCTGCTCGGCGTCGCGGCGATCATCGCGGCGGTCCCGGTCTTCCTCGACGGCCCCCGGGCACTGGAGATCGCCGCCGCGCGGACCCTGCTCGGCGTCGACCTGCCGGACCCGGCCCCCGGGCACGTCGCCGACCGGGAGACCCGGCTGCGCTCGGCGCTCTGGATCGGGCTGCACCTGGTCAGCGGCGGGCTGGTGGTGGCCGCCCTGTTCAGCGCCGTGCCGATGGCGCTCGCCTTCATCGGGCAGCAGTTCGGGCTCGACACCGGCGTGACCGGCGGCGACCGGTTCGGGCCGCTCGACGGGCGGGACACCGGCTGGCTGACCCTCGCCGGCGTCGTCGTGCTGGTGGCGCTCGGCTACGCCGTGGCCGGGCTGGGCGCGCTGGCGGTGTCGATGGCCCCGGTGCTGCTCGGTCCGGCCCAGGCGGAACGGATCGCGGCCCTGGAGGCGCGCAGCGCCCGGCTCGCCGAACGCAACCGGCTGGCCCGGGAACTGCACGACTCGGTGGGCCACGCCCTCACCGTCGCCACCCTCCAGGCCGGGGCCGCCCGCGAGCTGCTCGACCGGGACCCGGAGTTCGTCCGGCGCGCGCTGGGCGCGATCGAGGAGGCCGGGCGGACCGCCATGGACGACCTCGACCACGTGCTGGGGCTGCTCCGGGAGCCCGACGGCCGGCGGGCCGCGCCGGCGCCGCAGCGTACGCTGGCCGACCTGGACCGGCTGGTGGCCGACACCCGCGCGGCCGGCCTGCCGGTCGAGGCCCGGCGCACCGGCGACCCGGCCGACCTGCCGGCGGCGGTCTCCCGGGAGGGCTACCGGATCGTCCAGGAGGGGCTGACCAACGCGGCCCGGTACGGGCGGGGACCGGTCACGCTGCGCCTCGACGTGCACGCCGACGCGCTGGAGCTGGAACTGGACAACGCGGTCAGCCGGCGCCGCCGGGCCGACCCGGGGCGGGGCGGCCGGGGCCTGGACGGGATGCGGGAGCGGGTGCTGCTGCTCGGCGGCCGGCTGACCGTCGGGCCGGACGGCGACCGCTGGCGCATCCGGGTGCGACTGCCGTTCGAGGGGACCCCATGACGACCGGAACCGCGACGACCACCGGCGTGTTGATCGTCGACGACGACGAGCTGATCCGGGTCGGGCTGCGGGCCATCCTCGACGCCCAGCCCGACCTGCGGGTGCTCGGCGAGGCCGCCGACGGCGCGGAGGTACCGCCGCTGGTCGCCCGGCTGCGCCCCCGGGTGGTGCTGATGGACGTGCGGATGCCCGGCATCGACGGCATCCAGGCCACCCGGCGGCTGCTCGCCACCTCCGCCGACCCGCCCCGGGTGCTGGTGGTGACGACGTTCGCCAACGACGAGTACGTCTACGACGCGCTCCGCGCCGGAGCGAGCGGGTTCCTGCTCAAGCGGGCCCGGCCCGCCGAGGTGGTGGAGGCGGTCCGGGTCGTCGCGCGGGGCGAGTCGCTGCTCTTCCCCGCCGCCATCCGCCGCCTCGCCGGGGCGTACGGGGGGCGGGGCGCCGACCGGCTGGCGGCCGCCCGGCTCACCGAACGGGAGGCCGAGGTGCTGCGGCTGATGACCACCGGGCTGTCCAACCCGGAGATCGCCGCGCACCTGGTGGTCGGGGTGGAGACGGTGAAGACCCACGTCGGCAACGTGCTGGCCAAGCTCGGCGTCCGCGACCGCACCCAGGCGGTGATCGCCGCGTACGAGTCGGGGTTCGTCACCCCGTCGGGCTGAGCGTTCCCTCCCGAGGGGGAGCCGGTTCACCGCCGCTCGGGAGGGCGTACGCGGCCCGTCGGCCGAGGCTGGGAAGCATGACGACGACCGAAGTTCCCACCCATCGCCCGGCCCCGAGCCGGCTGGACCGGCTCGCCCCGCTGGCCGCCGGCTGGCTCGGCCTCTGGGGGCTGCTCGCCCTGGTCTCCGCCGTCACCGGTGCCGGCTACCCGTTCGGGGCGAACGATCCGGTCGACGGCGAGGCCAACCTGCTCCGGCTGGTCCCCACCGACGTCGGCGCGCCGCTGTTCGCCGTGCTGCTGCTCGGCGCCGCGGTGGCCGCGCTCGCCATGGCCGGCCCGGCCCGCCGCCGGGCCCGACCGCTGAACACGCTGCTGTCGGCGTACGCCTGGACTGTCGCGTTCCTGCTCGCCGTCGTCGTGCCGGACGTGAAGGTGCTGGTCATCCTCGGCTACCTCCCGATCCTGATCGTCGGCGCGCCGTTCGGCTGGCCGCCGGTGGATTACGCCGACGTGTTCACCTGGGCGCTGTTCGCGCGGTGCGCGGCCATGGTCGGCGGGGTGCTGCTGGCCGGGGCGGTGCTGCGCTGGCAGCGGCGCACCGCGGGCGCCTGCCCGACGTGCGGACGCGACGGCGCCGACCACGGCTGGGCCTCACCCGACTCTGCCGCCCGCTGGGGGCGCGTGGCGGCCTGGACCGCGGCCACCGTCCCCGCCCTGTACGCGGTCACCCGGCTCGCCTGGGCGGTCGGCGTCCCGCTCGGCGTCGAGCGGTCGTTCCTCGACGAGATGCGCGACTCCGGGCTGGTCTGGGCGGGCGCCGGGCTGGGCGCGTTCGCCCTGGTGGGCGCGGTCCTCACCCTCGGGCTGGTGCAGCGGTGGGGCGAGCGGTTCCCGCGCTGGATGATCGGCCTGGCCGGGCGCCCGGTGCCGGTCCGGCTGGCCGTCGTCCCGGCGACGCTGGTGGCGGTGGCGGTCACCGCGGCGAGTCTCGGCCTGCTCGCCACCCCCGCCTTCTGGGACTTCTCCGGCGGGTTCAGCCTCGCCACCGCGCCGATGCTGCTCTGGCCGTTCTGGGGCGTCGCGCTCGGCGTCGCCACGTACGCGTACCACCTGCGCCGCCGGGGCACCTGCCGGAGCTGCGGACGCGGCTGAGGCGGGGGTGCCCGGTCGGCGGACCGGGCACCCCCGCTCCCGTGAGCTAGCGTTGGTCGGGTGACTGCGCCTTCCCCGGTTACCCCGGCACCTCCGGCCGACCTGCCCGGCACGCTCGGCGCGCTGCGGGCGGCCGGCCACGCGTACCGCACGGTCAAGCAGGAACTCCGCGACAACCTCCTGGCCCGGATGCGTTCCGGCGCCGACCGCTTTCCCGGCATCGTCGGCTACGACGACACGGTGCTGCCCGAGGTCGAGCGGGCACTGCTCGCCGGGCACGACATGGTGCTGCTCGGCGAGCGGGGCCAGGGCAAGACCCGGCTCATCCGCTCGCTCGTCGGCCTGCTCGACGAGTGGACCCCGGTGATCGCCGGCTCGGTGCTCAACGAGCACCCGCTGCACCCGCTCACCCCCGGCTCCCGGGCGCTTGTCGCCGAGGCCGGCGACGACCTGCCGGTGGCGTGGCTGCACCGCTCGATGCGCTACGGCGAGAAGCTGGCCACCCCGGACACCAGCGTCGGCGACCTGATCGGCGACGTCGACCCGATCCGGATCGCCCAGGGGCGTACCCTCGGCGACCCGGAGACGATCCACTTCGGCCTCGTCCCGCGTACCAACCGGGGCATCTTCGCCGTCAACGAGCTGCCCGACCTGGCCGAGCGGATCCAGGTGGCGCTGCTCAACGTGCTGGAGGAGCGGGACATCCAGGTCCGCGGCTACCAGCTGCGGCTGCCGCTGGACCTGTTCCTGGTGGCCAGCGCCAACCCGGAGGACTACACCAACCGGGGCCGGATCATCACCCCGCTGAAGGACCGCTTCGGCGCCGAGGTGCGTACCCACTACCCGGTCGACCTCGACCTGGAGCTGGCCCTGATCCGGCAGGAGGCCGACCTGGTCGCCGAGGTGCCGGAGCACGTGCTGGAGGTGCTGGCGCGGTTCGCCCGCGCGGTGCGCGAGTCGCCGTCGGTGGACCCGCGTTCGGGAGTCTCCGCCCGGTTCGCCATCGCCGCCGCCGAGACGGTCGCCGCCACCGCGCTGCGCCGCGCCGGCCTGCTGGCGGCCACGGAGCC
Source organism: Micromonospora sp. NPDC048868 (assembly GCF_043198195.1). Classification (NCBI taxonomy): domain Bacteria; kingdom Bacillati; phylum Actinomycetota; class Actinomycetes; order Micromonosporales; family Micromonosporaceae; genus Micromonospora; species Micromonospora sp. NPDC048868. The sequence goes on from NZ_JBICUN010000006.1 coordinate 221,922, forward strand.
GGCTGACGGGGTACGCCCGGAGGCGGCGGTCGCGCGGGTGGGGGACGCGGTTTCCGTGACCAGCACCCTGCGCGGCAAGGTCGAGTTCGAGAGCGGCGAGGAGGGCCGGGAGGTCGAGATCCTCGGCCACCTGCTGCGCACCGCGACCGCCGAGACGTTCCGGGCCCGGCTGGCCGGCCTGGACCTCTCCGGCTTCACCGCCCTCGTCGACGAGGACGCCGTCATCGAGACCGGCGAGCTGGTCGGCTCCGCCGAGCTGCTGCGCCAGGTGGGCACCGTGCCCGGCCTGGCCAAGGCGCTGGACCGGCTCGGGCTGGGCGACGCGCCCACCCCGGAGCAGGTCGCGGCCGGCGTGGAGTTCGTCCTGGAGGGGCTGCACCTGACCCGCCGGCTCGGCAAGGACGTCACCGACTCCGGCCGGACCCGCTACGGCGGCCGGGCCTGAGCATGGCCGGCGACCGGTTCCGGTACGGGCAGTGGCGGGGCGGCCCCGACCCGCTCGCGCCCCCGTACGACGTGCGGGGGGCGGTGGACGCAGTCGGCGCCGAGGTGCTGGCCGGCGGCAGTCTCCGGGAGGCGCTGCGGGACCTGCTGCGGCAGGGGCCCCAGGGGCGCGGCGGACTCGACGACCTCGCCGCCCGGGCCAGGCGGCTGCGCCGGGAGGCGTTGCGCCGGGGCGACCTGGACGGGGCGGTCACCCGGGCCCGGGCCCTGCTCGACCAGGCGCTCGCCGCCGAGCGGGACGAGCTGCGCGGGCGCGACGGCGACGACGCGCGGTTCGCCGAGGCGGTGTTGGACAACCTGCCCCGCTCGACGGCCCGCGCCGTGGAGGAGCTGACCGGCTACCGGTGGAGCAGCGACGAGGCCCGCCGGACGTACCAGCGGATCCTCGACGGGCTGCGCGACGACGTGCTCGGCCAGCGCTTCGCCGGGCTGCGTGACGCGGTGCGCGCCTCGGCGGACCCGGCCGCGCAGCAGCGGCTGGCCGAGATGATGCGCGACCTGAACGACCTGCTGGCCCGGCACGCCCGGTCGGAGGACACCACCGACGCCTTCGCCGAGTTCATGCGCCGGCACGGCGCGTTCTTCCCCGAGCAGCCGGCCGACGTCGACGAGTTGGTCGACGTGCTGGCCCGGCGCTCGGCCGCCGGTGAGCGGCTGATGCGCTCGCTCTCCGACCGCCAGCGTGAGGAGCTGGCCGGCCTGATGCGGCAGTCGCTCGGCGACCGGCTCGCCGGCGAGCTGTCCGCGCTGGACGCCAACCTCCGGGCGCTCCGCCCCGACCTGCACCGGGGCCCGGGCGAGCGGGTGCGGGGCGAGCGGCCGCTCGGCTACGGCGAGGCCGCCGGCGCGCTCGGCGAGATCGCCGAGCTGGACGAGCTGCTGGACCAGCTCGACCAGGAGCATGCGGGCGCCACCCTGGACGACGTCGACGTCGACGCGGTGGCCCGGACGCTGGGCCGCGACGCCGCCGACGACGTACGCCGGCTGCGGGAGCTGGAGCGGGAGCTGCGCCGGCAGGGTTGGGTGAGCCGGGACGCCGACGGGCTGACCCTGAGCCCGAAGGCGCTGCGCCGGCTCGGCGGCACGGCGCTGCGGCGGGTATTCGCGGACCTGACGGCCGGGCCGCGCGGCCAGCACGACCTGCGCTCGGCGGGCGCCGCCGGCGAGGTCAGCGGCGGATCGAGGCCATGGGAGTACGGCGACGAGCAGCCCCTGGACGTGGTGCGGACGCTGACCCGGGCGGTCCGCCGCACCGGCTCCGGTGTGCCGGTCCAGCTGGCCGTCGAGGACTTCGAGGTGGTGGAGACCGAGCGGCGGGCCTCGGCGGCGGTGGTGCTCTGCGTCGACCTCTCCTACTCGATGATCTCCCAGGGCCGGTGGGGCCCGATGAAGCAGACGGCGCTGGCGCTGGCGCACCTGATGGCCACCCGGTTCCCCCAGGACGCGTTGCAGATCGTCGGCTTCGGCCTGGAGGCGCTGCCGCTGACCCAGCAGGAGCTGGCCGCCGTCGAGCCGGACCTGCGGCAGGGCACGAACCTCCAGCACGCGCTGCGGCTGGCCGCCCGGCACCTGCGGCGGCACCCGGACGCCGAGCCGGTGGTGCTGGTGGTCACCGACGGGGAGCCGACCGCCCACCTGGACCCGGACGACGGGGAGGCGCTGTTCCACTGGCCGCCGCTGCCGGAGACGATCGCGGCGACCGTGGGCGAGGTGGACCGGCTCACCCGCTACGGGGCCACGCTCAACCTGTTCATGCTCGGTGACGATCCCGGCCTGCGCCGCTTCGTCGACGCCGTGGCCCGCCGCTCGAAGGGCCGGATGTTCACCCCCGACCTGGAGGATCTCGGCGAGTACGTCGTCTCCGACTACCTCCGCACCCGGCAACCACGCCGTCGCTGACCTGGCGGATTCGACGGGCCCGGGCGGCTGCGCCCCGTGTCCAGCCCTTCGGCGTTCCGGCACGCGTTTCCGGCCGGTCCCTTCCGGGTGAACCGTCCGCGGGAACGCCGGGCCGGACAGCGCGGGCCGGGATTGACTGGGGACATGGACAGCGGGGCGTTGCGGGGGGCGTACGCGGAGGTGCTCGCGGAGGTCGACGCGGGCGGGTTCGGGCCGCCGCCGGCCGGGCAGTTGAGCGCCGAGCAGATCGTCGCGCACCTTGCCGCCAACGACGAGTTGATGACGGAGGCCACCGAGGCGGTCCTCGCCGGTGCGCCGTTCGCGTACTACGACCTGGAGACCATCCACCGTCCCCAGGTGGACGCGCTGGTCGCCGAGTGCGGTGGGCTGGACGGGCTGGCCACCCTGCTGCGGGCCACCAGTCAGAAGCTCTGTGCCCTGACCGATCGGCTCGGCCCGGCGGCAGCCCAGACCCCGGTGGAGACCCATCTGCGCGAGGGCTTCGACCTGGTCGTGGACGAGCCGCTGCCCTGGGCCCGCACGTTGGACCTGCACACCCGGGTGCACCTGCCGAAACACCTGGCCCAGTTGCGCATGCTGCGTACCGGGTGACCGGACGGGTCACGCCGTGCCGGCAGCGGTGGCCGTGGCGGCGGCCACCTACCCTCGCGACGTGACGCGGTTGCGGCGGGCGGTGATGCGGCGGGTCGATCACGTGTGGGATCTCGGTTGGGCCAACCTGTTCGGGGCGGCGCTGGTCGGCTTCTTCCTCTGGCTGGCCCTGATGCCGCTCGGCGACGGCATCGACCAGCTGCGGGCCGAGAGGTGGGGAATCGGCGGAACCGTCAGCCTCTCCCGGTGCGCGATCGACGACTGGGCCAGGGGTGACCCGTGGCGGTGCGGGGGCACGTTCGTCTCGGCCGATGCCACCGTACGGATCGACGGTGTCGCGTACGAGGAGAGGTTCGACGACGACCCGCGGATCGCGGGGGAGCCGGTGAGCCGCGCCGCCCGGGTGAGCGGGTCGGGCGCGTCGAGGGCGTGGCCGCCGGGGGACGGGTGGCAGGCGTCCCTGATCGGCGGGATCTTCTGCCTCTTCCTGACGGCGATGGTCCTCGGGTGGTGGGTCCACCCGGGCGGGGGCCGACCGGCTCCGGCCCCGACGACCCGTCGGGGGCCCCGGTCGGCCAAGCCGCCCGCCCGGCTGCGAATGCGGCGGCGGCGTCGGTGAGCCGGCTGTCGTCGACCGATGACGCGAGGTCCGCGCGTCCCCGTCGGCAGGCGCGTCAGTCGACGACCCGGACGTCCTTCCAGAAGGCGACCCGGTCGCGGACCATCTCCGCCTCCGGCTTCGGCTCGGGGTAGTACCAGACCGCGTCGACGCTGGTCCGGCCGTCGTGCTCCAGCGTGTAGTAGGACGCGGTGCCCTTCCACGGGCAGACGGTGTGCGTGTCGGACTCGCGGAGCAGGTCGTCGCGCAGGGCGGCGCGCGGGAAGTAGTGGTTCCCCTCGACCAGCACGGTGTCGTCGCTCTCGGCCACGACCAGGTCGTTCCAGACGGCTCTCGGCATGGCTCCCACGCTATGTCGCCGGCCCGGCGGCGGCCAGTGCTCCGATCACGTCGCGGACGCACCAGTGGACGTCCCCCGTCACGGGGGTTTCAGCGCGTACAGTGACCGCATGTGTGCGGTCCGTGTGGATCATCATCCGGTCGACCACGACGGTGCGGTGGCCCAGTTGCGACGGTCCTACGCGGCGGTGCCCGCGGGCGCGCCGGTGCGGCTGGCCAAGCGCACCTCCAACCTGTTCCGTCCCCGGTCCGCCCCCCGCGCGCCGGGCCTGGACGTCACCGGGCTCACGGGCGTGCTCGCCGTGGACCCGGTCGCCCGCACGGCCGACGTGCAGGGCATGTGCACCTACGAGGACCTGGTCGACGCGACCCTGCCGCACGGGCTGATGCCGCTGGTCGTGCCGCAGTTGCGCACCATCACCCTCGGCGGGGCGGTGACCGGTCTCGGCATCGAGTCGACCTCGTTCCGCAATGGCCTGCCGCACGAGTCGGTGGTCGAGATGGACGTGCTCACCGGGGCCGGCGAGATCGTCACCGCCCGCCCGGAGGGGGAGCACGCCGACCTCTTCGCGGCGTTCCCCAACTCGCTGGGCAGCCTCGGCTACGCCACCCGGCTGCGCATCGAACTCCAGCCGGTACGCCGCTTCGTGGCCCTGCGCAACGTCCGGTTCACCCGGCTGGAGGCGCTCGCCGACGCGATCGCCGAGGTCACCGCGACCCGGTCCTGGGCGGGGGAGGCGGTGGACGCGATGGACGGGGTGATGTTCAGCCCCGGCGAGGCGTACCTGGTGCTGGGCGCCTTCACCGACGACGCGCCGCCGCCCAGTGACTACACGGGACAGGACATCTACTACCGCTCGCTGCGCCGGCGCACGCACGACGCACTGACCACGTACGACTATCTGTGGCGCTGGGACACCGACTGGTTCTGGTGTTCGGCGGCGTTCGGGGTGCAGCACCCGGTGCTCCGGCGGGTCTGGCCGGCGCGGTGGCGGCGCAGCGACGTCTACCACCGGCTGGTCCGGTGGGAGCACCGGCACGGCGTGGCCGCCCGGATCGACCGCCTGCGGGGCCAGCCGGCGCGCGAGCGGGTGGTGCAGGACGTGGAGATCCCGCTGGAGCGGATGGCCGGGTTCCTGCGCTGGTTCGCCGGCACCGTCGGGATGACCCCGGTCTGGCTGTGCCCCTTGCGGCTGCGCGAGCCGTCCGGTCCCGGATCGGCCCGGGCCTGGCCGCTCTATCCGCTCCGGGCCGGGCAGAACTACGTGAACGTCGGCTTCTGGGGCAGCGTGCCGATCGCGGCGGGGGCCGCCGACGGCGACGTCAACCGGGCGATCGAGCGCATGGTGTCGGAGTCGGGCGGCCACAAGTCGCTCTACTCCGACGCGTACTACGACCGGGAATCCTTCGACCGGCTCTACGGCGGCGCGACGTGGCGCGCGGTGAAGGACCGTTACGACCCGGACCACCGGCTCACCGGACTGTACGAGAAGGCGGTAGCGAGAGCATGAGCCTGACCGATCGAGACCAGGGGGCGGCGAGCGCTCCCGCCAGCCCGCCGGCGGGGAGCCGGCGACCGGGTCCGACCGTGGCGGACGTCGTCCGCGCGTTGACGACCGGTGCCCTGCCGGTGCGGGTCACCGGGTACGACGGCAGCGCGGTCGGCCCGGCCGACGCCGGCATCACCCTGTCGATCCGTTCCGAGCGGGGCCTGACCTACCTGCTCACCGCCCCGGGCGACCTGGGCATGGCCCGGGCGTACGTCGGCGGCGACCTGGCGTTGCAGGGGGTGCACCCGGGCGACCCGTACGAGGCGTTGCGGGTGCTCAAGGACGAGCTGCGGCTGCGTACGCCGTCGCTGGCCGAGGGGCTGGCCCTGGTGCGCGGGCTGGGCTGGGAGCGGCTGATGCCGCCGCCGCCCCCGCCGCAGGAGGCGCTGCCGCGCTGGAAGCGCGTGGTGAACGGGCTGCGGCACTCCCGCAGCCGGGACAGCACCGCGATCTCCCACCACTACGACGTCTCGAACGCCTTCTACGAGAAGGTGCTCGGCCCCTCGATGACGTACACCTGCGCGGTCTTCCGCTCGCCCGACGACACGCTGGAGCAGGCGCAGGCGGCCAAGTACGACCTGGTGGCGCAGAAGCTGGCGCTGAAGGCCGGGATGCGGCTGCTCGACGTGGGCTGCGGGTGGGGCGGCATGGTCCGGCACGCGGCCCGCGAGTACGGCGTGAAGGCGCTCGGGGTGACCCTGTCCCGGGCGCAGGCCGAGTGGGCCCGGGCGGCGATCGAGCGGGAGGGGCTGAGCGGCCTGGCCGAGGTGCGCCACCTCGACTACCGGGACGCGCCGCGCGAGCAGTTCGACGCGGTCTCCTCGATCGGCCTGACCGAGCACGTCGGGGTGCGCCACTACCCGGCCTACTTCGGGGCCCTGCGGGACCGGCTGCGGCCGGACGGGCGGCTGCTCAACCACTGCATCACGCGGGCCGACAACCGCGCGCCGCACCGGTCGGGCGCGTTCATCGACCGCTACGTCTTCCCCGACGGGGAGTTGGCCGGCCCGGGGCGCCTGGTCAGCGAGATCCACGACGTCGGGCTGGAGGTGCAGCACGAGGAGAATCTGCGGCTGCACTACGCGCTGACGCTGGCCGGCTGGTGCCGCAACCTCGTCGCGCACTGGGACTTCTGCGTCTCGGAGGTGGGGCCGGGCACGGCCCGGGTGTGGGGCCTCTACATGGCCGGGTCCCGGCTGGCGTTCGAGCGCAACGGCATCCAACTGCACCAGGTGCTCGCCACCCGCCTCGGTCCGGAGGGGGCGAGCGGCTACCCGCTGCGCCCCGACTGGCTGCCCTGATCCGCCGTCGACAGCCGCGCCGCCCGCCGGCGCGGCTGTCGCCGAAGCCATTGACAAACAAATTTTGTACGTACAAACTGATTTTGCCATGAGAGACGTCCTGTACCTGGAACAGATCGAGCAGGCCGAGGTCCTGCTCAAGCCGCACCGCGTCGAGGTGCTGCGACAACTGGCCGAGCCGCGCACCTGCACCGAGGTCGCCACCCGGCTGGAGCAGACGCCGCAGCGCGTCTACTACCACGTCAAGCAGCTCGTCGCCGCCGGGCTGGTCGAGCTGGTCAGCGAACGCAAGGTCCGGGGCATCACGGAGGGCATCTACCAGGCCGCCGCCCGGTCCTACTGGCTGTCTCCCCGGCTGGTCGGCCGGATCGGCCTGCGCCGGGCCCGCGACGAGCTGAGCCTCGGCTACCTGTTGGACCTGATGGAGGAGGTCCAGGAGGACATCGCCGGGCTCGACCGTGCCGCCCCCGAGCTCCCCTCGGTCGGGGTCGCCGGCGAGATCCGGGTGCCGGCGGAGCTCCGCCAGCAGTTCCTGCACGACCTGCAGAGCACTCTGCAGGACCTGTTCACCCGCTACGGGGGCGCCGAGGGCGACGCCTTCAAGCTCGCCGTGGCCTGCTATCCGAAGGGGAAAGAACGTGACTGAACCGATGAGGCTGCCCGTCCGTCTCGCCGCGCCGGCCGAGGCCGTCCGCCGCGCCCTGACCGACCCGGCCGAGCTGCGCGTCTGGCTCGCCGAGCACGCCGAGGTCGAGCTGCCGCGACGGTACGAGTTCTGGGGGCGCCACACCCCGGAGGGCGACGCGCCGCACCAGCGGCTGCTACACGTCGACGACGACACGCTGCGCTTCGCCTGGCTGCTCGACGGGGTGGAGACCACCACCGAGTTCGCCCTGCGCGCGGAGGGTCCCGGAACCACGGTGCTGACGTTGACCCAGAGCCACTTCGACTTCGCCGAGGCGATGAGCGGCAGCACCATCCGGGGCGTGCTCCAGACGTTCTGGAGCCTGTCGCTCGCCAACCTGGCCGCCCACCTGGCGGGGCAGTCGCTGCTGCCGAAGGTCGACTTCGCCTCCGCCGAGATGCGCGGCGAGCTGCTGATCGACGCGCCGGCGGCGAAGGTGTTCGAGTCGCTGACCGACTCCGAGCAGGCCAGCGCCTGGTTCGGCTACCCGATCGGCATCGAGCCCTGGGTCGGCGGTCGCTACGCCATGGGCGGCTTCGAGCACGGCTACGCGGCGAAGGTCGTCGACCTGGAGCCGGGCCGGAAGCTGTCGGTGGACTGGGGGCCGACCGGCGTCAGCACGTGGGAGCTGGCCGAGTCGCAGGGGAAGACGAAGCTGACCTTCGTGCAGTCCGGCTTCGACGAGCAGAACCCGCCGTACGGGGCGTGGGCCGGGTCGGTCTCGTCGCTGTTCGAGCTGCGCCGGTTCCACGAGATGAAGGACTGGCAGCCGATCTGGCTCCCCGCGGAGGTGCCGGGCCTGGAACCCGTGCCCGCGAAGGCGACGAGCTGACGTACGCCCCCGGGGCGCGCTCCAGGCGGAGCGCGCCCCGGGCGGTCGAAAGTCGCAGGTGATAGTCGGGCCTCTGGTGGGTACTGGGGGGCGATGTTCTTCATCTTCGGGCTCCGCACCAAGGTCAGCCAGTCCGGCGTGGTGCAGCAGGTCTGCCGCAACTGCCACAACCAGGCCGCGCAGGTGATCACGCGCCGATCGACGAAGTTCAGCCTGTTCTTCGTGCCGCTCATCCCGATCCGCACCCGCTACGTGCAGCAGTGCACCTTCTGCGGCGCCCAGTACGACATCTCCCGGTCGGAGGCCGAGCGCCTCCCGGTCGGCTGAGCCCACCGATGGCCCGTTTCCTCTGCTGGCTGATCGGCCGGCAGCCCGCCGTGCCCGCGCCCGTGCACACCGTCTCCCGGCCGCCGTGCACCCCCGGCCGCCGCCGTCGTCGCCGCGACCGCCGGCCGCTGGCCGGCACCGCCCTGCCCCGTTCGCCCTGGAACCGCTCCGCCGGGCGCTGACCGATTCGTGATCCGCCGAGGCGCGGCGGACTGGTGGGACCGTGCCAGGATGTGGCGGTGTCGTACCCCCCTCATGCGTCGTACCCGCACATGCCAGGCCCCGTGACGCCGATGGTGTACCCCCACCCGATCGCGCCCCCGCCCGGCTACGCGGTGCTCGCCGTCACGGTGAACCGTGGCCCGTACATCGTGCCCGCCCCCGCCACGAGCAAGTTCAAGGTCAACGGCCAGGCGGTGCCGATCCCCGGCGAGGGCACCTGGTACGTGGTGATTCCTCCCGGGTCACTCGACGTGCGGTACACCGATTTCATGGGCCTGCCGCTGATCACCACCACGCTGGTCGCCCATCCCGGCGCGGCCTACCACCTGTCGTTCCGCTTCGGCGGCTGGCGCAACCGCGCCTACGACGGGTACGGCACCGACGTGACGAAGTTCGGGCTCTGGTCGAACTACAGCATCGCGCTTGTCACGTTGGGCGCCTTCGGGCTGATCTGCTGCGGTTTCCTGGGGCCGTTCACCACCCTGCTCTGAGCCGGTTCCGCGCGGCCCGGCCCCGGGCCGACGGCTGCGGCGGGTGCCACCGGCCGGGGCGGCGCCGGGCGCGGGCGGCGGCGACCGCCTATCGTGGCGGATCGTGACGAGCACCGAGGAACGACTGGCCGCGATCCGCGGCGGCGTGCCACCGAGGCGGCACAACGCGCGCACCATCGCCGCCCTGACCGGCAACCCGGGCTGCACCCGGCGGGCCGTGCTGGACGGCGCGGGGGTGGACAAGCCGAAGCTGGCCGAGCGGATCGGCTTTCCCGCCCGGTTCGGGCAGTCCCGGTTCGCCATCACCCGGGGCAACGCGTTCGAGGCGCAGGTCAAGGCCGACGGCGGGGCCGAACTGCTGCGGCTGGTCGCCGAGCGGCTGGGCGTACCGGTGCCGGCGGCGGCGAGCTGGACGGACCTCGGCGACGGCGTCGAGGACGACACGGCCGCCCGGCACCGCCGCTCCGCCGCGCTGCTGACCGGCGCCACCCCCGGCGGGACGGACGACACCGCCGCCCTGTTCGACCACCCGCTGCTCGGCCTGGAGGTCGCCGGCCGCCGGGTGCACCTGGAGCCGGACCTCGTCGCCGCCCGGCTCGCCGGCCGGTTTTACGTCGTCGAGATCAAGTCGTTCCCGGTGGTCGACGGCCAGGCCGACCCGGCCAAGGTGTCCGGCGCCGCGATCCAGGCCGCCGTCTACGTGCTGGCCCTGCGCGAGCTGCTCGCCGCCGCCGGCCACGACCCGGAACTGGTGTCGCACGACGCGGTGCTGGTCTGCCCGCGCGACTTCGCCAACCAGCCGGTGGCCAGCCTGGTCGACGTGCGCAAGCAGTTGCTGGTGCTGCGCCGCCAGCTCGACCGGATGGCCCGGGTCGACGCGCTGCTGGCCGCCGTGCCCGAGGACTTCACCGCCGACCTGACGGTCGAGCCCGCAGCCCTGCTCGCCGCGCTGTCGCAGGTGCAGGCCCGCTACGCGCCCGACTGCCTGGCGGCCTGCGAACTGGCGTACTTCTGCCGGCACGAGGCGCGCGGGCACACCGGGGCGCTGGGCCGGCCGGTCCGGGAGGCGCTCGGCGGGGTCGCGGAGGTCGACGAGGTGCTGGCGCTGGCCGCCGGCGAGCGCGCCCCGGAACCGGGGCAGGAGGAGGCCGCCGCGCTGCTGCGGGCCGCCGCCCGGCTGCGCGCCGACGCCCTCACCGGGACCCCCGCATGAGTACGCCCCGCGACTCCGTCGCTGCCCGGGCGTCGGCCGCCGGGCGGGGCGGGCTGGCGTGAGTACGCTGCGCGCGCTCGCCCGGGCCCAGGCGCTCGCCGCCGGGGTGGCCCAGCCGGTGGCGACCGTCCGGCACCTGCACCTGTCCGGGCGGCCGTTGGTGCTGGTGCCCCTGGCGATGGCCGGCGAGGCCAACGCGCCGCTGGCGGCGCTGGTCGGCGACGCCCCGGACGCGGCGCGGCTGCTGATCGTGCCGCAGCCCCGCAACCGTGACCAGCGGTTCGCGTTCGCCGCCGAGCTGGCCGGGATCGTGCTGCCCTACCTGGACGGTTTCCGGGGCGTCTCCGAGGCGGTGCCGGTCGACCGGGGCAGGGACGTGCGGTACCGCCACGTCGACGCCCCGCAGCTGCTGGTGCCGAACCCCGCCGGGATCACCTTCCTGCGGCTGTTCGGCCGCTCCACCCGCTTCCGCCGGCCCGACGGGGACTATCCGGTGCACCCGTCGGTGCCGGTGCTGGGGCGCTGGCTGACCTTCTTCGCCGAGCGGGCCGAGCACCCCGGCTCGTCGGCGCTGCTGGCGATGACCGACGCGCTGGCCCTGCACTGGGCCACCGGGCAGAGCGTGGTGGAGGACCTGCACCTGCCGGCGCTGCTCGGCTGGATCGACCCGCCCGCCGGGCTCACCGGCCCCGAGGCGGCGGCCCGGGCCGAGGACCCGGCGACCTGCCCACCCGCCGGCCCGGCCACCGACCCGGACTTCGACAACCGGTGGCTCGCCCCGGCCGTCGCCGCGTACGCCGCCGCCGAGGACGACCCGGTCGCGCGCGCCGGGGCGTACGCGGAGCTGGAACGGCTGCTGCGCGACCAGCTCGCGCCCACCTGGGAGCTGATGTGGCGCGGCGTGGGGCTGCTGCGCGGCCTGCCTCCGGGCGCCCGGGTGGCCGGCCGGTGGGACGGCGACAAGGACGCCTTCACCGGCTACGCCGAGCACGTCGACTCCGGCGGCGCGCCGCAACCCCGCCGGGACGGGGCGGTCGCCGCCGCCCAGCGGCTGCACCGGCTGGAACGGGCCCTGACCTCCTACGCGGTGCAGCGCGCCTACGACGACCCGCTGGTGATGGCGGAGCACCGGCTGACCGGTGAGGCCTTCGTCGGCGAGGTGACCCTGGCGGACCCGAAGCGGGTGGACGACACCGGGAAGCGGCCGGTGCTGCGCCCCCGGATCCAGCTGGTCACCACCGAGCCGGTGGCGGTGCCGGTCGGCGCGACGCTGTACTCGCCGGCCCGGCCGGCGCAGAAGGCCCGGGTGGTCTTCGTGACCCCGGCGGCGGACGGCAAGACCGAGGTGGTGCTGGAGCTCTCCGGCGGGATGGGCCGGGGGCTGACCGCGCCGCCGGGCAGCGTGCCCGAGGTGGGGGAGCGGCTCTGCTACACCACGCTGTCGGACGCGTTCATGCCGGCGGGGGCGTTCCCGGCGGTCGACGAGACACCGTGGACGCACGGCGGACCGCCGGTCGCCGCTGGCGACGAGACCGGGGACGCCGCCGACGGTCCCGCGTCGGAGGAGCACTGACGACCCGCACCCGACGGCCCTCTTGTCCCGTCTCGGACGCCTATGCGCGCAGGGGTCTCCCCGCCGTGGCAGCCCCGATAGCATCCACCGAGATCGAATCGGCTGCGGTCGGTTCGGGCACGAGTCTGCTCAACTCACGGGGGATGCATTGTCAGTTCACCGAACGCGTAGATGGGGCGCCGCCCTGCTCGCCGCCACGGTCACGGCGGGCCTGCTGGGCGGGGCCTCCGCCCAGGCCGTCACGGGGGCCCAGCCGGTCCCGGACGGCACCTACCGGTTCAGCGCCAAGGTCACCTTCGGCGATCTCCGCGCCTGCTCGGGGGCGCTCGTCGACTCCGACTGGGTCCTGACGGCGAAGAGCTGCTTCGCCGAGGGCAGCGCGCCGGTCGCCGCCGGCGCCCCCAGCCGGCCGAGCACGGTGGTGGTGGGTCGCGCGGACCTCACCGGCACCGCCGGCCACCAACGTGTGGTGGCGGCGGTCGCCCCGCATCCGGACCGTAACGTCGCCCTGGTCCGCCTCGCGGCCCCGGTGACCGACGTGCCGCCGGTGACGCTCGCCAGCACGCCGCCGTCGGCCGCCGAGACGCTCCAGGTCACCGGCTACGGCCGGACGGCCACCGAATGGGTGCCGGATCGCCTGCACCAGGGCTCGTTCACCGTGCAGGACGTCGACGCCGCGTCGATCGGCCTGCTCGGCGCGTCGGCCGGCGCGACCCTCTGCAAGGGCGACGCGGGCGGACCGGCGTTCCGCGACGGCACCCAACTGGTCGCGATCGTCAACACCTCGTGGCAGAAGGGGTGCCTGGGCGAGACCGAGACCCGCGACGGCGCCACCGCCACCCGGGTCGACGACCTCGAACAGTGGATCCGCTGGCAGACCGCCGACGTCCACCTCTTCGCCGTCGTGCAGGACGGCACCGACTTCCGGCTGGTCTCGCACGCGCTCGACACGGGCGTCGACACGGTGCGCGCCACCCGTACGGCCGCCGCGGCGCTGCCCTTCCAGCCCAAGGCGATGGCCACGCTCAACGCCGACACCATCCTGATGACCGACCAGGTCGGCAACCTGCACCGGGTGGACGTCGCGGACGCCGTCGAGCTGACCTACACGATGACGCTGCTGGGCGACGGTTGGACCCACGACCGGCTCGTCTACGACGGCTACGGCTCGCTGTACGGCATCTTCTCCGGCTCGTCGCTGCGGCGCTACACCGTGACCAGCGCAAAGCCGACGCTGGCCCAGATCGGCACCTACACCACGATCAGCAGCGGCTTCGGCCTGAAGACGCTCGCCTCGCCTGGTGCCGGGCGGATCCTCGGCACCCTCAGCACCGGGTACCTGATCTCCTACAAGATCAATGGCAGCGGCGCCAACGCGTGGGTGCGCGCCGACCTGAAGACCACCGGCTGGGACCAGCCCACCATCCTGACCTCGCCCGGTGGCGGCGTCTACTACGTCCTGCACCCGGTCGGAGGGCTCCAGCGCTACCGTGACGCCAACCCGTACGACGGCAGTGGCGCGGACCTCGTCTTCGAGGGCGCTGCCCGCGTCACGGTGGGCGCGTGGAGTGCGCACCGGCTTATCTCCGCGCGGCCCTGGGCTGGCGTCGTGTCGGTCTTCGGCACGAAGCCGGATGGGCGGCTGTCGCACACGACGTTCGACCCGGCGACCGGCGCGCGGCGCACGGTTGTCTCGGCGGAGCCGCTCGGCATCACCCCGAAGGCGATGGCCGCTCTCAACGCCGACACCCTCCTGGTGACCAGCGCCGAGGGGCAGCTCTACCGGGTGGACGTCACCGGCACCGACCCGCTGACCTTCACCAGGACGGAATCCCTGTCGGGCGGATGGACGCACGACCGGCTGGCCTACGACGGGAACGGCTCGCTCTACGGCCTCGCCGGCGCCGCCCTGCGCCGCTACACGGTGACCAAGCCGAAGCCCGTCTACGCCGACATCGTCAACGCGAAGTCGATCACCGGCAACTTCACGTTGACCTCCCTGGCCGCGCCCGGCCCGGGCCGCATCCTCGGCACGACCAGCGGCGGCAAGCTGCTGACGTACGTCATCGACGCGGCCGGGACGTGGACGCCCACAGATCTGGCCGCGAGCGGTTGGGGCGACACGAAGTCGCTGTTCAGCCCGGGCGGTGGCCTCTACCACAAGCGGCTCGACTCGGGGCAGGTCCTCACCTACCTCGACGCCAGCCCGTTCGACGGCAGCGGCGCGGACATCAAGCCACACCTGGCCGACGCCCCGGCCAGCACGGGCTGGGACCCGATCCTGTCGGCCCGCCCGTACGACGCCTGGCCGGACGGCCGCCGCTGGTGACCGCCTGACCGCCTGACCGCCTGACCGCCTGACCGCCTGACTGCAGTGACCGTGCGGGCCGCCCGATCCTCGGGCGGCCCGCACCGTCGTCTCCGGCCGGCAGCGCCCCGGGAACCGCCCCGACCCGGCCCGGGACGGCGAATGCGCCGGCCGGCGAGGCGCAGAATGGATCGGGCTTGACCCTCACGTAACGGCAGGCGGGAGCCTCGGTGGCGGAAGGGAGGGAACCATGGCCTACACGGTGGGACAGGTCGCGAAGGCGGCCGGCGTGACCGTGCGCACGCTGCACCACTACGACGGGATCGGGCTGCTCTCGCCCAGTGACCGCAGCAGCACCGGCTACCGGCGCTACGACGACGCCGACCTGGACCGGTTGCAGCACATCCGCTACTACCGGGAGCTGGGGTTCCCGCTGGAGGAGATCGCCGCGATCCTCGACGACCCGGCGAGTGACCGGGCGGCGCACCTGCGTCGCCAGCACGAGCTGCTGTCCGTACGGATCAGGAAGCTCCAGGAGATGGTCGCGGCGATCGAGTTCGCGATGGAGGCGAGCAAGTTGAACATCCCACTCACCCCGCAGGAGCGGTTCGAGGTCTTCGGCGACTTCGACCCGGACGCGCACACCGAGGAGGTCGAGCAGCGCTGGGGCGACACCGACGCGTACCGCCAGTCGAACGAGCGGGTCGCCCGCTACACCAAGGACGACTGGCAGCGGAACAAGGCCGAGAACGAGGACTGGGCGCGGCGGTTCGTCGAGGTGATGGCATCCGGGGCGCCCGCGGACGGGCCGGCGGCCATGGACCTGGCCGAGGAGCACCGGCAGCTGATCAGCCGCTGGTTCTACGACTGCCCGTACGAGATCCACACCGGGTTGGCCGACATGTACGTGGCGGACGAGCGGTTCACCGCGTACTTCGAGAAGATCAGGCCGGGGATGGCCGCGTACCTGGGCGAGGCCATCCACGCCAACGCCATCACCCGCGCCTGACGCGCGGCCGTCCCCGGAGGTCAGCAGTGTTCATCGTCGCCGGCAGTCTCTACGTCGACCAGGACCAGCGGGACGCCTACCTGGCCGACTGCGTGGAGGTCGTCCGGCAGGCGCGGTCCGCGCCGGGCTGCGTCGACTTCGCGATCGGCGCGGACCTGGTCGAGCCGGGGCGGATCAACGTCTACGAGCGCTGGGAGTCCGAGGAGCAGCTGCTCGACTTCCGGGGCTCCGGCCCCTCGACGGAGCAGGCGGTGGCGATCCGCGGCGCGGAGGTGCACCGCTACCTGATCTCCGGGGTCGAGGCTCCCTGACGGGGCCGGCCGGGCGTCACGGCGCCCGGCCCGTCCCGGCGGGTCAGGCCCCGGGGCGGGGCGGTGCCCTACCGCTTCGGTGGTGCCGGTGCCGGTGCCGGGGTCAGGCCCGGGGCGAGGCGGCGCAGCGAGGTGAACGTGGGAACCAACGCGTCGTAGAGCCCGGCGAAGAGCGGCAGCAGGGCGGCGTAGGTGGCGGCGGCGGCCGGATCCGGGCGTGCCGTTTCCTCGATGTGCACCAGGTGGGCGGCGACCTCGATGGAGGGGATCAGCCCCAGCGCCTCCATGCCGAGCAGCGCCGCGCCGAAGCCGGAGCCCTCCCGCGTGGCGGGAAAGTGCACCGGCACGCCGAGCACGTCGGCCAGCATCTGCCGCCACAGTGGGCTGCGCGCGAAGCCGCCGCTGGCGCGAATCTCCCGGACCTCGTTGCCGGCGGCCCGCACCGAGGCCAGCACCAGCGCCAACTGCTGGCAGACGCCCTCCAACGCGGCCCGCACCAGGTGCGCCCGGCGGTGCCCGTGGGTCAGCCCCACGTACGCGCCGCGCGGCAGCGCGCTCCAGTGCGGGGCGCGCTCGCTGAGCAGGTACGGCAGCATGATCAGACCGCCGGAGCCGACCGGCGCCAGCGCGGCCTGCGCCAGCAGCTCCTCCTCGGCCTCCTCGCCCAGCTCCGGGGCGAGCGCGTCGCCGGTCCACTCCAGCACGACGCCGCCGTTGTTGATCGCCCCGCCGACCACCCAGCGTTGCTCGGTCAGCGCGTAGCAGAACACCCCGCCGAGCGGGTCGACGCCGGGGCGCTCCACCATGACCCGCATCGCGCCGCTGGTGCCGATCGTGCAGGCCATCACGCCCGGGGCGACCGCGCCGAGCCCGAGGTTGGCCAGCGGGCCGTCCCCGGCGCCGACGACCACCTTCGTGTCCCGGGGCAGCCCGGTCGCCGCGGCGGCCTCGGCGGTGAGGCCGGGCAGCACGGTGGTGGTGGGGACCAGCTCCGGCAACTGCTCCGCGGAGATCCCGGCGACGTCGAGCGCCTCTTCGTCCCAGGAGAGCTGGTGCATGTCCATCAGCCCGGTGGCGGAGGCGACCGAGTGGTCGGTCACCAGCGCGTCGCACAGCCGCAGCAGCACCCAGTCCTTGATGCCCACCCAGTACGCCGCCCGCCCGAACAGCACCGGCTCCTGCTCGGCGAACCAGAGCAGCTTGGGCAGCGGCGCCATCGGATGGACCGGGGTGCCGGTGCGGCGGTGCAGCGCCAGCCCGGACGGAACCGCGCGCAGCCGTTCGGCCTGCCGGCTGGCCCGCGAGTCGGCCCAGGTGACCGACGGGGTGAGCGGGCGGCCGTCCGGGTCCAGGCCGATCAGGCTGTGCATCGCCGTGCCGAAGGAGAGCCCGGCGACCGGCCGGTCCAGCTCCGCCACGACCACGCGCAACGACTCCAGCACCGCCGCGTGGATGTGCCGCGCGTCCTGCTCCGCGTAGCCGGGGAATGGTTCGTCGAGGGGGTAGCCGACCGAGTGGTGGGCGAGCAGGAGACCGTCCAGGTCGTACGCGACCGCCTTGGTGCTTGTGGTGCCGATGTCGACGCCGATCACCACCGGGCGGAGCGGGTCGCCCACCGGTCCCACCCCCTCGTCGGCCCTGGCTGCCGCCGACGTTACCCAGCGTCCGGGGGGTCCGTAGGGGGAACAACCCGGTTTCCCGGTCGGGTCTTCCTCGGCATGCCCGCGCCCGGCGAGAATGCCGGTCGTGTGAACTTCTCACACGTCCACCGGACGGGAGGAAGTCCCGATGAGGCCAAGGCCGCTCTGCGCACTGGTCACCGCCCTCGCCACGGTCGCCACCACAGCGGTCGCCGGCGTACCGCCGGCCGCCGCGCGGCACCATGACGGCGGCTACTCGGCGGAGATCCGCCGGGCGTCGTACGGCGTCCCGCACATCACCGCCCGCACCTTCGCCAGCCTCGGCTTCGGCGTCGGCCACGTCCAAGCCGAGGACAACATCTGCGTCATCGCGGAGAAGGCCGTCACGGTCAACGCCGAGCGGTCCCGCTACTTCGGAGCGGCGGGCCCCACGGACGCGAACGTCCGCAGCGACCTGTTCTTCCGCAAGGCGATCGACGACGGCACGGCGGAGCGGCTGCTGCAGGGGCCCCGCGACGGCGTGCACTCGCCGTCCGACGAGGTCCGTGACCAGATCCGTGGCTTCGTCGCCGGCTACAACAGCTATCTGCGCCGCACCGGCGCGGCGAACCTGACCGACCCGGCCTGCCGGGGCAAGCCGTGGGTGCGTCCGCTGACCGAGCTGGACATGTGGCGCGCGAGCTGGGCCAGCATGGTGCGGGCCGGCTCGCGGGCGGTGCTCGACGGGATCGTCGCCGCCGCCCCGCCCACGGCCACCGGCCCGGCCGCCGCCCTCGACGCGCCGGGCGCCGCGGCGGTCGTCGCCGCCCGCGACGGCGCGCCCGCCGGCGTCGGCAGCAACGCGTACGGGCTGGGCGCGCGGGCCACCACGCACGGCGGCGGGATGGTGCTGGCCAACCCGCACTTCCCGTGGGAGGGGGCGGAACGCTTCTACCGGATGCACCTGAAGGTCCCGGGCCGCTACGACGTGGAGGGCGCGGCGCTCATCGGCGACCCGATCATCGAGATCGGGCACAACCGCACCCTCGCCTGGAGCCACACCGTCTCCACCGCCCGCCGCTTCGTCTGGCACCGGCTCGCGCTGGTCCCCGGCGACCCGACGTCGTACTACGTGGACGGCCGGGCCCGGAAGATGGCCACCCGCACGGTCACCGTCCGGGTGCCCGCCCCGGGTGGCGGCACGGTGCCGGTCAGCCGCACCTTCCACGACACCCACTTCGGTCCGGTGGTCGTCGTCCCCGGCACCTTCGACTGGACCACCACCGCCGCGTACGCGATCACCGACGTCAACGCGACAAACAACCGGGCGTTCGACGGCTGGCTCGAGATGGGCCGGGCGAAGACCGTCCGCGAGCTGAAGCAGGTCCTCGACCGGCGCCAGTTCCTGCCCTGGGTGAACGTCATCGCCGCCGACGCCCGTGGCGAGGCGCTCTACGCCGACCACTCAGTGGTGCCCCGGGTCACCGACGAGCTGGCCGCCGCCTGCATCCCCGCGCCGTTCCAGCCGCTCTACGCCAGCAGCGGCCAGGCCGTCCTCGACGGCTCCCGGTCGGCCTGTGCGCTGGGCCGCGACCGCGACGCGGCGGTGCCCGGCATCCTCGGCCCGGCCAACCTGCCGATCCGGTTCCGCGCCGACTACGTGACCAACTCCAACGACAGCCACTGGCTGGCCAACCCGGAGGCGCCGCTGGAGGGCTTCCCGCGCATCGTCGGCAACGAGCGCACCGAGCGCAGCCTGCGTACGCGCCTCGGCCTGGAGCAGGTGCGGGAGCGCCTCGCCGGCACCGACGGGCTGCCCGGGCGGGGCTACACCACGTCCCGGCTCTGGCAGACGGTCTTCGGCAACCGCGCGTACGGCGGCGAACTGCTGCGCGACGACCTGGTGGCGTTGTGCGCCGCGCAGCCCACCGCGACCGCCTCCGACGGGAGCACTGTCGACCTGCGGGGGGCCTGCGCGGCGCTGAAGGGCTGGGACCTGCGCGTCGACCTGGACAGCCGCGGCGCGCACCTGTTCACGGAGTTCGCCCTGTCCGGCGGCATCCGGTTCGCCGACGCGTTCGACGCCGCCGACCCGGTGCGCACCCCGAGCCGGCTGATCACCGCCGACCCGCGCGTGCTCACCGCGCTCGCCGACGCCGTCCGCAAGCTCGCCGGCATCCCGCTCGACGCGCGCCTGGGCGACATCCAGACCGAGCCGCGTGGCGACCGGCGCATCCCGATCCACGGCGGACGCGCCGAGGCCGGCGTGTTCAACATGATCATCGGTCCGTTGGCGCCGGGCGTCGGCTACCCGAAGGTGGTGCACGGCTCGTCCTTCGTGATGGCCGTCGAGCTGGGCCGCAACGGCCCCTCGGGGCGGCAGATCCTCACCTACTCGCAGTCGAGCAACCCGAACTCGCCCTGGTACGGCGACCAGACCCGGCTCTACTCGGGCAAGGGCTGGGACACGATCAAATACACGGAGGCGCAGATCAAGGCCGACCCGAACCTGCGCAGTTACCGGGTGGGGGAGGGCCGCCGCCACTGACCCGCGATCGTTCGCGCCCGTCCGGTCACCGCGATCGGGCGGGCGCGACCGCGTTCACGGCCGGGGCGGCCGGTCCCTGCCGCCATCGGTCGGCGCGCGACGCGCCGTCGGGTCTGCCCCGCGCGCCGTCGACACGCCCGACGACGCGAATCGACTCGACGAAATCCACCTATCGCCCGTTTTCGCCCGCCGTTCGGCCATTTTGCCCGTTGCGGCGTGTCCCCGTGGGCCGTTGTCACCGTTGACGGTTGTGACACCCCGGTTGGTGGCCTGCGCGGCGAAGGAGTCGGCATGGCAAGGACTGATTCGACGGGTTCCACGTGGCGGTACCGGTGGGTGCACCGGCAGAACGAACGGCGGCGGCGGGAGTTCCGCAGCGCCGACAAGGCATGGCGAAGACGCGACGACGAACTGCGCCGCCTGCGTACCCTCGCCGAGGAGTTCCAGGGCTCGGCCGCGGCGGGCGCCGGCCTGGCGCTGGAGCTCGCGCCCGACGAGGTGGTGTTCTGGGTGCTGCCGGCCGCGCAGCTGGTGGAGGTACGACACACCACCGTGCTGCCCGCGCCCGACCTGACGGTCGCCCCGGCGGCCGCGCCGCCGCGGCCCCGCAGGCCGGACGGCGTCCGGGTCGCCGACGCCGGCATGGCGGTGATCACCAACCGCCGGCTGGTGCTGCTCGGCGGTCGCGGCCGGCGCGACTGGGCGTACGGGAGGATGACCGGCCTGGCCCACGACCCGCACGCGCCCGTCACTCTCATGCAGGTGCTGGACCGGCGGCGCACCTCCGGGCTGATGCTCCCGGCGGACGTCGCCGCCGACTTCCGGTTCAAGCTGACCCTGGCCTTCGCCGACGCCATCGAGCAGCGCGGCGCGGTGCTCGACCAGCTCGACGAGGCGATCGCCGAGCACGCGCAGCTCAAGCCGTTCCGGCCGCAGATCGCGACCCCGGCGCAGGCCCAGCCCTTCGCGTTCGTGCCCGGCGGCCGGCGCACCGTGGCCGTCGCCGCCGGCATCGCCCTGCTGGTGCCCGCCGCCCTGCTGGACACCGATCCCGCCGACCCGACCGGCTCGGAGGTCGCCGTCGCCGCGACTCCCGCGCCGACCTTCGTCGCCCCGCCGGTCGCCCTCCCGGCCGCGCAGGCGAAGGTGCCGCCCGCCGCCTCGAAGCCGCGACGTGGCACCACCGCACCCACGCCGACGCCCGCCCGCGAGCGGCGCTGCGGCGCCCCGACCAACCCGATGGGGTACGACTTCTGCGGCGGCGAGCGCATCCGCAGGCCGGCCGTCGAAATCTGCGACTGGTTCGACTGCGTACCCGAGTTCTGGGCCGGCCGGGGCCACCTGGTGCAGTGCGGCGACGGCTCGGTCAGCCTCACCGGTGGGCGGCGCGACGCCTGCGCCGGGCACGACGGAGTGCGCCGCACGGTCTGGCGCTGACGGCTCGGCGGGTGTCCGCACCCGGCTCCGCGGCACCCCTCGGCTCCGCGGCACTCCCGGTCGGGGCGAGGGCTCACGTGCGCAACGCTGTCGAGCTGATGTCGTAGACGATTCGCCGCCCTCTGGTGGCACAGCGGGCCGGACACCACCACCTGATGTCACAGCCGACTCAGCTCGACAGCGTCGTACGGTCCCTTCGCTGGCGGACCGACTCGGCGGCCACCATCGAGCCGGCCACCACCGAGGCGATGGAACGCCATCCGAGAGATTCGGGGTGGCGCGGAAGTCGCATGATGTTCCCTGTGATCTACCTCCCGAGCAACCAGCGTCGCAAGAAGAAGAGCCGTTTCGACAACTGCGACGCCTGCAACTGCGACATTCCCTGCTGCGACCTGGGGCTCTTCTCCACCCTGCTGACCCTGGGCGCGCTGGGCGCCCGGCTCGTGTCGCCCGGCCGGACCTCGGCACCGCCGGCCGTCGCCGCCGGGCGGGCGCCGCTGGTGGACCGGGCCGGGCGGGCCGCGATCCTTGGCTACCGGCGCTGGCTGTCGCACCGCTGGCCCGGGCAGTGCCGCTTCACCCCGACGTGCAGCGCGTACGGGCTCGCCGCCGTGGAGCGCCACGGGCTGGCCGTCGGCGGGCGGATGGCGGCCGACCGGGTGCGCCGCTGCCGGCCCGACGTGCCGTGCGGCACCCACGACCCGGTGCGCTGACCGGGGCGCCGGCGCCCGGTGTGCTGGCGGTCGGAGCGCCCTGAGCTGCGGGGATGCCCCCATCACGCGCCTCGGGATCGGTCATGATGACAGGATGGAGATCCGCTCCGACGACGGTGCCCGGGTGAGGATCCGGCCGGTGGGCTACCAGCCCGGGGTCGGGCCGCCGGACGACCCGGACGAGGCGGCGGACTGGGACGACTGGCTGCTCGTCGAGACCGACGCCCGCACCGCCGACGGGCAGGCCTGGTCGCACCTCGAACCCTGCCTGACGGTGGCCGAGGCGTACGCGCTGGCGGGGTGGCTGCGGCAGCAGGCGGAGACGACCGGTGACCCGGCGGAGCCCTTGGCAGTGGCCCGCTTCACCGAGCCGAACCTGGCCTTCCGCGCCCGGGTGCTGCGCCGGCGCCGACTGGCGCTGACCGTCGAGTTCTCGTACGGGTCGCTGCCGCCCTGGATTCGGCGGCAGCCGCTCGGCGCGGTCTACCCGTTGACGCTCACCGTCTCCGCCGACGCCCTCTCCGTGGCCGCCGAGCAGTGGGCGCGCGAAGCCGACGCGTACCCCCGCCGCATCGCCTCCTGACCACTCAGTCCGGTGGCGTGAGGTCGGGGACGGTGAGTGAGCCGTCCGGGCCGAGGGGGAGGCCCGGGTTCCAGGCGATCTCCCAGACGTGCCCGTCGGGGTCGGCGAAGCAGCCGGCGTAGCCGCCGTAGAAGGTCTCGCGTGCCGGCACGGTCACCTCGGCCCCGGCGTCGGCCGCCGCCGTCAGCAGCTCGTCGACCTCGCCCCGGGAGCGGACGTTCTGCGCCAGCGTCGTCCCGCCGAACCCGCCCGCGCCCCGGTCGGGCACGCCCGCGTCGGCCGCCAGCTTCTCCCGGCTCCACAGCACCAGGGCGAGGCCGCCCGCCTGGAAGAAGACGGTCTCCTCGACCTCCTGGCCGCGCCAGCCGAGCCGCTCGTAGAAGGCGCGTGCCCGGGCCACGTCGGCGACGCCGAGCGTCACGAGGCTGATCCGCTGTTCCATCACCCGACGACCCTCCACCCACGACCCGGCACCGTCCACCGTCACCGTAGCGTCGAACCACCGGCCGTTCCGGTTCCGGTGGCTCAGCCCCGTCCCGTCATCCGGTCGGCGAGGCGGCGCAGCGCCGGGGCGGCGGCGAGCAGCGTCTCGCGGTCCGGGGCGTCCAGCTCGGCCAGCGCGGCGGCGAGCAGGTTGCGCCGGTGCCGCCCGTACGCGGCCATCCGCTCCCGCGCCGCGTCGGTCAGCTCCAGCCGGATCGTGCGCCGGTCGGCCGGGTCCCGCTCGCGGTGCAGCAGCCCGGCGGTGGTCAGCTCGCCGACGAGGGTGCTGACCGTGTTCGGCGCGGTGCCCAGCCGCTCGGCGGCCTCGCGGACGCCGATCCCCGGGCGCCGCTGCACCAGTCGCAGCACCTCCACCTGGGCGTCCGGCAGGGCGGTGCGGCCGACCCGCTGGGTGGCCGTCCGGCGCAGCATCCGGTGCAGGTCACCGAGCGCTCCGCCGAGCAGGTCGACCGTCTCGTCCGTCACAGTCAGGCCTTCCGACGCCGAAATAGCTCTGTAGTCAGAGCTATCGTAGCCGGGCCGAGCCGTCAGTGAGGGGACCGCCATGCCGCACGCCACCGCGCCGCCCGTCCGACCGGACGAGCGCGTCGCCGCGCCCACCGGGCGGGCCGCCGTCGTGCTGCTGGTGCTGCTCGGCACGCTCACCGCGTTCGGGCCGCTCTCCCTGGACACCTACCTGCCGGCGTTCCCGGAGATGACCCGTGAACTGTCCGCCAGCCAGGCGCAGATCCAGCTCTCGCTGACCACCTGCCTCGTCGGCATGGCGCTCGGCCAGCTCGTCACCGGCCCGCTCAGCGACCGCTTCGGGCGTCGCCGGCCCGTGCTGGTGGGCGTCGCCGCGTACACCCTGCTGTCGTTGGTGTGCGCGGCCGTGCCGTCGGCCGAGACCCTGGCCGCCGCGCGGCTCGCGCAGGGCTTCGCCGGCGGCATGGGCGTCGTGGTGGCCCGCGCCGTCGTGCGTGACCTCTACGCCGGCCGCGAGGCCGCAAAGTACTTCTCCCGGCTCACCCTGGTCTTCGGCGTCGCCCCGATGGCCGCGCCCGCCTTCGGCAGCCTGGTGCTGCGCTACGGGGACTGGCGTACCGTCTTCGTCGCCCTCGCGGTGATCGGCGCGCTGCTCGCCGCCGCCGTCGCGTGGCGGCTGCCGGAGACGCTGCCCGCCTCGCGGCGCAGCACCGGCGGCCTCGCCGCCACGGCCGCCGCCGGCCGCTCGCTCTTCACCGACCGGATCTTCCTCGGGCACGCGCTGGCGCAGGGCCTCGCCTTCGCCGCGCTCTTCGCCTACATCTCCGGGTCGTCCTTCGTCTTCCAGGACGTCTTCGGCGTCTCGGCCGGCGCGTTCAGTCTCATCTTCGGCGTCAACGCGCTCGCCCTGGTCGCCGCCGGCCAGCTCAACGCCCGCCTGCTGGACCGCTTCGCACCCCGCACCCTGCTGCTGCGCCCAATGGGCGTGGGGCTGCTGGCCGCCGCCGTCCTGCTCGCCGGCGCGCTGCTCGGCAGCCTGCCGCTGGTGGCGGTGGCGCTCTTCGTCTTCATGGGATCCCTCGGCATGGTGATGCCGAACGGCACCGCGCTCGCCCTGGACCGGCACCCCGCCCACGCCGGCACGGCCGCCGCCCTGCTCGGCACCATCCAGTCGCTGGTGGGGGCGATGGCCGCGCCGCTGGTAGGGCTGGGCGGCGAGGGCAGCGCCGTGCCGATGGCCGTGGTGCTCGCCGGGGCGGCGGCCGCCTCCCTCGCCGTCGTAGGCACCCTGGCCCGCACCCGTCGGCCCTGACCGGCGGCAGCCTTCCACGTTTCTTACACGGTGCTTCCACGGCCCCCCGCGATCGTTGACGGCAACGCGGGACGGTTGCGCGGTGACGCACCTGTTCCGATCCACGGACAGCGGCTGGACCCAGGCGGCCCGGGCAGGATCGTCCACCTGGACGAGCACCGGCACCGACGCCACCCAACGGGGGCCAGCCGCTGGACAGGACAACAGGGAGGTGCCGATCTCATGTTCGTCGAATCCGCTGGCGCGTCGGGTCGAAAAGGTGGGGGGCGGATGAGCAGAAGTGCGGGCATCCGCGGCCTCGCCATGGCGGTCGCCGCGACGACCGCGCTGTCCCTGCCGATCAACCCGGCCCACGCGGCCGACCCCACGGGGAAGGCTCCGGCAGCCGCCGCGGCGGCGATCCCCATCGCCGCCTCCGAAGTGCGCAACTACGCCTGGTTCAACCAGAAGACCGACAGCGACATGCACGGCGGGCTCGTCGGTCACGTCAGCCGGCTCGTCAACGCCGCCCCGTCCGGGGCGACGCTCTCCCTGACCCTCTACTTCTTCAACCGGCAGGAGATCGTCGACGCCCTGCGCGGCGCCGCCGCCCGGGGCGTACGGGTGCGGATCGTCATCAACGGCAGCCAGGTCGGGACGCCCCATTACGCGGCGCTCAAGGCGATCCCCAACGTCCGGCTCGTGACGTGCGGCCAGCGGCGCTCCGACGGGCAGTCGACCCGTGGCTGCGTGACCAAGCGTACGGAGGCGACGCCGCTGCACAATCCGCCGCTGCTGCACGACAAGTTCATGACCATCTCCAGCGTGCGACTGGCGGGTGGCGGGACGGCGCGCAACGTCCTCTACGTCTCCTCGGCGAACCTCGACCACTACCGGGCCTACGAGAACGCCATCACCATCAGCCACGCCGGCCTTTACGGCACCTACCTCGACTACTTCAACGACCTCATGCGGTACGGCACCTCCGGCCGGAACAACCCCAACTACGGCCGGACCACGACGGTCGGCGCACACCGCGTCTACACCTTCCCCCGCAGGGAGGCCGCCGGGAGCACGCCGGGCAGCGCGAGCAATGACCCGATCGCCAGCCTGTTGAGGTCGACCAACTGCTCCGGAGGGACCCGCATCGACCTGGCGAACTTCCGGATCCAACGGACCGCCGTGGTCAAGGAGCTGAAGGCCGCGCGGAGCCGGGGCTGCCAGGTCCGGATCGTCACCGGCGCCAAGTCGGGCCGACCGCACGACGCCGGCCCGCCGATGAAGGCACTGGTGGAGCTCGCCCGCGCGATGCCGGTGCACCTCTGCGGCTACACCGAGGCCGGTGGCGTCCCGATGCACGAGAAGTTCATGATCATCCGTCGGGGCGGCCAGTCCACGCTCTACACGGGCAGCCACAACCTCACCTACCGGGCGCTGCGGCAGAACGACGAGAACATCCTGGCGCTGCGCAACCACCCGCTCGCCGCCCCGTTCCAACAGCGCTTCGAGCAGCACCACAGCACCTGCCTGCCATACCAGCCGCCGGCGGGCGCCACCGCCGACGTCGAGGACGCCGGCTGAGCACACCGCGACCCTGGGGGCCGGCCCGACACCGGGCCGGCCCTCCGGACGCTCACGGCGGGGCCGTCTCCGCCAGCAGCGCGCGGACCTGCCCGGCGTCCGGGTGGTCGAGGCCGGTGAAGATGTCCAATGCCTGCCGCCACGACTCCCGGGCCGCGCCGAGGTCGCCCCCGCCGCGCTGGGCCTCGCCCAGGTTGCGCAGGGTGAGCGCCTCGTTCATCCGGTCGCCGAGCCTCTGGTAGAGCCCCAGGGCCCGCTGGTAGCAGGCCAGCGCCTCGCCCAGATCGACCTCGCGGTAGGCGTACCCGAGGCTGTCCAGGGCCCCCGCCATGCCGACCGGGTCGCCGAGACCCTCGAGCAGCGCCAACGAGCGGCGGCAGTGGTCGATGGCCTGCCCGTGGTCGCCGAGCAGCGCGTGACACCAGCCCACCGAGTTGTGCGTGTTCGCCACCCCCCGCTCGTGACCGGCGCGCCGGAACAGCTCCAGCGCCCGCAGGTCGTAGCGCAGCGCATCGGAGATGTCGCCCCGCTGCTCACACAGCCAGCCGAGACTTCGGCAGGTGAACCCCTGCCCCACCAGGTCATCGAGCCGACCGAACAGCTCCAGCGCCTGCCCGTAATGCGCCCGCGCCGCCTCGAAGTCGCGCAATCGCACGTGGGCGCCGCCCAGGATCCGGTACGCCTCCGCCTCGGCCGCCTGGTCGCCCTGCCGCCGCGCGGCGGCCACCGAGGATTCCCCGACCCGCACCCAGTCCAGCCAGTGACCCCGGCGGGCGAAGAAGTTGGTCGTGGCCCAGGCGAGCCGCCACACGTGCCCGTCCAGGCCGGAACGCTCGGCCCGGTCCAGCGCCGCGAGCAGCACCCGATGCTCGGCCGTGAACCACCCCAGGGCCGCCTCCCGGTCCGCGAACACCTCCGGGCACACGCCTTCGACGGCCACGGGCGGTTCCAACGGATCCCGGTGCGGCCAGAGCAGCCGGTCGGCGCCCACCGCCGTGTGCAGGCAGTGGTCCAGCACCCGACGCAGCGCCGAGAGCCCCTCACCGTCGCCGGCCGGAATCAGCTCGTCGGCGTACGCGCGCAGCAGGTCGTGCAGCGCGTACCGGCCCGGGACGTGCTCGACGAGCAGGTGCGCCGCCGCCAGGTCCCGCACCGCCACCCGCACCCGCTCGACGGGCGACGCGGCGAGGCTGGCCGCAGCCTCGACCGTGACGTCCGGGCCGGGATGCAACGCCAGCAGCCGGAAGAGCCGGGCCGACGCCGCCGGCAGGGCGTGGTACGACCAGGAGAAGACTGCCCGGACGTCCGTGTCGCCGATGGCGAACGCGTCGAGGCCACCACCGCCCGTACGCAGCTCCCCGGCGAGCGCGCGCAGGGTGAACTCGGGATGGTTCGCCGCGCGGGCCGCCACGATGGCCAACGCCAGCGGTAGGCGCCCGCAGGCGTCGACGATCTGCTCGACCGCCACCGTCTCGGCGGCCACCCGCCCCGCACCCACCCGGCGGCCCAGCAGCTCGCGGGACTCACCCGAGGTGAGCAGGTCGAGCCGCAGCGGTCGGGCGCCCTCGGCCACCACGAGGCCGGAAAGCTGGTTGCGGCTGACCACCACCGTGGCGCAGCCGGGCGCACCCGGCAGCAGCGGCCGGGCCTGCTCCACCTCGCGGACGTTGTCGACGACGACGAGGACCCGCCGGCCGGCGAGCATGCTCCGGTAGAGGCCGGTCTGCGCCTCCAGGGTCGCCGGCACCCGCTCGGGCGGCACGGCGAGCGCGTCGAGGAAGCCCCGCACCGCCTCACCCGGCCCAGCCGGGGTACCGATCGGGCCGTAGCCGCGCATGTCCACGTACAACTGGCCGTCGGGGAAGTCGTCGCGCACGCTGTGCGCCAGGCGTACCGCGAAGTGCGTCTTCCCCACGCCAGCCAACCCGCTGACCAGGACCGTCGGGGAGCCGGCCGGTGCGGCCAGCAGGAGCCGCCGGGCCGCGGCGAGTTCCGCCGCCCGGCCGACGAACTGCGGCGGGTCGGGCGGCAGCAGGCACGGCCGGGCCGACTTCACGTGCTCCGCCGGCCCGCGCGGCGACGGCACCCGGCGGTGCAGGATGTCCCGCTGGAGGGCCTGCAGCTCCGGCGCGTCGAGCCCCCGTTCGCCCAGCAGCACGAGGCCCTCCCGACACACCTCGGCGGCCTCGTCGACCCGCTGCTCGGCGTAGAGCGCCAGCGCGAGCAACCGCCGCACCCCCTCGTCGTACGGGTCGTCGGCGAGGGGCCCGGAGAGCTGCGCGACCGCCTCGGCGTACCGCCCCAGCGCGGCGAGCCCTTCGGCGCAGTCGCGCCGCGCCGCCCGGCGTACCGCCTCCAGCCGCGCGACCCTCGGCCGCACGAACGGGTGGTCCGCCACGTCGGCGAAGGCCGGACCACGCCACAGCGCCAGCGCCGCTTGCAGGGTCGCCACACCCCGCTCGGTCAGGTCGTCGTCGCCGGCCGCGACGAGCTGGCGTCCCTGCGCGCACCAACGCTCGAAACGGTGCGCGTCGACGGCGTCGTCCGGTAGGTCGAGGAGATAGGCGGCGCCGGTTCCCGAGCCGACCGTCCGCACCACCGGCTCACCCACGGCCCGCAGCGCCCGACGCAGGTGGGACACGTGGCTGCGCAGCGTCGCCCGGGCGCCGGCCGGTGGCGTCCCGGCCCACATCAACTCGACGACCCGGTACGCCGGCACCGCCGAACCGGCCTCGACCAGGAGAATGGCGAGCAGCGCCACCAGCTTCGGGCCCAGCCGTACGGGCCGGTCGTCGTCGGACACCTGCACGGGGCCGAGCACGCTGATGCGCAACACTCGGAAATCACGCTCCGATCGCCGTGTTTCGATAACCATAGTGGTGCATGTCACGACTCGTACGCGCGCCGTCACCGGTCGGAGTAAAACGGTCGCCGTGCCCCGCTGGACGCCGATAACGTGCCAGGGTGTCCCGCTCCGTCACTCTCGTCCTGGTCGATGCCGCCGGCGCTGCGCTGGGCACCCTGCCGGCGTTCGACGTCCCGTCGCCCTGGTGGCAGGAGGTCGCCCCGGTCGTGGCCGAGGCCCGCCAGCGGTACGGCGTCGAGGTGGCCGTGCTCCGCCTGCTGACCGGCGACGCGCCGCAGCCGATGGGCGGCACGGTCACCTACCTCGCGCAGGTCGACGGGCCGCCCGCCACGCCGCTCGTACCGGCGAAGGCAGACCTGTCGGCGGACCCGCTGCGCGCCCCCTACGCCGAGCCCGGCGGCCCGGCGCGCAGCCTCGCCTGGGCGACGGCCGAGCTGCGGCGGCTCGGCCGCCCGGCGGAGACCGTCACCCAGCAGCGCACCTGGAACCTGTCGGCGGTCTGGCGGCTCGACGGGCCGGACGGCACGGCCTGGCTGAAGCAGGTGCCGGTGTTCTTCCGGCACGAGGCCGCGGTGCTGCGCTGGCTCGGCCGGGCCGCGCCGGGGAAGACGTCGACGCTGCTCGCCGACGACGGCGACGGCCGGATGCTGATCGAGCACGTGCCCGGCGAGGACCGCTACGGCGCACCCGTCGAGGAACGGCTGGCGATGGCCGCCGACTTCCACCCGGTGCAGGTGCGCTCCGTCCCCGACGCGGCGGAACTGGTCGCGGCGGGCGTGCCCGACCTGCGCGCCGACGCCCTGCCGGCCTGGATCCGCGACCGGCTGGTCGGCTGGGACACCTCGCCGGTGCGGTCCCTGCTGGCGGGGCTGGAGGCGCGGCTCGACGAGGTACGCGGGTGCGGGCTGCCGGACACCCTCGTGCACGGCGACCTGCACCCCGGCAACGTGCGCGCCTGCGATGGGCGGCACGTCGTCATCGACTGGGGCGACGCGTTCGTGGGAAACCCGGCGTTCGACGCGCTGCGGCTGGTGGAGGGGCTCGCCGACGACGTCGCCGCCCCGGTGCTGGCCGAGTGGTGCGCGCGGTGGCGGGCCGAGGTGCCGGGGTGCGAGCCGGAGCGGGCCGTGGAGCTGCTGCGGCCGGTCGCGGCGCTGCGGCTGGCGGCCGTGTACGCGATGTTCCTCGACGGGATCGAGGCGAGCGAGCGGGTCTACCACGCCACGGACGTCGACACCTACTTCGCGAAGGCACTCACGCCCGCTGCCCGGTGACCTGTGACGAGCCGCGTCACGATGACGAGGGCTTGCTGGCGCGCTCGTTGCGCGCATTGACCGGCCCTTGACAATGGCTGCCACATTAGCGCCAACAGCAATTCTCCGGTCAACGAGCTGTCGCAGAAACGAGCCCCATGTTCTTCCGCTTTCTTCACCGCAAATGGGTCAAGGTCACCGGTCACGTGCTCGACTCGCGGCTCCACAGCGTCCGAAACTCGGACGCGAAGTGGGCCTACATTGTCCAGTTCGCGGGGCCGAACGGACAGAAAACCAAGCTCGAGGTCCTGGAGGACTCCCGCACCCTCGGGGTCGCAGTCAGCGCCACGGTACCGCTGCTGGTGAGCCCCGACGGGAAAAGGGCAGTCTTCGACAGGAGCGATCCGCAGATCAACGCGGTGGAGGTCGTCAAGAACCGCAAGAAGGCCGATGAGGAGCGCTTCCGCGGACAGCTTGAAAACTGAGTTTCCACTGTGGCTGTGCCAGCCGGGCGTCACGGGTGCTCTCTGACGGGTCATCCGGGCTCGTACAGAAACGTCTGCACGCCCGTCAGTTCGGCGAGGGCTGCCTCGATCAGGGGGCGGACGTCGGCCCAGTCGAGGCCGCCGTTGCCGCAGCCGAGAGCCGGCACCGCCACCGAGGCGATGCGGTTGTCGCGCAGGACGCGTACCAGATCGGGTAGCCCGGATTCGATGTCTGTGAGGCGGGACGGCGAGCGCCAGTGGCCCTTGGTCGGGAAGTTGACGACGTAGCGGTGCCGGCCCGGCGTGCCCGAGTCGTACACGAACATCCGCCCGAGACGGACGGTGCCGGCGGCGCAGGCCGCGCGGTACGCGGTGAAGTTCGCGGGATGGGCCCTCTTGAAGGCCAGGGCGAGCCCCTTGCCCATCACCCCGACGGTGTTGACCGGGTTGACGAGCGCCTCGACGTCCGCGTCGAGCAGGTCGCCGTGCCGAATGCTGATCACGGCAACATGGCTACCAGAGGGTTGTGACAGCGGAACTCCGCTCGGTGCTGCTGTCGCGTCCCTGACAGAGTCGCTGCGCCACCGTGCTCCAGCCCGTCGGGATGGCCGTCGCGCGGAGTCTCAGCCTCGGACCCCCTGTCCCTACTGAGCAGGGCGAATACGGCATCACCGGCAAGTAGTTGCGCGTGCGCAATATCGACATCGTAGGTAATTGACGGCGGGAACAGGTGAGCCGAGGCCGGCCGATCGGTGGAACCTCGGGGGTCCCGCTGGTAGGACTCTTGTGGGTAGGGTCCGGGGACCGCCAGTGGGGA
This sequence comes from Micromonospora sp. NPDC048868, assembly GCF_043198195.1. Lineage (NCBI taxonomy): Bacteria > Bacillati > Actinomycetota > Actinomycetes > Micromonosporales > Micromonosporaceae > Micromonospora > Micromonospora sp. NPDC048868. The sequence goes on from NZ_JBICUN010000006.1 coordinate 253,879, forward strand.
GGTGGGAGCCGTGCGTCAGCGCGGAGGTGACCGACTGCTCGTACGACGAGCCCGCCTACCGATCTCCTGACGACAGGTCGATCCGTCCCGTCCTGGCCGGTCCACCCAGCAGAACCAAAGGTGCCACATGCTTTCCCGCTCCACGTCCTCGACGGAATCGCCCGCACTCATCCGGGACCGGGCCACCTCCCTGGTCGAGTACCTGATGGCCGTGCGGGCGCAGCTGGAGAAGCCGGCCCGGACGGTGCCCACCGCCGACGCCTTCTGGCAGCACGACTTCCCCGCGCACGCCGCCTGCGAGGTGGGCGTCTCGACCGACGGCGCCAGCTGGCTGCGCGTCGGCCTGCCCGCCGCCACGAGACCGATCAGGACGCCCGCGGAGTTCGCGCCGTACCTGACCGGTGCGCTGTCGTACGCCGTGGAACCCCGGCTCGTCGGCGACGAGGAGACGATCGAGAGGCTCCAGGAGCGGTTCGCGCAGTGGCGGGAGCGGGAGTGGCGCCCCTGGGCCGACCAGACCCGGCGTACGGAGGCGACGCGGCAACTGCACCGCAGCCTGTTCGACCTGAAGCACCGCGTCGACATGGACGCCGCCACCCACGAACTCGTGTGGGGGCACGGCGTCATCCGCACCGACGTCGCCGGGCACCGGGTGCAGTACCCGCTGGTGGTGACCCCGGTCGCCATCGAGTTCGACGCCGACCGGTCGATGGTCACGGTGGCGCCGCAGGGCGCGCCCCGGCTCCAGACCGATCCACTGACCGGCCTCGACGAGCGCTACCTCAGCCAACTGCTCGCGCTGGCCGGCTCCGGCGGTCAGCTCGACCTCGACGTCTGGCACGACCTCGACCGCGTCGAGTTCTTCGAGCGGGCGCTGCGCCGGCTCGGGCACGACCCCGTCGTCCGGGACAGCGGCGCGGCGGCCCCGACCGGCCCGCACGTGCACGACACCGGCGTGCTCTTCGTCCGGCCCCGGCAGCGGATGCTGCGCCGCTTCCTGGAGGAACTGCGCGCCCGGCTGCTCGCCGGCGACACCGCGAGCATCGGCTCGCTGGCCGCCATCCTGGCGCACGAGCCGAGCCGGCTGGAGATGCCGCAGGACCAGCCGGCGCGGTGGGCGCCGCTGGGGGAGCGGCTGCTCATGCCGTTGCCGACCAACGAGGCACAGGAGTCCATCGCGCGCCGGCTCGCGCAGCACCGCAACGTCGCCGTGCAGGGCCCGCCCGGCACCGGCAAGACCCACACCATCCGCAACCTGATCTGCCACCTCATGGCGCACGGCAAGCGGGTGCTCGTCGTGGCGCAGAAGGAGGACCCGTTGCGGGTCCTGCGCGACGGACTGCCGAAGGAGATCCAGTCGCTGTGCCTGGCGGTGCTGGGCCGCTCCACCGACCAGCTCGTGCAGCTCCAACTGGCCGCCCGCGAACTCTCCGACCGTGGGGCGACCCTCGACAAGCGGGGCGAGCAGCAGCGCGTCGACCGGCTGCGACGCCAACTGGAGGAGGCCGAGCGGGACCTCGGCCAGGCCCTCGGCGGCCTGCGCACCATGGCCGAGAACGAGTCCGCGCACTACGAGATCGACGGCATCCGGCTGTCGCCGAGCGACGTCGGCAACTGGCTGCGCGAGCGGGCCGACCGCTACGGGGACATTCCCGACGCCCTGGCGCCGGACGTGGCCGCGCCGCTGGGCGTGGAGGAGTTCACCGAGCTGCTCGACATCGCCCGGCGTACCGTCCGGCAGGACCGCACCCAGGCGCTGCGGCACCTGCCCACGGCCGCCGAACTGCCCGCGGAGGCCGCCGTCCTCGCCGGGCGGCGCGAACTCGCCGCCGCCCGCGAGGAACTCGACCGGCTCGCCGCCGCCGGGGTCGTCCTGCCGGAGGTACGCGCGTTCGGCCGGCCGGCGCTCGACGACCTCGTCGGGCAGCTGCGTCAGGCGCTGACCCTGCTCGCCGGCCGCGAGGGCGCGTGGACCGACCGGTTGGCCACCCTGCTCCAGGCCGACCCGAACTGGCAGACCATGTGGCAGGACCACGTCGCGGCCTGCCAGCGCGCGCTCACCGAGCTGACCGCGGCGACCCGGACCCTCGCCGGCCACCAGGTGAGCGTGCCCGAGGCGCAGCTCGCCGAGCCGCGCCGCCTCCTCGCCCAGCTCGGTGAGCTGCGGCAGCGGTTCGCGACCGGCAAGGGCGTCAACCGGCTCTTCCAGAGCACCCTCGCCCGGCTCGCCGCCGAATGCCGCATCGACAGCGAGCCCCTGCGCACCACCGAGGACGTCGACATCGTCGTCGCGTACGTCACCCGGCTGCGGCTGCGGCAGGAGCTGAACACCCGGTGGGCCGAGTGGCGGCAGCTGCTCAACCTCCCCGCCGACCTCGGCGACCAGCCCGACCTGTGGGTGGGTCGGCTGCTCACCGACGCCGCCACCGCGCTCGACTGGGACCGCCGCCGCTGGCCCACCCTGCACGCCACCGTCCGCCGCCTGGTCCCCCGGGCCGAGCAGGCGGTCGACGTACGCCGGCTGACCGCCCTCGCCGACCTGGTCGCCCGGTGCGCGACCGTGTTCGACCACGACCGGCTCGTCGCCGACGAGCGGGCCCTCGGCACGGTGCTCCAGGAGGGCATGTCGCGCACGGACGCCAGCGAGCTGTGGCGGCTGCTCGACCAGAGCCGCCAGCGCGCCGACCTCGAAGGGTGGGACGGCATCCTCGCGGAGGTGCGCCGGCTCGCCGCCCTGCGCCCCGACGCGCAACGCTTCGCGCAGTTCACCGAGCGGCTGCGGCCGGCGGCGCCCGGCTGGACCGCCCAGCTCGAGGACGGCACCGCCGTCGCGATCGGCGGCACCGGGGCCGACTGCCCGCACCGCTGGCAGTGGCGCCGCGCGCAGACCTGGTTCGACACCGTCGTCGGCAGCGTCGACCCCGTCGCGCTGGGCCGCCGGATCGAGCAGACGCGGGAGCGGATCCGCCGGCTGACCCAGGAACTCGTCGTCGCCTCGTCCTGGCTGGAGGTGTCCAAGGCGCTCGACGACCGGCGCCGGGCCGCCCTCGCCGACTGGACCACGGCCCTGCGCAAGATCGGCAAGGGTACGGGCAAGAACGCCGCCCAGTGGCAGGCGCACGCCCAGCGGGCCATGAACTCCGCCGTCGACGCCGTGCCCGTCTGGGTCATGTCCGTCGACCGGGCCATCGAGCAGTTCGCCGGCGGCGCCCACTTCGACGTCGTGATCGTCGACGAGGCGTCGCAGGCGGACATGTTCTCCCTGCCGATCCTCAGCCTCGCCGAACGGGCCGTCGTCGTCGGCGACGACCAGCAGATCGGCCCGCAGCTGTCGTTCGTCGGCACGGTCACCGGCCTGATCAACTCGCACCTGGTCGACGTGCCCTCCGCCGAGCACTTCGACCCGGAGAGCAGCCTCTACGACCACGCCGTACGCCGCTCACCCGAGCGGATCCTGCTCACCGAGCACTTCCGCTCCGTACCGGCGATCATCGGCTTCTCCAGCCAGACGTACTACGGCGGCGAGATCGAGCCGCTGCGCACCGACCGGCCCGCCGGCATCGGCGACCCCGTAATCGCCGTACACGTGCCCGAGGGCATCCGCCAGGACCTTCCCACCTACGGCAACGTCAACGTCGCCGAGGCCGAGGCCCTCGTCGATCGGGTCGCCGCCATCGTCGCCGACCCCGCGTACGAGGGACGCACCATCGGGGTGGTGAGCCTGCTCAGCACCAGCGGGCAGGCCATCTACCTGCTCACCCGCCTGCGCGAGGTGGTGGGCGAGGAGGAGATGGAACGGCGTCGGCTGCGCGTCGGCGACCCGTACACCTTCCAGGGCGACGAACGCGACATCGTCCTCGTCTCCACGGTCGTCTCCCCGCACAACGGCATGGTCTCCGCCTTCACCAAGCGCGACCACCACCGGCGGGTCAACGTCGCCGCCTCCCGCGCCCGCGACCAGCTCTGGGTCTTCCACTCCGTGCAGCCCGCCGACCTGCGCGAGGACGACGCCCGGGGGCTGCTGCTCACCTACTGCCAGAACGTCACCGCCGCCGACGAGGCGTACGACGACCTGGAGAAGCGCTGCGACAGCGACTTCGAACGCGCGGTGCTGCGTCGCGTCCTGACCCGGGGATACCGGCCGCTGCCGCAGTTCCGCATCGGCGGGTACCGGATCGACTTCGTCCTACCCGCACCCGACGGGCGGCGGCTCGCCATCGAGTGCGACGGCGACGCCTACCACGGGCCGGACCAGTGGGAGAGCGACATGCGCCGGCAGGCGGTGCTGGAGCGGGTCGGCAACTGCGTCTTCGTACGCATTCGGGGGAGCGTGTTCAGCCGGGACCCGGAGGCGGCGCTGGAGCCGCTGTGGGAGCGGATCGCCGAGCTGGGCATCGAGGTCTCGTCCCCGACGGCCGCGCCGGTCATCGACGTCGAGGTCGTCGAGGCTGCGCTGGTCAGCACGGAGGCAGCCCGCGCGACGTCTCCCGTTGCGCCGGCCCCGGTGCCCGCCGAGCCGGTCGATGACGTGGTGCCGCCGGTGGAGACGACCGGCAGCGATGGTTCCGCCGGCGCCGAGCCGCCGTCGGTGGTGACTGAGCCCGTCGAGGTCGAGCCCGTTCGTCCGGCGCCTGCTGCCCGCGCCGGATCGGAGGGCAGCGGCGACAAGGAGCCGCGCGGGGTGGCGGTACCCCCGGTGCGGCCCACGCCCGGCGCGGCCCCGCCACCGGCAGAGGAGCCGGCGGGGACCCCGGATGACGGCATGGTGCCCGTGCCCGCCGGCTACCGGAACGTGGCCTGGCTGCGGCCGTACGAGGCGGTGGCCGCCCTGGACAGCTACCAGCACTGCCGCGACGTGCCGGTGCGGCACGAGGGCAAGGTGCTGGGATGGGCCCGCTACTACGACAGTGCCTCCGCCGAGGCGCGCAAGTACCGGGCCAACGTCCGCGTCGAGCGGGCACACCCGAACGGTGCGCGGCTGGTCTGCTGGGTGCGCCCGCACGAGGCGAAGGCAGTGATCGCCGCGGCATCGATGAAGCGCGACATGCCGGTGGAGGACAGTCGCGGCCGGCACGCGGGCCTCGTCCAGTACTTCCCGGCCGCCAGCCCCGCCGCCGTGCGCTTCCGCAGCGTCACCCGGCTCCTGCGGCTGTCGGGCGGCGAGAGCCGCGACGCCCGCCCGGCCACGCCGCCGGTCCGGCCCGCGCCCGAGCCGCGGGGTCCGGGCGAGCCGCGGCCCGCACCGGCGGGCGAGGGGACACCCGCCCGCCGGGAGCTGGAGGAAACGCTGCACCAGGCGATGGCGCGGGCGTACGACCAGGAGGCCGAGCCGGCCGACGAGCCCGTCGAGGCCTCGGCCGACCGCCGGGCGCTCGAAGCTGCGTTCCACGAGGCGATGGTGCGTACGTACGAGCGGGCGCGGGACGAGGCGAACTACCACGCCAGCCTGCTGCTGCGGATGGTGACCGAGAAGGGCGGCCTCGCCACCGCCCGCCAGCTCCTGCACCATCCGCTGGTCTCCGACGGGTTCACGGCGCTGTGGGAGCGGGGGCGGGTGGACCTGACGGCCGAGGCGGTGGTGATCCGGCCGCGCTTCCGTCCGCTGTTCACCGACGAGGAGTTGGCCACCGCCAGCAACCGGGTGGTGGACGCCTCGGCACACGCGTCCTGAACCACCTGCCACACCCACCGACCACCGAGGAAGATCCCCTATGAGAGCGGATACCGTCCAGCTCGTCCACGTCTTCGGCACCGATCGCCGGCATGTCATTCCGGTCTTTCAACGCCCATACGTCTGGGAGCAAGAGCGCAACTGGGAACCACTCTGGTCGGACGTCCGGGTGGCGGCAGAGGAGGTAGAGGCCGAGGTCAACGGGACCAGCGCCTTTATGGGGCAGTCGCCCCGGACGCACTTCCTCGGAGCGATAGTGCTGGAGCGGTTGCCCCCTGCGCCGGGCCGGATCCTCGCGATGAACGTGATCGACGGGCAGCAGCGCCTTACCACCCTTCAAGTGCTGTTGGCCTCCTGCTGGGCGGCCACGAAGGAACACGCTGCCCAGAATGCTGAAGCGCTGCTCAGGATGTTCCTCCATAACACCCCGCAGTTGGTGCATCCGAGCCACCCCTACGAGCGGTACAAGGTGTGGCCGTCGTTGCCGGACCGGGTCGCTTTCAAGAGGGTCTTCGAGGCAGAGCTGCCGCCGGAGCAGGCCAGCGAGCATCGTCTGCTTTTGGCGCGCCGCTACTTCGACAGCGAGGTGAATGCCTGGCTCGCCAAATCGCCGAAACCGGCCGAACGGGCGGACGCCCTGGTCATCGCACTGCGGGAGCGGCTCGGTCTGGTGGAGATCCAGCTGGAGCCTCACGACGATGCTCAGGTCATCTTCGAGACGCTTAATGATCGTGGCACTCGACTCCGCGCTTCCGACCTGGTGAAGAACACCCTGTTCCGTTTGGCGGAGCAGCAGGGGCAGGATGTCACCGCACTGCATGAGGAGCACTGGGTTCCGTTCGAGTCGACATGGTGGGGCGAGGAGGTCACCACCGGCCGGTTCAAGCGTGCTCGGATCGACCTGTTGCTGTCGTACTGGTTGTCCATCCAGACTGGCTATGAAGTGCCCGTCGAGCGGCTGTTTGCGGACTTCCGGCGGTGGCAGGCCAACACTCAGGCGTCGGCGGCGGAGGTGCTCGCCGACCTGGCCCACCACGGACGGGCGATGCACCGCCTTGAAAGCCTGCCCGGCACCGAACCCACTGGGCGGTTGCTTCAGGTCCTTGACATGCTCAAGACCACTACGCCGGTGCCGATCCTGTTGCACCTGCAGGCCAGGGAGGGCGTCAGCGCGAAGCAGCGGGCTATCGCCGCCGACGCCATCGAGTCCCTGATCGTGCGCCGGTTCGTGTGCGGGCTCACCACCAAGGACTACAACCGTCTGTTCCTCTCCGTCTTGCAGAACATCCGCAAGTCGGAGGACGCGGCGATCGGCGATCTGCTCCGCGATCAGCTGGCAGCGCAAACAGCCGACTCCCGCCACTGGCCCGACGACGGCGACTTCGTGGATGGCTTGTTGCAGAACAACCTCTATCGCACCTTGAGCGGCCCACGGCTGCGCGTGCTACTCGCCGGCTTGGAGGCATACCTACGGGGGGACAAGGCCGAACAGACCTTCATTCCTGCCCAGGCCGCAAAACTCAGCGTCGAGCACCTGCTGCCCCAGGGATGGGAGCAGCACTACCCTCTTGCCGCCGACCTGCCGGAAGAGGAGGCCAAGAACCACCGTAGTGCCGCCCTCCACAAGTTGGGCAATTTGACCCTCACCACCACGAAGTTGAACTCGTCGGTGAGCAACGGGCCTTGGCACGCCAAGCGGACTGCACTGAACAAGAACGCCGTGCTGCTGCTGACGGCCGCCACCGTTCTGCAACCGCACGAGGCGATCCCGGTGGAGGCGGCCCGGACGTGGTCCGACGGATGGACGGAGGAACACATCCAACTGCGGACGCTCCTACTGGCCAGCCTCGCAGTGAAGGCCTGGCCGCGATCGAAGTGACGTGACACGTCCACCGCTCGGGCAAACCAGTGGCTCGGCGCGAGCCGAGCCTCATGCGGCGATCGCCCGGGCGGTGGCGTACACGTCGGCGGGGAGGGCGTGCACCAGTCGCCAGATGATGCGCATGGGCCGGTCGCCGGTGTGCTCCCGGTAGGTCATCGGGCCGGCGTAGAGGTATGCCGGCGCGCCCAGGTCCCGGTCCGCGACCCGGGTCTCGCGTACGAAGAGGTGCACTGTCGAGCCGCGCGAAGCGTGGTGGATGTAGCGCTGGCCGGTCGCCGAGGCCGACGACGTGGTGCTCTGCGACTCCCACTGGAACAGGCTGTCGGTGATGGCCCGGTCGGCGTACATGGTGGTGGGGGAGTAGTGCGCCTCCGACTTGACCAGGGTGACGAAGAAGAGATCCGCTTGGGCGTCAGGCAGCCACTTCACCCCCTCCCGCAGCGATCCCGGGTTCGGCATCCCGAAGGCCGCGCACGCCTCGTTGCGGCTGTAGCGGGCGTGCACCCGCAGCGGCACCTTCGCCGACGGCGGGCTCGGCGTGACGCGGTGGATGTGTTCGCGTAGCACCTCGGCCACCTGCCGCAGCTCGGCGCAGCGGGCCGGCTCCGCCCAGAGTCGCGCCAGCCGCTCGTTCCGGGAGGCCAGCGGCGCGTTCGGCCCCCAGAGGTCGAAGTGCAGCATGTCCCAGAGCCGCCCGGTGCCCGGCCGCTGGCCCGCTGCCACCCGGGTCAGCAGGTCAAGGCGGTCCGGGTCGTCGAGGTGCAGCATCCGTCCGATGGCCCGGCCCAACTCCCGGTCGTCCGGTCCCGGCGTCGACGACTCCAGCCCGGCGAGCCGCCGCAGCCCCGTCCACCCGCCGATGGTCGCCGACCGGTACACGTCCTCGATCTCCACGCCGGTCTCCCGCAGGAACCCGGCGAGGCTGACGTCCCCGAGGTGTCGCAGCTCCGCCAGCAGGCCGTTCTTCGACGTCGGCATGACGTTGCGCAGGTTCGCGAGCACCTTGTCGCGGGCAACCGGATCCAGCTGGATGTGGCATCCGCTGGGCAGCGACGGGAAGCCCTGCTCGACCGCCTCTTTGATCTCTCTGCGGCTGACCCCGGTCAGGGCGCGCCAGCGCAGGTCGAAGCGGAAGTTGGCGTGCTGCCCGCCGATGAAGTCGAGCACCGTCAGGCAGGGCTTGTCGTCGTCCAGGCGCAGCCCCCGGCCGAGCTGCTGGAGGAAGATCGTGGCGCTCTCGGTGGGCCGCAGCATCAGGATCGTGTCGACCATCGGCAGGTCGACGCCCTCGTTGAACAGGTCCACGGTGAAGAGCACCCGCAGCTTGCCGGCCTTGAACTCCCGCAGCAGATCATGCTGGGCGAGTCGATCCACGTGAGAGGTCACCGCCGCCGACGGCACGCCGTGCCGGGTGAACCACTCCGCCATGAACCGGGCGTGGGCGATGCTCACGCAGAACCCGAGCGCCCGCATCCGGTCCACATCGACCGTGTCGCGCACCGCCTTCAACACCAGCCGCGCCCGCGCGTCGTTGCCGGTGTAGAGGCCGTCAAGCTCGCCGAGGTCGTACCCCTGGCCGCGCTTCCAGCGCAGGCGCGACAGGTCCACGTCGTCGTGCAGCCCGAAATACTGGAACGGCGCGAGCAACTGCCGCTCCAGCGCCTCCCACAGGTGCAGCTCCACCGCTACGCGGCCGTCGAACCACCGCCGCACATCGCGGCCGTCGGCCCGGTCGGGGGTCGCCGTCAGCCCCAGCAGTACGCGCGGCCGAAGCCGCTCCAACAGCCGGGCGTACGTCGGTGCCTCCGCATGATGGAACTCGTCGACGATCACCATGTCGTACGCCTCGGGGTCGATCTCCCGTCGGTGCAGCGACTGGATGGAGGCGAAGACGTGCCGCCACCTGGTCGGGGTTTTGCCCCCGACCAGGGTTTCGCCGAAGCTGCCGTCAAGCATCACCTGCCGGAACGTCGCCAGGCTCTGGGTGAGGATCTGCTCCTGGTGGGCGACGAAGAGCAGCGAGTCGACCTGGCCGTTGCGGTGCAGGCGCCGGAAGTCCAGCGCGGCGACGACCGTCTTGCCGGTGCCGGTCGCCATCACCACCAGGTTCCGGTGCCGGCCGTGCACCTGCCGCTCGGCGTCCAGGTCGGCGAGGATCTCCGCCTGGTACGGGTACGGCCGCACGTCCAGATTGGCGATCTGCGTGGGCGAGTCCTCGCGCCGCTCCCCGCTGAGGGCGTTGCGCAGCCGCTCGGCGTCCCTGCTGGCGTCGTAGCTCTCGAACGCCGGGTCGTTCCAGTAGTCCTCGAAGGTGGCGGTGAACGTGTCGATGACGTGCGGCTGCTCGACGTTGGAGACGCGCACGTTCCACTCCACGCCGTCGATCAGCGCGGTCTTCGACAGGTTGGATGAGCCGACGTACGCGGTGGTCATGCCATTGCCCCGGCGGAACAGCCACGCCTTGGCGTGCAGCCGGGTGGTCCTGGTCTCGTAGGACACCTTGATCTCGGCGCCCAACTCGGCAAGCCGGTCGAGGGCCCGCTGATCGGTCGCGCCGAGGTAGGTCGTGGTGATGACGCGCACCTTGCCGCCCCGGGCGATCAGCTCGCGAATGGCGGGCTCGACGATGCGCAGGCCGTACCACTTGATGAACGCGCAGAGCAGGTCGACCTGCTCCGCCGACGCCATCTCGTGGGTGACCTCGTGGCCGATGCGGGGCTGGTGGCGGCCGTTGACCAGGAGTGCGCCGGTGGAGAGCGGGGTGGTGGGGCGCTGAGGGAATGCTGGTTGCGCGGGTGGGGTGGGTGGGGCGGCGATGGCGTGCAGGAGATGCCTGGCGTCGGTCACCTGGTCCTGTGCCGTGGATGCCTGCGGGCTCTCGGCGGCTATGGCGTCCGCGATGCGGTTGGCGAGTTCGATCTGGCGGCGGAGCTTGTCGTCGCCGCTGGGGACGGCGTGCAGGGCTCGGCGGGCCAGGGTCGCGATGTGACGGGCTAGGGCGACGGGGGCGTCGGCGGGGTCGAGCTTGTGGTGCTGGACGAGGGCGGGGTCGACGTGCTGGAGGCGGTCGGCCAGGTTACGGGTGATGAGGTGCTCATAGATGCCCCGCTCAAGATCCGTCACCCGGCCAAGGTAGCGGCCGCCGTAGAGCCCTCGATACCCCTGCCACGTTGTCTCGCACCGCTGTCGGGTCTATGACAGTTGCGCTTTTGCGAGTCTGCGGACTGCCGAGGCAACGTCGTCGAACATAGCTCAAACGATCGGTTCAGCGTCTCGGTTCTGTGCCTTGACCTGCGACGGGCCGAACTATCCGCGGATAGCCGTCTGAAGCGAACCCGGATCTGTAGGTCGTTGACGGTGCAGATGGGCCGGCTGTGGTGCCTCGAGCAGGCAAAGATCTGGGGTCCCGCTGGTCGGACTCCTGCCGGTAATGTCGCCGACACGCCTTGTGGGGAGGTGAGAGGCGATGCTTCCTGGGCTGGAACTGCCGTTCGCAGCAATAAAGGCCACGTTCATCGGCTCGGGGTTGGCGGACCTGCGTGGCGACGCCCACCGGCCCGTGGTTGTCGACCCACGGGCGCCTATGCGGACGTCGCATCGACGCCACGAACTTGGCAGCGTGCAGCAGGGAGCGGTCACGATCTTCCAGCACGGCCAGACGGGAAGCCGACCGTTCCGCCTAGGTTGCCTTCGTCCAGAGGCGTCTGGCGAGGCCAAGGCAGGGGCTGCCGTCAGCACCCCCGACCTGGTTGCAGGCCGCATCTATGGCGTGGCGGTCGTCCTTCACCGAGAGATATCCGGCTTTCACCTGATTCCAACGCGGCTATGCACCTTGACAACGCGTTACCGGCCTGTATGCGGCGTAAGGGCTAGAGCAGGAGTACCCGCGCTGCTTTCGTCCAACCATCAAGGTGTCTGCTCTAGTGCGAAGGCCGGGATCCCACTAGATACCCCGGGATCACCCTCAGACCTGACGTTAATTTCCTTTCGTAAAGGTGGAGCAGCAGTGATTAGCTTCCCAATCTTCCGGCAACTAACAGTCAACGGCTACAGTCTGTATCCTGGCAGCAAGGATAACCCGGGTTTAAACGCAAGTTTCGAGCCTGGACTTACGCTGATTGTGGGCGCTAACGGTTTGGGTAAGACGACCCTAGTTCATCTGCTTTATCGAATGCTCACGGGCCCTTTCGATATCGGCGGCTTGCCTGCTGGCGAGCTGGGGAACATGCAGTTTGACGTTACGGGGCTAAAGGCAAATCGGCTAAGGATTTTTGCGGCACGGGTTCATGACGAAGCGACTAATGCAACCGCTCGCCTCGCGTATGAAATTGGTGGAGTTGCCTTCGAGGTTGTGCGCGATTTGAGGCGATTGCGGCTGATCTCTCTGCGCGTGTCGGGTGAAAGCGTTTTTCCCGACGAAGACAACTATCAAGCTGCGATTCTTGACGCCGCTGGGATATCTTCCTTTTCGGACTTTATTTTGACGCTTCGATACCTTACCTTCTACTTTGACGATCGCCGGTCTCTTGTATGGGACCCGACGGCTCAGCGTCAGATCCTCCGTTTGCTTTTCCTCCCGCGGGAGGAGTCACGGATTTGGGTGGACCTCGAGCGTAGTGTGCTTAGCCAGGACAGCTATGTGAGGAACTTGAGATCGCAACTGAACAAGGAAGAGCAGAGGCTCGTTGAAAGCGAGGAAGCGTCGAGCCGCCCCACTGACATCCGGATTGCCCTCCACTCCGCTCGCGCCGATCAACAGAAAGACGAGCAGGTGCTCGCTAATGTGCAGTCAAGCCTAGAAAGCCTTGATGCTGAGCGTCGATCGGCCCAGCTGAGTGCCTTGCGAGCTGCAGAACATCGGGAGTCGGCATACCGATCGCTCGAACAGCTGCGGCTAAGGCAGCTTCAAGCCTCGTTTCCGTCTGATAGCGAAAGCGCCGCATATATCTTAAGCTACTTGATTACCTCAGGTGAGTGCTTAGTCTGTGGATCGGATGCGGAGGCAGTCGGGACACTTCTGAGAAATAAAATCGACAGCCATATATGCATTATCTGTGATTCGCCGCGCTCTAAAGCGCAGCAGCACATCCCTATCCAAGACACAGACATGGAACGGCTGGCGGCTAGGCTCCACGCTGCGGAGGAAGCAGTTTCGGCGGCGAATGTTCGACGTGATGAAGCCGAGGCGGGCTTCAATGGTGCAGTTAGGCGAATTGCAGAGCTTCAGGATGCTATCGCCACAAGGGAATCGCAGATATCATTCCTGGTTGGGCAACTCCCGCCCGAAGAGCGGGAGGTGCGAGCGCAGAGAAGTGCTTTGGAGACGATGCAGGCCAGGCTCGAGGTGGAAAAAGCGGAGCTAAAGCGACGCCAAGGCGCCTATCGAGCTCACCTGGATTCTGTAAAGTATCGTATCGCGGTTAGAAAAGACGAGATCAAGAAGAGCTTCGACTCCTTCGCATCTGATTTCTTGATTGAGACGTGCGCGTTGACTTGGACTAGCAGGAAGACTCATGTCGGCCAAGATGGCGGGTCCATTGATAGTCCGACATTCAATGTTGATATGACTGGAAATGACTTTGACTCCCCAGTAAGAAGAGAAGGCGCCGAGCAAGTATCAGAGAGCCAGAGAGAGTTCATCGATCTGGCATTCCGCATGGCGTTGATGGAGGTTGCGGCATCCGATGGAAGAGGGTCTCTGGTGGTTGATGCTCCAGAGTCCTCTCTCGATGCGGTGTTCGCCCCTCGAGCAGCGAGCGTTTTAATGAAGTTTGGCGAGCCGAGCCGAGGGAACAATCTTGTCATTACATCCAACCTGGTTGACGGCTCGCTTATCCCTGCTTTACTTGACAAGTCTCAAATAGCGGATCCAAGTGACAACCGGGTGGTGAATCTATTTGAGGTGGCCTCTCCTACGGCGGCCATTAGACACCTTAGGGGAGAGTACGATCAAGCTCTGGCTCGTGCGTTTGCGAAGGCGCAATGATGACGGCCTCGACTGGATTCGGTAATTTGCGCTCGAGTTTGCGTATTATCTCCATCCTCGAAGCATGTCGCGAGGCCGGCTTCGCTGCTACGCCCTTGGGCGCACTCCATACAATCGCATACTTTTCCGATGCCTTAGCTCCAGTATGGAATATCCCGGTTATCGAGAGTCAGGTTTTGAAGGGAAGGAACGTTCCGACGAACCCTGACCTACAACGAGACGTGGACCATCTAGTTGGTCGAGCTGTTGTCCTAGCGTCCTCGATTCGCCACGTTCGGATTAATGACAAGTGGGCGCTTGACGCGAACTATGGCTTGAACCCAACCTTTGCGCCCCGAATTGTAGCTGCCATGGCTCGAGACGGAGTAGCGAGAAGGGAACTCAAATTCGTGAGCGAGGTAGTGCTCGCTCTCTCGGGCTTGGGTCTCCCGGGAATTTCAGAAGCCGCTCGCGCTGATGCGTCTTACGCGGACCCCAACATCGACGAGGGTGAGCTAGTTCATCTTGCTGGTGAGGTGCCTAGCAAAACGACTCGGGTAACTAGTCGTTTTCGGGAGCTACTCGGAGCAAACGAACGTCTGACCGAAGCCGAAGTCACGCATCTTTACGTCCGCCATCTTTATTCGGCACTAAGGAGGACGGATGTTTGATGTGTCAAACTTAGATGCCTGGGGCGATGATGCCCTACTGCGCACTGTTCAAGAGTTCAGAGGAGTAGGCTCTGAATCTGATCAGCCGGACGAAGATCGCTTTCTTGTAGGAGTTGCAGCTCTCGTTCGAAAGCGACTGGAGCGCGATGAGCTAGAGGGCGACCGTCGTCCGGCGTTCTTCTTCCTGCATCCATCACCTCCAACGATTCCAAAGCTCAGAAGGCGACGCCATGTGCCGATGCTCGACAGCGGTTTGGAACGGGTGTCGGGACATCTTTGGTTCGTCAATAAGGTAGCGAATGACGGAACTGCTGTACCGTTTGAAGATGACGATGACGATGAGGCAGTGTTCCGCCTAGCTCTTCACGATTGTCAAGTCGGAGAGTTTCCTGCAATCGTATTCGATTGCAGGTTGCAAGAGCCAGAGCTGCGATACTACCCAGACGGGTTGGCAAAGCCCGACAGTTGCAGGGTAGTCAGAATTTCACGTACAGAGATAGCTATTGAGGAGATCTTCGATGTCATAGACAGTCTCTATCGGCAAGCGCTGTGTACTCCTGACGCACAAGGGCGAGCGGGGAAGATTTGGAAAGATGCCGCCAAAGGATGGGCCTCGTCTGACGCGGAGGATCTGGTTCAGGTCGTGGTCCGCAACGGACTGATTGGACGTTTCCCCACCTGCTTTGTCAACGTCGAACAATCGCGTGCCACGGGGCGGCTAGATATTGAGATCGAGGAGCCATTGCCGGAGAACAGGGCGCGCTATATCAAGCACGCTGTGCTCGAGTTGAAGGTCCTTCGTGGTAGAAACTACAAAGGCACCCCGGTTTCTGATTCGTATAACCGCGAGTGGGTCAAGAAGGGGGTTAAGCAGGCATCTGAGTACCGCACCGAGCGCGGGGCCCGGCTGGCAGCGCTTTGCTGCTTCGACATGAGGCCGGCGCCCTCAGGTGATGCCTGTTTTGCGCATGTTATAGACTTAGCGTCCGCTCTGGATGTGAATTTACGATGCTGGCATCTCTTTTCCAGTTCAGAAGCATACCGCGATTACCGGGTAAGCGCTGCGGTTTCGGAATCGGCGTCTTGACGTTGGGGTGCAAATATGGCTGAGCCGCTGGCGGCGCTCACTAGGCACTATGAAAGTCTGGCCACGAAGTGGCAGGTATGCGACCGCAGCGGTGATTATGCTCCTTTGGTTGTTCCCACAGGCAATTCGCAAGAGCCGTTCCACCGCTGGTTCCGGATGAAGGAAGCATACTCACATGCGCTCCTGCCTCAACTGCTGAAAGAGCGTGAAGCCGTGCCGGGCGGCCTGAGCCTTCTAGATCCATTTTCCGGAGGCGGGACGACTGCGGTGAGCGGAATCTCATATGCCAGATCCGTTGGCGTGCCTGTTGACATAATGGCGATTGAGAGAAACCCGGTTCTCCGTGTCATATCGCACGCGAAATGCGCGGGTATTAGGCGTGGGTCAGAGCTTGCTGAGTTAACCGAGGATGCTTATGCGCAAGTGGTCGCTGCCTCTCGTCGACTGAAGAGCCGCCCGGAGCTACTTGACACGCCGTCAGTTACGCTTCGGAACCCTTCCTATTATTCTGATGCAAACAGGACTTCGCTTTTAGCTCTAGGTAAAGCAGCGGCTGAATGTGAGCTAGATTCCGACGCTCGCGCGGTGATTCAAACGTGTATTGCCGCAGCTGTTGAGCCTGCCGGTCGGCTCCGGCGGGACGGCCGAGCACTGCGTTACACGCCGGAACGTAAACCTGCCGATCCTGTCGATGTTTTTGGGGAATCCGTTAACCGATGCATCGTTGATATGCGTCTTGCTCGAGCCGCGGAGCATGGCGCATCCTTCTCGCTTGCAAGTGGTGATGCCCGTCAGGTGGATGTACTGTCCGGCGGAAGAAGGTTCAACTGGATCGTGTTTTCGCCGCCGTATCCTAACAATATTGACTATACTGAAATATATAAGACCGAAGCGTGGGCTTTGGGCTTCTATGACGACATTGCTTCAATGAAGGCTCAGCGGCTAAAGACGCTACGTAGCCACACCAGCCTGTATTTCCCGGAAGAGTATGCTTACTTGTCTGGCCGTCGCTCCGGGGACGTCCAAGCGCTCATCAGTCCTGTTCTAGCGGCCATCCCCGTCGATCGCTATGAACGTGGGAGACGGCAGCTCGTCCGGGGTTATGTTGACGATATGTTGCGAGTTCTCGCTGCATGTCGAGCGATCTGCACTGACGACGCCCAGCTTGCTCTCGTGGTTGGAAACTCAGTTCACGGAATCGGTGAGAATAGGTTCGTTATTGCTGCTGATCTTCTGATCGCGGCTCTGGGGGAACTTTCTGGATGGGAGGTGGTTGAGATACGTATCGCTCGGCGCTTGAGGAGGCGCTCAACGGATTCGCGGTATTCGCGAGAAAGTGTTGTAGTTCTTCGCCCGTCTTTGGCGTTCAATTCGTGTGATGAAATAAGCCCACTCCATAAGCCTGCTTAGCGACGCGAGGGTTGATGATCTTTATACGATATTCACGCAGAGTAGGGTGGTGGTGAGCAGGTGGGCTAACGAACGATGGACATCTGGCTTCCATGAGGCTTGGGGCAATTCAGGCCCGTCGTGCACGGACTCGCCTCTTCGCGGCTATCGACGGAAACTGCGGCGACCTAACTAGAATCGCCGCCGATGCCACTATCCGGCGGGAAGGCCCGCAAGTGAACAACCCACCGTGCCGATCGGTGACGGGGTTGCAAGTGGGCGATCCGGATGACGGTGCCTGCGTTTGGCCGGAGATGGCAGGACGGCCGTGCTTGTCTACCTCGGCCAGGTGTAGCAGTCGGCAGGTACCCCAGGCTCTGTCGGCGTGGCTGCCGTATGGCTCGCATGATTTTCTGTCTGAAACAATGACTCTCCCCCCGTTTACCTCATCCGGGGGTGGATCACGGTGAGCGCCTGCGCACGTTCGTCTCGGTTAGGCATCCCGCTTTCCCCCTAACAGGTCGAGGCCGTCGTCGAGCAGGGGTGGCGCGAAGCCCAGGGTTACAGACGAGTTGAGGTCGTGCCTCTTGCCGTCCCAATCCACCACCTGAGCCCCAGCCTCCCGCGCGATGGCTACCCCTGCAACCATGTCCCAGGGATGGTTGGAGAGGGTGAAAGCAACATCGACTCTTCCCTCGGCCAACCAGGCCAGGTCAAGCGCCGCGGAGCCAGTCATCCGAACCCGCTGCACGGACTCAGCGAGCCGTGCGGTCAGCGCGAGCCGGAGACGGTTCTTTGCCGCCGCATCTTCGCCCACGGCGTAGTCGCCGATCGCCACGATCGCCTCGCTAAGCCGGCTCGTCCTGCTCACCCGAATCGGTTTGCCGTCGACCGTTGCGCCACCCCCCTGAGCGGCGGCGTAACGGTTGCCGAGGAAGGGCAGCTCGATGACCCCCAGGACCGCCTCGCCGTTGTGCAGCAGCCCGAGCGACACCGCGCAGAGCGGGATGCCTCGCACGAAGTTGGCTGTCCCGTCAATCGGATCGAGCACCCACTGCAGCTCTCCCGACCCGCTGATGCCGTCCTCCTCGCCGAGAAACCCGATGTCGGGAGTTGCGATACGGAGAAGCTCGCAGACGCTGCGCTCGATCTCGTAGTCCAACGCGGACGCCATGTCGCGGTCACCCTTGGCTGTGAGCGCGCCCGGTGGCTTACGCCGCATGTCCTCGGCCGCCCGTGCAACCGCCTCGATCGCAACCGGCAACAGTGGTCCGTAGTCGCTCACAACTGCTGCCCCCGTCGCCACTGCGTCTCGAAGTGCTGTTCGAACACCGGATACAGGCCGCCGCGAGCCTGTCTCCGTCTGGCGACGAACGCGGGGGAGTCGACCCCTCGGCTCTCCGCGAGGTACGGCTGCGCGACGCAGAGATCGTCGACCAGGATGACGTTGAAGCGCAACGTGTCGTCGTAGACCGCCAGTTCCATGCGGTCCTGGAGCCTGTCGGGCAGCCGGTCACGCACGCGCATGAGCGTTTCGATGTTGAGCTTCGTCAGCCCGGACAACTGCCCTGCCGGAAAGCCTTCTTCCGCCTCGCGTGCCTGGACAGCCTGCCCCGATGGATCGAGGAACAGAAGGCGGGCGTGCGCACCGGCCTCGACCAGGTCGTGCCAGCGGCGATCCGGGTAACCCTGGGACAGGAGGTTGAGCGACAGGCCAACGGCGCGCACGGTGCTCGCGCCGCCGAGGAGTTGATCGGGCGGAAGGTTGGTCGAGAACTCGGAGCGGTTCGGGTGGACGGCGACGAGGTCTCCGAACCGCTCCTCATCCAGGTTGCCCGCGGCGGACGGGTCGAGAATTGCGGAGAGCGCGAGGACCACGTCGCCGGGTGGGACCGTGCTCGTCTCCCAGTTGGTGACGTCGTCTCCGGTGGGCCGCCAGGTCAGCGTCCGGGCCAGCACGGCGGCGAAGTCTCCGACGCTCAGTCCGAGGGCCTGACGAGTCCGCGCAACCTGTCCGCACGCTGCGGCTCCAAGGTCGAGCCCGCTGCCGGAAGCCGGGGCCGGCAGGTTCGTCTGCGGTATCGCTGCCGCGAATCGGCGTCGAGCCTCGTCGGCAGCCTGAGCGAGGGCAGTGTCCAGGGCCGCCTGCATCTCAGGGCGGGGGTTGACGCTCTTCCCGCCGGCTTCCCACTTGGAAACGGTCCGTTCGGCCACGCCCAGGTGCACGGCGAAGTCACGGATGCTCATGCGGAGCGCATAGCGGAGTGCCTTCGTCTCGCGGCCGGTCCATCGCTGCACGGGTGTCATCGTGCCGCCTTCGATCACGTCGAGAACGGTCATCGTGCACCTTACCGGCAGCAGGTGCAGCGCAGTTACCGGCCAAGTGCAGTGCGTGGTCATTCTGGTCTTTCTGCAGCTCAGAAATGGTGGACGCATGACCCGGGGCGGGTGCTGGCTCCGGAACTGCGTCGGTCCCCGAACGACACAGCTCCGCTCCCGCCCGCCCCGGCGCCACTCCACCAGCCGCATCCCGAGGGGCAGAAGAACGTGACCACCCTGAGCGACGCCATCCCGATCCTGACCACCACCACTGGGGAAGCCGGAGCCCTTGTCGAGCAAGGCGGCTGGGCGTGAGCGTGCAGGAGGTGGTCGGGCGGTGGCTGCGCCTCGTCGTGGCGGACGCGGAGCTGTCGCCGTACCTCATCGGGGTCGACCTGGAACGGCTCGGCGCGCACCTGGCGGCGGGCCTCGCCGCGGCCCTCGAAGGCCAGCCGAGAGAGGACCCGTGGCGCGGGTTCGGCCTGTCGGAGGAGCAGCACCGGCGCGTCGTCGACTACCTGGCGGGGGTGCTCTGGGCGCTCGACGAGCCCGACGAGCGGATCGCCCGCGCCCGCCGGGCCTTCGCCGGGGAGGTGGGCGCGTGACCATCACCGCCGCCTGGGAGGCAGCCGTCGAGAAGGGCGCCGACGACTTCTGGTGCACCCTGGATGACCGCCGCCCCGGCCTGCTCCCCGAACGGGACGCGCCGCTGCTCTTCGCCGCGCTCGGCCGCCTCACGGTCGGCGGCGACGATCCGGCCGGGCGGGCGGCGCTGCTGGCGGTGCTCGGCCGCGCGTACCGCCAGCTTGGCCTGCTGCCGCACGCCGCCACCATCGGCGACGCGCTGCTCGCCGCCGTTGCCCGGCGCGCCCGCCCACTGTGGACGCCACGGCTCGCCCACGCCTGGGAGCACGCCGGCCGCCGCGCGGACAAGGCCGTGCGGCGAGCCGCCGCCCGCGCCGACGACCGGCCGGCCTGGTGCCCCGCCGAGGTGATCGGCCACGACCGGCCGTGCGACACCATCGCGATCCTGACCGTACGCCCCTGGCAGCGCCTGCCCTTCCGGCCCGGCCAGGCGGTCCCGGTCTGCACGCCGCGCCGGCCCGGCCGCTGGCGCTGGCTCTCCCCGGCCAACGCCCCGCGCCCCGACGGCACCGTCGAGCTGCACGTCCGCGCCGTCGCCGCCGGGGCCGTCGCCCACAGCCTCGTCCACGACGTACGCCCCGGCGAGCTGCTCCACCTCGGCCCGCCGCGCGACGCCGGGCTGTGCCTGGACCCGTCCGCGCGGCGGGACCTGCTGCTCGTGGCCGGCGGCACCGGGCTGGCGCCGCTGCGCGCCCTGGTCGAGCAGGTCGCCGCTGCGCCCGACGGCCGGCGGGTGACCCTGGTCGTCGGCGCGCGCGCCTTCGCGGACCTGTACGACGCGACCGCCCTCGACAAGCTTCAGCATGCCCACGACTGGCTGACCGTCGTGCCCGCCCTCAGCCACGATCCCGGCGCCGAGCCCGCCGAGCGGGGCGACGCCCTCACGATCGCCCTCGACCACCGCCGCCCCGACGACGACGTGTACGTCTGCGGCCCGCCCCCGATGTTCGCCGGCGCGCGGCTGCGGCTGCTCGCCGCCGGGGTGCCCGCCGACCGCATCCACCTGCCGGCGGAGCTGGTGCCCTGATGGCCGTCTACCGCAGTCGCCACGCCCTGCCCGGCCCGCTCACCCCCGACCGGGTCCTCGACGTCGCCCTGCCGCGTACGCCGCTCGGCCGGCGCGGCTACCGGGTCGACGAGGTCGACGCCCTGCTGTGCCGCCTCGCCCACGAGCTGCGCGACCGCACCCGCCAGCTCGACCTCACCCGCGCCGAGAACCACCGCATCAAGGAGGCGCTGCGCACCTGGCAGACCCGGCAGACCGAAGAGCGCTCGCGGTCCCGTCAGGCCGAACGATCCTGAGTGGAGGGTGGTGAGGCCGCGCGATCAGTCGCGAGCTTGGTGATCACTAGGATCGGCGCCGTGATGATCAAACGACGGCTTCCAGCGGTCCTCTTAGGACTGTTGGTGGCCTTCCCGACACTGGGCGTGCCTCCCGCCTACGCCGACGAGCACGAGACCGAACCCGTCGAGCCGCCCAAGGTGGAGCTGGTCCTCGACGTCAGCGGCTCGATGCGCGCCAAGGACATCGGCGGGCGCTCCCGTATCGCCGTGGCCCAGGAGGCGTTCAACGACGTCGTGGACGCGTTGCCCGAGACGACGGATCTCGGCATCCGCGTCCTCGGCGCCACCTACGGCGGCGACGACAAGAAGGTCGGCTGCCAGGACACCCAGCAGCTCGTCCCGGTCGGCCCGGTCGACCGGGTGAAGGCCAAGAACGCCATCGCCACCCTGCGCCCGACCGGCTTCACCCCCGTCGGGCTGGCCCTGCGCGAGGCGGCGAAGGACCTCGGCGCCGGCGAGACCACCCGCCGCATCGTGCTCATCACCGACGGCGAGGACACCTGCGCGCCACCGGACCCCTGCGAGGTGGCCCGCGAGTTGGCCGCCCAGGGCACCCACCTGGTGGTCGACACGCTCGGCCTCATCCCGGACGAGAAGGTACGCAGGCAGCTCGTCTGCATCGCCTCGGCGACCGGCGGGACGTACACCTCCGCGCAGAGCAAGGACGACCTGACCCGGCGGATCAAGCAGATCGTGGAACGGGCCAAGGACACGCACACGAAGACGCCGGCGAAGGTGGCCGGCACCGACGTCTGCGCCAAGGCGCCCGTGCTCACCGCCGGTGTCTACACCGACCGGGAGCGCTTCGAGGAGCACCGGTGGTACCGGATCCCGGTCCAGCCGGGGCAGGAGCTGCGGGCCTCGGTGAGCATCGGCCTGGACCGGCCGTTGAACCGGGACTACGGCGTACTGCTGCGGGCCACCGCCACCGACGGGCGGGAACTGGTCCGGGGCAACGACGCCGGCAGCGGTCGTACCGATGTGCTGTCGACCGGCGTGCGCTGGTCGGCGGCGGACGACGCGGACGAGGAGGAGTCGGCGGACGACGACAAGGGCGGCGTCTTCACGGAGTCGACGGAGAAGGCTCCCGAGCCCACCGTCGTGTGCCTGGTGGTCAGCAACTCCTTCTCCGCGAAGGCGGGCGCCGGTGCGGCTCCGGGCATGCCGCTCGAACTGACAATCGACCTGGTCGACGCGTCGCCCGCCCCGAACAGTCCGGGTCTCGGCCGGGGCTGGGTGCTGTTGGGCGTACTCATCCTCGCGGGCCTGCTCAGTGGGTTGATCGTTGGTTGGCTGACCCGTTGGTGGGTAGCGGTCTGGAGGACCCGATGACGATGCGGAAGGCTCCGGCCCTGACCTCGGCCCGCCGGGCGGCGGTGCTGCTCGCCGCCACCGGTATCGCCGTCGCGCTGCCGGCCGCCGCCGGCGCGGACACGCCCACCCCGTCGCCGGGGGCCGCCACCATCAACAAGGCCGGCACCTCGTTCCTCACCGCCGCCGGGATCAGTCCCGGCCAGCCGGTACGGGTCGGCGCCTCCGTGGGCGACTACCTGTACTGGTCGTTCACGGCCGCGGCGGGGGACACCCATCACGTGGCGGCCACCGTGTCGCTGCCCGCCGCGGCGAGCCGGAAGGGCGACTCCACCTGGACGGTCGAGGTCTTCGACGGGCTGCGCCGCCGGCAGGCGTGTGTGGCGGGGGCGCAGACTCCGGTGGCGTCGAAGAGTGCCGCCACAGTCGAACTCGACTGCGAGCTGCGCCAGGTGCGCTCGTGGGCCGAGCCGTGGTCGGGTGACCCGTTGCCGGGCACCTACTACGTCCGGCTGTCCGGCATCGAGTTGCCGGAGCAGGAGCTGGGCCTGCCGATCGAGGTGAGCCTGCTGGTCGGGGTGGAGTCCGACGGCGACACCGAGCCGGAGGGCGGCGACCTGAGGGAGCCCCTGGTCCCGGCGGTGAACCCGGGCAAGGTGCTCGCCGGCGATCCGACCGCCAGCACTCCGGCCCCGGGGGCGGCCGGTGTCGAGGAGGACGGCTGGTTCGACTGGGTGCGGTGGCCGGGCCTGTCGTCCCGCTGGTACTGGACCATCGGCGGCGGCATCCTGGCCGCCGTCGCGGGCGTGGTCGGGTTCGCCCTGACCCGCCCCCGCCAACGCGTCGGCTGACCGTACGCGCGGTCACAGCACAAGGGCACGAACGAGACCGACGACGACGGCAGGGCGGGCATGACCGAGCAGGTCATGCCCGCCCTGCTCCGCGGCCGGGTCGACGGGTCAGCCTCCCGGCGGCCGGTAGGGCATGTTCATCCGGAGCGCCCCGTCCATGTCCTCCGGGGTCAGCAGGGGGTTGACCCGGGTGTCCAGGCCACCGGCCGCCCGGATCGTGGTGGCAAGGGCGACGGCGGTCTGCTGGTCGGGAAGATCGCAGATCACGTACGCGTCGTGCGGGCCGAGCCCGAAGTGGAAGGACTCCACCCGGCCACCGGCGTTCTCGACCAACGCCTGGATCACCTCGGCGCGTCTCGTCCCGCCTTCCCTCATCAACCCGTTGATCCCCTCGACCGTGTAGGTCGCCATGAACAGGAACTTCGTCATCCGGGCGTCACCTCCGTATCCCGGCCGCGGGTACCCGACGTGCCGGCGACTAGTCCTGCCCGCTCTGCCCTTGACGAGGGCGCGAGACAACCAGGGGGGTACGTCACCCCGGGCGCGCGCAACCCGGGTGGTAGGCCCATTGCCAACTCCGGCATGACGACCTGTGACCACGCCGGTACATACGCTGCCGGCTGTACTCGTCATGCGAGCGAAGGGATCCTCGATGAACGTTCGTCACCTGCTTGCCGCCACTAGCGCCTACACCATGAGCGCCGGGCGCCTCGGGGCCACCGTCGCCGCCCTGCTGGGGCTGGCCGGCGTGATCATCGGCGGGCTGGCTCTGGCCCGCCCCTCCGGTCGGTTCGGCACCGGTTCCGGCCGACTCGGGGCCACCGTGGCGCTGGCCGCGGGGCTGATCGGCGTCGCCCTCGGCGGGCTGGTCGTGGTCACCTCCGACAGCGGTATCGGCACCGGAAACGGGCGGGGCGGGGCCTACGTGGCCCTGGTGCTGGGGCTGGTCGCCGTGGTCCTCGGTGGGCTGGCCCTGGTGCGTTCCCGGCGCACCGCCTGATCGCGGGCCGGCCAGGGGCGCCGGGTCGGTGCGGTGCCGCCGAGGTCGCCGTCAGGAGCGGGCGAGCCAGCCGGGAACGGTCAGGCCGGACTCGTACGCGAGGATCACCAACTGGGCCCGGTCCCGGACCCGGGTCTTGGTCATGATCCGGCTGACGTGCGTCTTCGCGGTGGCCGGGCTCAGCACCAGCCGCGCCGCGATCTCGTCGTTGGACAGGCCGGCGGCGACCAGCACCAGCACCTCGCGCTCCCGCTCCGTCAGCGCGCTCAGCCGCGGCCCCGGATCCGGGTGCGTGGCCCGGGCGGCGAACTCGGAGATCAGCCGGCGGGTGATCGACGGCGCGATGAGCGCGTCACCCCGCGCCACCACCCGCACCCCGTGGATGAGCTCCGCCGGCTCGGTGTCCTTGACCAGGAAACCGCTCGCGCCGGCCCGCAGCGCGCCGTAGACGTACTCGTCCAGGTCGAACGTGGTCAGGATGATCACGCGGGCGTCGCTGCTCGTGACGATCTCCCGGGTGGCGGCCAGGCCGTCCAGCCGGGGCATCCGGATGTCCATGAGGACGACGTCCGGCCGCAGTTGCCGGGCGAGCCGTACCGCCTCGGCTCCGTCGGCGGCCTCGCCGACCACCTCGATGCCGTCCTCGCCGCCCAGGATGGACCCGAATCCGGCGCGCACCAGGGTCTGGTCGTCGGCGAGCAGCACCCGGATCACGCCGCGTCCCCCGGCTCCGGTCGGGGCGCGGGCGGGCCCGCCGGCACCGGAACGGGCGGTATCGGCAGGCGGGCGCGTACCCGGAAGCCGCCGTCGACGCCGGGGCCCGTGGTCAGCGAGCCGCCCAGTGCCCGGGCCCGCTCGCCCATGCCCAGGATCCCGTTGCCGGGCTGGCCCGCCGTGCCGACGCCGTCGTCCTCGACCTCCAGCAGCACGTCGTCGCGGTCCGGTCGGACCCGGATCACCACGGCCGTCGCGCCGGCGTGCCGGGTGACGTTGGTGAGCGCCTCCTGGACGATCCGGTACGCCGCCAGGTCCACCTCCGGTGGCAGCGCGCGGGTCTCGGCCAGCTCGGTGCGGATCTCCAACCCGGACCGCCCGGCGGTCGTGACCAGCTCGTACAGGCGGTCGAGGCCGGGTGTGGGCCCGGTCGGCGCCGCATCCTCCCGCCGCAGGATGCCGAGCGTGGTGCGCAACTCCCGCAGCGTCTCCTTGCTGGTCTGTTTGATCGCGGCGAGCGCCTGCGCGGACCGGTCGGGGTCCGGCCGGTGCAGCGCGGCGCTGGCCTGCACGTTGATCAGGGAGAGATGGTGACCGAGCACGTCGTGCAGCTCACGGGCGATGCGCAGCCGCTCCTCGGTGGCCCGTCGCCGGGCCTCCTCCTCCTTGCCCTGCTCCGCGGCCAGCACCCGGGCCTGCGCCTCGGCCAGGTAGGCCCGGCGGTTGCGGGTCACGCCCACGATGACCGCGACGAGCCAACCGGCGTGCAGCAGCGTCGCCCCGTTCACACTCTCGGCCGTCCGGTTGTAGCTGTCCGCGACGGCGAAGGCGACCACCGAGGCGAGACCGAGCCCGACGGCGACCCCGAGATGCCCCTCGTCGACGACGGTGTAGAGCGCCACGACGAACACCAGCATGATCGGCCCGGGCCGGTGCAGCAGCGCGCCGTACGCGCCGACGGCAGCCAGCGCCACCACGCCCACCGCCACCGGATGGCGGCGGCGAAGGTAGAGCGCGCCGGAGGACGCCAGCACCGCCAACAACGCCGCCCGTTCGGCGGCGGTGTCGATGCCGGACGCCTGCACCACCAGGCCGACGACGGCCACGAGGCCGACCACCGGCACCAGGGCCACCTTCGCCGCCAGGCCGTGCCATCGCGACGTCCACATGCGTCGAAGCCTAGTGCCGGACGCCGTACGACTCACTTGCGCCAGGCGGGGGCCATCCGTTCGGACATCTCGTGCCAGAACGTGCGCAGGTCCCTGCGGTTGACCGCCTGCCAGTCGGCCCGCGCGCCCGGCCGGAACCAGTGCCCGACGAGGTCGATCTGGTGGCGCAGAAGACCTCCTCCATCTGGTACGGCAGCTCGTCGCCCTTCGGCGGCAGCGGGCACAGCCGGAACGGGCAGTCGTCGACGCAGGTGGAGCCGGGCTGGACGTCGTGCGCCTGGCGGCGGCTGAGGGTGACCCGCATGGCGGTGCGGTCGATGGTGAGGCACGGCGGCAGCTCGGGCCGGCTGGCGCGGGTGAGCCGGCGGGCCCGCTCGGTGCTGTTCCGGCCCCGGTCGGCGAGGTTGAGCAGCAGCATCACGTCGGCCAGCAGCCGTTGCGCCCGTGGTTCCAGGACGGCCCAGCCGTGCGAGGCGGGCAGCCAGGAGTCCTGGAGCCGGCGGATGCCGGGCTGTGGGCTGACCGTCCCGACCCGCCCGACGATCTCCCGCTCGTCGATCCAGCAGCGTCGCTCGGGGTGCCGGTCGACGAGCGACTCGACGCACAGGTCCGCGACCTTGCGGACGAGCGGGTGGTCGGTGCCGCTGTGGCGGTGCGGGGCGCGGTCGCCGCCGCCGGCGATCGAGGTCCAGAAGTCGACAAGTCCGCGCGGGTCCGATCCGTGGCCCCGCTCGCGCAGCGTCTCGCCGGGATCGCGGGGCAGGGCCAGCAGGGTCAGCGCCTGGATGAGCACCAGGTGCGAGTACCAGAACCGGGAGTGCCGCAGCGCCTTTTCGGCCTCCTCGATCAGCAGGCTGCGGTGCGCCGGGTAGACCCGGCAGTTCGCCGCGAGGCGGAACCCCTGGGCGAGCGTGAGCTCGTAGACGCGGGCCCCGTCGGTGGCGTCGGAGGCCAGCCGGTGCACCCGGCGTTGCAGGGCCAGGTGGGCCTCGTGGCACCAGTTGGGTTCGCCGGGTCCGTGCTCGTCGTCGGCGTAGAGGAACAGTGACGGCGTCATCCAGGTCCGAATCTCGTCGAGGCGCTCCTGGCCCGGTGACGCGTCCGCTCGCGGCGGGTCGGAGAGCCGGCCGCGCAGCGCGCGGACGGCCGCGTTGCCGCCGGCGGCGATCTCGCGGGCCGCGGCCAGCCGGGGAAGGTAGGAACCCTCGTCGGCCATCATCAGGAACAGTTGGTCGTACTGCGGGGTGGGTCGCCGCGACCGGAGCCCGGTGGGATCGGGGGGCCGCTCCGCGAGCTGCCGGGCGGCGTCGCCGTAGCGGTGCACGAGGGCGATCTTGGCGTCTTCGAGGGGGCGGTCGGTGACGGACCCGTCGCCCTGGTAGTGGCACCAGGCGCTGCGGATGGTGTCGGCCAGCCGCCGGTGCGAGGTGTGCCCGGTGGCGGCGTCCATCTCCAGCGCGGCCGCGAACATCTCCAGCGCCCGGGTGCGGTTCGGGGTGCGCGCCGCCTCGGTGCAGAGCCGCCGCACGAGGTCGATCGACGTCTTCCGGGTGGCGATCGCGTCCCGGCTGTCGGCCGGCAGGCCCACCCTGCGCCGTACGGCGTCGCCGAGGCGGGGCAGGTTCCCGGGCCGGACGGTCCGCTGGCGTCGCCCGTCCAGTTGCGCGAACGCGCCCGCGCTGCGGGTGTGCAGGGTGAGGGCGGCCAGCAGTTCCCGCCCCGGGCCGTGGTGGTGGGCGAAGGCGCGGTCGAGGAAGTCGGGGTCGCGCATGGCGGCGGTGAGGAAGCGCGCGCCGAGGTACGCCTGGATCACCCCGTGCTGGAAACGCACCCCCTCCTGCCGCTTCACCACGATGTTCAGCGCGTCCCCGGTGGTCTCGGCCAGCCCGACGTCCTGTGCGTTGCCGGCGTCGAGCTTGCGCAGCCGGTTGCGCAGCTCGGTCAGGATCCACCGCCGGCCGGCGTCGGTGGCGCCGTCGCCGCCGGTGAGTTCCGTCGTCCGCACCGACAGCCGGTTGTCGCGCAGTCCGATGCAGGCGAGGGCGGAGAGCACCTCGATCGCGTCGGACCGTTCGACCTGCGGCAGGCCGTAGTCCTCGTACAGGTCGCCGGCGACGGTGGCGGCGCACCACTCCTCCAGCAGGCACCAGCGCAGCGCCACCCGGCCCGGGCCCACCGGCTCGACGCGGTCCAGCCGGTCGACCTCGTGGAGCTGCCCGATGACCCGCAGGTAGAACGGCGAGTCCGCGACGTCGGCGGCCTTGACCAGTTCGGTGATGCGCTCCCACCGGTGGCCCGCTTCGGAGCGGCGGCTGCGGGCCTGCACGTATTCGAGGGCGGGGCCCTGGGCGAGCGGCTCCAGTTGCAGCAGCAGCGCGTCCAGCCCGCGCAGCGGGTCGTCGGGCCGCGAGGCGACCACCAGGGGGAGTCGCTCGCGGACGGCGGCCCGGATGGCGTCCCGCAGCACGCTGTCCCGGTCGGCGGGCTGGGTGGCGTCGGCGAGGCTCTCCTCCAGCCCGTCGGCGAGCACCACGAGGCGGTTCTCCAGCCAGAGCCTCCGCCAGATCCGGTCGGCCTCGCCCGAGGCGCGCAGCCGGGTGTCGATGGTGCGTCCGAACTGTTCGACGGCGAGCTCGCGGAAGTTCAGCTTCTCCGGGTCGGTGACGCTCCGCAGGTCGACCCCGACCGGTACGACGTCGGCGGCCATCAGCATCTCCGCGAGGCGTGCCAGGGTGGCCGTCTTGCCGGTGCCGATGCCGCCCACCAGCAGCAGCGGGCGCCGGGTCGCCCGGTCGCGCAGCCGCTGGATGAGCAGCTCGCACAGCTCGTCGCGGCCGACGATGTCGTTCGGGTCGAGGCCCCGTTCGACGCTGGGCAGCACCATCCGGCTGTTGCGCAGCACGTTGCGCCGGTACCAGCGGCGGACCGGGACGTAGCGCCAGTAGTAGAAGAACGCGACGCCCAGCGCCGCGGCCATCAGGGGCTTGACGAAGCCCTGCACCTGCCCGCAGTAGTACGCCCTCGGCTGGTCACCCTCGCACCACCGGGTCACCCGCAGGAAGTGCGGCTCGGTGCCGAGGACCGTCAGGACCAGGGAGAGCAGGGTCCAGCCCAGCAACGTCCAGGCGACGGCGACGATGCTCCACCGCAGCCAGCGGCGGTAGCGCCACCTGACCCGGTTGCCGGCCCGCTCGTCGGTCCGCCGGCGGCGGTCCCGTTCCGTCCGGCGTTCGCGTCGGGTGCGCCACCGGCGCCGGCGCTGGCGGAGCCACAGTTGGGCCGCCCAGACCGGACCACGTTTCGGCCCGCGCACGGACACCCCCATGGTCGACACGGCCGGTTACCGGACGGAGGCGTCCCCGCCCGCACGTTCACGCTAGAGGGGTTCGCGCTGGTGGGAGCCCGGTTTCGGCGTTCCGTGGCGGCCCGCCGCGCCCGCCCCGCACCACCAGCCCCGACACCCCGGCCGTCGAGGGGCCGGCCGCCGCGCGGGGCGTGACCGGGGCACGGCGTCACCGCTCGACGGTGGGGCAGGCGTAGTGTCCCGGTGATCGGTGGGGAGGGGGAATCGATGCGCTCCGGGCTGGAGGTGCCGCCGGCGGTCGAGGCGGAACGGGTCATCGCCGCCGTACTGGCCGACCTGCGCTCCGGCGACCATCGCGGCGTGGTGGTCGACTCGCCGCCGGGGGCCGGCAAGTCGACCCTGGTGGTGCGCGCCGCCGTCGAGCTGGCCGCCGCCGGCGAACCGCTGATCATCATCGCGCAGACCAACGAGCAGGTCGACGACCTCATCGACCGCCTGGCGCGCAAGGCGCCCGAGCTGCGCATCGGGCGGCTCTCCGCCGCCGACTACCGGCCGTCCGAGCGGGTCAGGGGCCACGAGACGGTCCGGGTCGCCGCCAAGGTCGCCGACCTGGGCGGCCCGGCCGTCATCATCGGTACGGCCGCCAAGTGGGCCACGGTCGCCGAGGGCTCCTGGCCGTGGGCGATCGTCGACGAGGCGTACCAGATGCGCTCGGACGCCCTGCTGCGCGTGGCCGGGCGGTTCGAGCGGGCGCTGTTCGTCGGCGATCCCGGTCAGCTCGACCCGTTCTCGACCGTGGAGACGGGCCGCTGGACGGGCCTGACCTGGGATCCGATGCAGTCGGCGGTGGCCGTGCTGCTGCGGCACAACCCGGAGCTGCCGGTGCACCGGCTGCCGGTGTCGTGGCGGCTGCCCGCCTCGGCGGCCCCGGTGGTCGCGGCGGCGTTCTACCCGTTCACCGGGTTCCGCGCCGGCACCGGCCCGGCCGACCGGGCGTTGCGTCTCGGCGAGCCCGGGGCGGGCGACGCCCTGGACCGGACGGTGGACCTGGCGGCGGCCACCGGCTGGGCGCTGCACGAGCTGCCGGCGCGGCAGACCCTGCGTACCGATGCGGAGGCCGCCTCCGCCTGCGCGGCCCTGGCGCTGCGGGTGCTCCAGCGGGGAGCGGTCGCCGTCTCCGAGCACGCGCCGGCGGGCGCGCCGGTCACCGCCGACCGGATCGCCGTCGGGGCCGCCCACCGCGACCAGGCCGCCGCCATCCGCGCGCACCTGGGGCCGGCGGGGGCCGGCATCACCGTCGACACCGCCAACCGGCTCCAGGGCCGGGAGTACGACGTGACGATCGTGCTGCACCCGCTGTCGGGGCGGCGCGACGCGACCGCGTTCCACCTGGAGTCGGGGCGGCTCTGCGTGTTGACGTCGCGGCACCGCCAGGCGTGCGTCGTGGTGGCGCGCGCCGGGATCGGGGAGCTGCTGGACGCCCACCCGTCGACGGAGACCGTGCACCTCGACGTGCCGGTCAAGTTCCCGGACGGCTGGGAGGCGAACCAGACGATCCTCGCCCTGCTCGCCGGCACGACGGTGGCCGTCTGACCCGGCGCCCCGTCGCCGTCGGTACCGCCCGCCGGACGGAACCGTCCGCCCCCTCTCGCCGGATGGTGATGGCTGCCCTAACATCCATCAACATCAAATCCGGCTCCGGAGGGAACTTCCCCTATGACGGGTCTACCCGCCCGCGTCCTCACCTCGGCCCGCCTGGCACTCGCCGGCGTCGGCGCCGTGCTGCTCGCCATGGTGGGCGCCATCGCTGTCGTGGCCGCACCGGCCCAGGCCGCGGGCCCACGGCCGAACTTCCAGCTGCCGTTCCCCTGCGGCGAGACCTGGCGGATGGCCACCTACTACGGGCATGACGACTACGACATCGACATGACCTTCACCGGCGGCGCCAGCAACGGCCGGCCGATCCTCGCCTCGTACGCCGGCGCCGTCACGTTCGCCGGCTGGACCAGCGGCGGCGGCTGGTACGTGGTGATCGACCACGGCGGCGGCTGGCGGAGCAGCTACGCGCACATGATCGAGTCCCCGCCGGTGCGCGCCGGGCAGTGGGTGTCGACCGGCCAGCAGATCGGCCGGGTCGGCAGCACCGGGAACTCGACCGGCCCGCACCTGCACTACGAGCAGACGCGCGACGGCGTCAAGAGCGAGGCGTACTTCAACGGCGTGCCCTCCGGCATCACCTCCGACGGCAGCCCGAACACGGGACCGCTCTACATCTCCGGCGCCGTCTCGCCGGCCCGGAACATGACCAGCCAGAACTGCGGGCAGGTCAGCTCCAACCGCCAGGTGTACGAGTCCGGCAGCCACAGCGGCTGGCAGATGCTGCCGGTCAACAGCATCACCGGCTCGACCACCGCGTCGATGGTCATGGGCACCAACAAGCTGCTCTACACGGTCAACGACGGCCGGGTGTACGAGGCGGCCAGCGACACGGGCTGGCGCAACCTGTGGACCGGCATCTCGGGGGTCAGCAACAACGCGCTCGCCGTGATCCACGTCGACGGCGTCAAGTACATCTACACCGTGATCGGGGGCATGGTCCACGAGGCGGCGAGCAACAACGGCTGGCGCAACCTGAACACCGGCATCTCGGGGGTCAGCCCGAACGCGTTGGCCGCGATCAACTTCAACGGCGTGAAGATCATCTACACGGTGGCCGGGGGCACGGTCCACGAGGCGGCCAGCAACAACGGCTGGCGCAACCTCAACTCGGGCATCGCCGGGGTCAGCCCGAACGCGCTGGCCGCGATCAGTCACAACGGTGTGAAGATCGTCTACACGGTGGCCGGCGGCACGGTCCACGAGGCGGCCAGCAACAGCGGGTGGCGCAACCTGAACTCGGGCATCTCCGGGATCAGCCCCGACGCGCTGGCGGCGATGGACGTCAACGGCGTCAAGCACGTCTACACCGTGGCCGGGGGCATGGTCCACGAGGCGGCGAGCAACAACGGCTGGCGCAACCTCAACTCCGGCGTCCGCGGCACGACCGTCTCGGCGACGAGCCTCAACGGGGTGAAGATCCTCTACACCGCCTGACGGCGCGACCGGACCACGGCTCCGCCCGCCCGCCCGCCGGCGATCCCAGAAAGCCGGCGGGCGCGGCGGCCCGAGCGAGGGCGATCAGTCGACTACTTGACGTAGTCAGTTTCGGGATAATGCCTGGTCGTGCGACTACATAGCGTGAGCGCGTCAATCGCAGCGCCTCGTCGCGGTCGCACCCGACACCTGCGGGAGGTCACCGCCGAGGCGACAGACAGGAGAATTCCATGTCAGCTCAGGCAGCAGCCCGCCGACTCCGACCCCACGCGTTCACCCTCATCCTCAGCATCGCCGTGGCGGCCGGGGTGGTCGTCCCCGCAGCCCCCGCCTCGGCCGCAGTCCCCGGCCTCGTGCGGATCGCCGCGACGAGCGCCAACGACTCGACCGACTTCCGCAGCGTCACGGCGACCTGCCCGGTGGGCAAGGTTCTGACCGGGACGGGCTACGAGCTCAACGGGGCGACCGGCGAGGCGGTGGTCGACGACCTGCGCCCCAACGGCGGCCCGGCCGCCGCGCCGACCGCCGTCACCGTCGGGGCGTACGAGGCGGAGGCGTTCGCGGGCAACTGGTCCCTCACCGCGTACGCGATCTGCGCCAACCCCGTCGCCGGTCTGGTGCGGATCGCCGCGACGAGCGTCAGCGACTCGGCCGACTTCCGCAGCGTCACGGCGACCTGCCCGGTGGGCAAGGTGCTGACCGGGACGGGCCACGAGCTCAACGGCGTCACGGGCGAGGGCGTGGTCGACGACTTCCGCCCCAACGGCGGTCCGGCCGCCGCGCCGACCTCGGTCTTCGTGGGCGCGTACGAGGCCGACGCCTTCGCCGGCAACTGGTCCGCGACGGCGTACGCGATCTGCGCCAACCCCCTCGCCGGCCTGGTCCGCACCTCCGCGGTGAGCCCCAGTGACTCGAACGACTTCCACAGCGTCGCCGCGGCCTGCCCGCTCGGGAAGGTGCTGACCGGCGCCGGCTACGAGCTCAACGGCGTCACGGGCGAGGGCGTCGTCGACGACTTCCGCCCCAACGGCGGCCCGGCCGCCGCACCGGCCACCGCCACCGTCGGCGCGTACGAGGAGGACACGTTCACCGGCAACTGGACCAGCACCGCGTACGCCATCTGCGCGACGGCGTAGTCACCGGCGCCGGCCGGTGGTGCCGCCCCGACCCGGGGGTGGTGCCACCGGCCGGTGTTCGTCAGGCGAACGTGTCACCGAACTCGCGTACGCCGTCGACGTCCAGGGTGATCCGGCTGTTGTCGGTCCACTCGCCGGTGGCGGCGCGCCAGCTCGGGTCGTCGCGCTCGTCGATGTCGGTCCACCCGGGCCGGTGGTGGCGCAGCTGGATCGGCCCGGACGACGCGCCCGGGGCGAGGACGCCCCCGGTGAAGGTCAGCTCCACCCAGCCGGGGACCGGCGTGCCCGGCAGCGGGTACCGGGTCGGCGTCGGAGTGGGTGTCGGCGTCGGCGGGCCGCCGGGCGGCAGGGGCGGCGGGAAGTACGTCACGTCGCGGCGGATCCGGTCGCAGCCCAGCGCCGCCCAGTCGCAGTTCGGCACCAGCGAGGTGTCGCCGCCCTCGAAGGTCAGGTGGTAGCGCACGCGCACGGCGGTGAGGTCGAGCGGCCCGGTGCCGGTGTTGGTGACCCTCAGGACGTGCTGGATCTGGTTGTCCGTCGGCGACCAGTCGAGGTTGAGGTAGCTGACCTTGGCCCGCCCGTACGCCGTGCGGACCGGGGTGACGGGGGACGGGTCCGAGTAGCCGCCGAGGGTGTAGGCGCTGACGACGAGCCGGTACTCGCTGCCCGGCGCCAGGTTGGTCAGCGTCAGGGTGGTGGCGGTGGTGCTGCCGAGGCTCCGGTAGACGTACGGGCCCAGCCGCGCCCGCACCTCGTACGTGATCGGTTCCTCGCCGGCCGGCTCGCCCACCCAGGTCGAGGGCGTCCAGGAGAGGGTGAGGCGGTGGGGCTCGTCGACCACGACGACGGGGCTGCCGGGGGTGGTGAGCGCCGGGGTGTCGTCCGCCCGCGCGGCGCCGACGGCGAACGGGCTCAGCAGCGCAGCGAGGACGACGGCGAGGGTGACGCGACGGGCACGCATGGTGATGATGCTACGAGTGTCGATGGACGCTTATCAATCGTTAGGTGGCCGTCCGGCCGGCGGGGGCGCAGTGCACAGTGCGCGGGATTCCGCCGCCGTCGATCACCGGTTTTCATGTCGGTTCACCGATAGAGCGACGTCTCTCTTGATCTACGTCTGTCGATAGCGTGTCGTGGCAAAGGCCGTCCATGAAAGGCGGGCCATGAACGAATCCCATTCCCCACTTTCCCGGCGCCGGATCCTGCTCGGCGCCGCCGCGGCCTCGGCGGCCACAGTCGCCGGAGCCAGCGCCGCACACGCCGCGCCACCCGCCGGGGGAGCGCCCCCGGCAGGACCGGCCCGGCGTCCCGTCGCCCGGGACCGGATCGCCACCGCCCGGCTCGCCGGCGGACCGGCCCGCTTCCAGGCGGACTTCCACGAACGCCTCGACGCCTGGCTGGCCTTCTGGTCGGCCAACTCGCCCCGGATCTGGAGCACCCCGACGGAGGTCGAGGGCCAGGTCGGCGGCGACGGCGACGCGTTCACGCTGCACGCCATCCGGGTCACCCGTGACGACGAGACGCGGGACGCCTTCGCCGCCGGGCGTTCGGACGCCGCCCACCTGGCCACCCTCGCCAGCCTGCACCACCACTTCCCGTCGGTACGCGTCGAGGCGGGCGGTGCGCTGCGGGTGGCCGACGGCCCCGCCGGCTGGACCGGCTCGGCCGGACAGGTCGCGTTCGCGGCCACCGCCTGCCGGGAGCTGTGGGGGCTGCGCGCCGCCGACGCGACCGACTGGCGCGAGCACCTGAGCCGGGCCGGGCGCGGGGGCGACCCCACCTCCCGCTCCGGCTGGGCGGCATTCACCAGGGCGAGTCTGCGGCGCGGGCTGCGGACCGATTCGTACTGACCATCGGAGGTAGGACATGGCACGCAGTGAGTTCCGTTTCGTCGTCGACGGCGTCGACCTGACAGTCGAACAGCAGAGCCTGATCGCGAGCGAGATCCAGAAGGCGGGCCTCAACGCCCTCTCCACCGCCGGCAAGCGGCTGACCAACCCGCTCGCCGTCGGGCACGCCAACATCAAGCTCCGCCCCGAGTGGTACGGCCTCTGGGTCATCGACGGCCCGTTCGCCGAGGAGCTGGGCCAGAAGATCAACGACATCGGCTTCTGGATGCAGCGGTGACGGACACCGCCCACCGGCCGGACCCGCCGGAGCGGATGTGCCCGAGCACCCCCGCGGCCAACGCCACGGTGTTCCTCGGCATGATCACTCCGGCGGGGCGGGTCGCCTACGTGACGCCCCCGCTCCCCGCCGAGGTCGCCCTCGCCCAGGCCGGCACGGACACCCCGGTCGAGTCCCGGTACCGGCTGGCCGGCCCGTGCGTCACGTCGAAGTGCGGCTTCTGGACCGGCGCGCACTGCGGCCTCGGCGAACGGGTGGCGGCGTCGTTCCAGGAGGTCGCCGGTCCGGCGGAGGACGACCTGCCGCGCTGCGCGATCCGCCGGACCTGCCGGTGGTACGCGGAGCAGGGCCGGGCCGCCTGCGCCGCCTGCTCCCACGTGGTCACCGACGCCCGCTGAGCACCCGACCGCCCGCCTCCTCGTGGACGGGTCCGCCCACCGGGCGGACCCGCGCACACGGGCCGGGCGGCGGCGTCGCCGCGCGTAAAGGGCTCGCGATGTCCCACCGTTCCGCTACGGTCTGGGCGTCATGGATCCGCGGCACGACGGGGACGTCATCGGGCGGGAGCATCCCGCGGGTCTGCTGCGCGCCGAGATCGACCGGGTGACCACCAGCCACGGCGGTCTGGTCCTCGTCGCCGGGGAGCCCGGCATCGGCAAGACGACCCTGGTCACGGCGGCGGCCGGCGAGGCCCGCCGACGAGGCGCGCTGGTGCTCGGCGCGGCCTGCTGGGATTCCGACAGTGCCCCCGGCTACTGGCCCTGGGTGCAGGTGCTGCGTGGGCTGCGCCGCTCGACCGACGACTGGGCGTTGGCCCGGGAGTCGGCCGAGCCGGCCCTGGCGGCGCTGCTCGGCGAGGCGGCCGGCGGCACCGCCGGGGAGTCGGCGGACGGCGTCGCCGGGGCGGTCGACGGCGACGCCGGCGAGGCGGCCGGCCGACGGAGCGGTGACGACCGCGTCGACCAGGAGGAGTTCGCGCTGCACGACGCGGTGACCACCGCGCTGGTCGCGGTGTCCCAGCGCCGGCCGGTCGTGGTCGTGCTCGACGACCTGCACTGGGCCGATCCCGCCTCGATGCGGCTGCTGCGCTTCGCCGCCCAGCACACCTGGTTCGAGCGGCTGCTGCTCATCGGCACCTACCGCGACGCCGAGGTCGAGTCCCCCGAGCACCCGCTGCGCGGGCTGCTGATGCCGCTGGTGGCGAAGGCGACCACGCTCACCCTCACCGGCCTGTCCCGCGACGAGGTGGCCGCGCTGATGACCCGGGCGGCCGGCCGGGCGCCCGACGCCGACCTCCTCGACGAGGTGCACCGGCGCACCGGCGGCAACCCGTTCTTCGTGGAGCAGACCGCCCGGATCTGGCGTGCCGACGGCCGGATCGGCACGATCCCCCCGGGCGTACGGGAGGCGGTGCGGGGCCGCCTCGCCCAGTTGCCGGCGGCGGTCGTCGAGGCGCTCACCGTCGCCGCCGTGCTGGGCCGGGAGTTCCACCGTCCGGTCCTCGCCGCCTGCGCGGGCACCCCGGCGGCGCAGGCCGACCGGCTGCTCGACCGGGCGGTGACCGCCCGGCTCGTGGTGTCCCGTGGCGGCGGCCGGTTCGCCTTCGTCCACGACCTCGTGCGGGAGACCCTCTACGACGCGCTGCCCGACGACGACCGGCGCTCCCGGCACGCGGCGGTCGTCCGTGCCGTCGACGGCGCTCCGACGCTCGCCGAGCGGCTGATCCCCGCCGACCTGGCCCGGCACGCCCACCTGGCCGGCGCCCACCTCGACCCGTCCCGCGCCGCCGAGCTGCTGGTCGCCGCGGCCCGCGCCGCGGCCGGCCGGCTGGCCATCGACGAGTCGGTGGTCCACTTCCGCCGGGCGCTCGACGTCGCCGACGACCCGGCCCGACGCGTGAAGATCATGATCGAGCTGGGCGAGCTGCTGCACCACTCGGGCGCGGGCGACGAGGCCCGGCGGCTGCTCGCCGAGGCCACCACGCTGGCCGTGGCGGCCGACGATCCGGTGGTGCTGGCCCGGGTCGCCCTCGTCGTCCACCGCCGCCACGCCGACGGCCCCGGGCGGCTCGCCGATCCGGAGGACGTGCTGCGGGAGGCGTACCGGCGGTTGATCGGCGGATCCGCGGGCACCGTCCCGGTCGGCACGATGGTCACCGACCTGATCGCCGCCACGGAGTCCCTGGCCCGGCGGGGGCACGACGACGAGGCGCTCACCTTCAGCCTGTGGGCCCGCCACGACACCACCTGGGGGCTGGGCTCGGCCCGCGACCGGGCCGCGATCACCGCCGAGATCCGGGACGTGGCGCGCCGCGGTGGCGACCAGGAGACGACGCGCTGGGCGACCGCGCTGCGCTGGGTCGCCCTGCTGGAGCTGGGCGACCCCCGCTACCAGGACGAACTCGCCACCTTCGTCGCCGGCGCCCGCCAGGGCGACGCCCGGCACCGGGCCGCCGCCACGATGGACGACGCCATCATCGCGGCCTTCCGTGGCGACTTCGCCCGCTCCGACGAACTGGTCGGCGAGCTGACCGCCCTCAGCGAGTGGGAGCACTCCGACTTCGCCTTCATGGGCCACCACCTGCGCTGGTCCCGGCTGCACCTGCAGGGCCGGGCCGACGAGGCCGACGCCCTGCTCGACGAGCTGCCCTCGACCGGCTACCCCCATCCGGAACTCGTCCGGGGCATCACCGCGGCCGAGCGCGGCGACGCCGAGACGGCCCGACGGGTGGTCGCCGGCATCGAGTCCGCCGGCACGACGTACCCCGGATCGGTGTCGCCGCTGTGGCTGCGGCTGCGCGCCGGGGTCGCCGCCGTCAGTCGCGACCCCCGGCGCTGCGCCGAGGCCCGGGACGCGCTGCGACCGCACCGTGGGCAGTGGATGTCGGCGTTGTCCGGCTGCGACCTCAGCGGCCCCGTCGACCACTGGCTGGCCCTCGTCGACGCCGCCCAGGAACGCTGGGACGACGCGGTGACCGGCTTCTCCGCCGCCCGCGACTCCGCCGACCGGCTGGGCGCCCGCCCGTGGTCGGTCCTGGCCCGCGCCGCGCTGGCCGACGCGCTGACCGGGCGGGACCGTCCCGGCGACGCGGCTTCCGCCGCCGCGCTGCGCGCCACCACCGCCCGCGACGCCGACGACCTCGACATGCACTCGACGGCCCGCCGCCTGGCCGGCACGCCGTCGACGGGGACCGAGGCGTCGCCCGCCGGCCGGCCGGGGGTCGTCGCCGCGGTCGCCG
The DNA here is from genome assembly GCF_043198195.1 of Micromonospora sp. NPDC048868. Classification (NCBI taxonomy): domain Bacteria; kingdom Bacillati; phylum Actinomycetota; class Actinomycetes; order Micromonosporales; family Micromonosporaceae; genus Micromonospora; species Micromonospora sp. NPDC048868. The sequence continues at coordinate 292,795 of NZ_JBICUN010000006.1, forward strand.
GTCCGCGCCCGGCGTCGGCCGTCGCTCCGGCCGCCGGCCCAACTCCGGCGCGGGCCGTCACCGCCGGGCCGCCCGCCGCGCCGGCGGTGGGGACCGGGGCGCCCGCCGCGCAGGCGGTCGCCGCCGGGCCGCACCCGTCCGCCGTGGGGCGGCAGGCGGGCCAGGCGTACGGGTTCCGCCGCGACGGGCCGGTCTGGCAGCTCGCCTACGCCGGCGTGGTGGTGCACCTGCCCGACGCGAAGGGGCTGCGCGACCTGCACGTGCTGCTCAGCCGGCCGGGCGTCGACGTCCCGGCGGTCGAATTGCTCGACCCGGCCGCCGGGCCGGAACTCGTCGCGGCCCGCCGGATGGGCGGCGACCCGGTCCTCGACGACGAGGCCAAGGCCCGCTACCGGCGGCACCTGGAACGGCTCGACGACGAGATCGACCGGGCCGCCGAACGCGGCGACGAGCGGAGGTTGGCCGACCTCGACGCCGAGCGCGGCGCCCTGCTCGCCGAGCTGCGCGCCGCCGCCGGGCTGGCCGGCCGCAGCCGACGCCTGGGCGACGAGGCCGAGCGGGCCCGCAAGACGGTCACCGCCCGCATCCGGGACGCGCTGCGCAAGCTCGACCAGCGCCACCCGGGCCTCGCCGCCCACCTGCGCGACACCGTCTCCACGGGCAGCACCTGCCGCTACCTCCCGCCCGAGCCGCTGCCCTGGCGCCTCTAGCTCCCGGGCACCGGTCGCGCGTCGTCGGCGAGGGCCGGTAAACCCGGCAGCCCTCCGCGGTGTCTTGCTGACTGAGAGACCCGGGAGGGGCCAGATGCGAGAGGCGCATGCCACGGAGTTCGACGACTTCGTCCGTACCCGGTCGGTGGCGCTGTTGCGGGTGGCCTACCTGTTGACCGGCGACCGGCACGCGGCCGAGGACCTGCTCCAGGAGGTACTGGAGCAGATGTACGTGCGGTGGCGCCGGCTGCGCACCTCCCCGGAGGCGTACGCCAGGCGGGCCCTGGTGAACCGGTCGATCAACCGGTGGCGGTGGCGGTCCCGGCGGCCCGAGCAGGCGTTGGGCGACAACGACGGGGTCGCCCGGGACCACGCCGACGACATCGCGCTGCGCCAGGCGGTCGTCGCGGCGCTGCGTACCCTGCCGCCCCGGCAGCGCGCCGCCGTGGTGCTGCGCTACCTGGAGGACCTGTCGGTCGCCGAGGTCGCCGGGGCGCTGCGCTGCTCCGAGGGCACCGTGAAGAGCCACGCCTCCCGGGGCCTCGCCCACCTCCGGGTGGCGCTGGCCGGGTCGAGCCTCGTCCTGTCCGCCCCGACCCACACCGGGAGTGCGCGATGACCATCCAAGAGCGTGACGTGCGGGACGTCCTGCGTCGGGTGACCGATGACCTCGTCGGCCCGCCGACCCTGCTCGACGACGTGCGACGGGGTGGGCGTCGCCGGTTGCGGCGACGTCGCGCCGTCCTGGCCGCCGTGTGCGCGGCCGTGGTGGCGGTGCCCGTCGGCGGTGCGCTCCACCTCGCGGACGGCGGGGCCGCGGCGGAGGTCGCCTCGCCGCTGTTCGACAAACCCACCCGCGGCGATCTGGCCGGCGACGGCGGGTATCTGCGGCAGGTCCGGCAGGCGTGGCGGGACGGGACGGGGGACACCGGCACCGATGTCGAAGGCGATCCGCACGTGGTCTGGGCGGGAAACACGCCGGCCGGGCCCGCCGCCTACGTCGCGCAGCGGGCCACCGCCACCGGCGAGGTGTGGGAGCCGGCCGGTGAGCGGATGATCGGCTATGCCGCGTTCGTCGAGCCCACCGCCGACGGGCCGCGGGTCATGACGCGGGAGACCGTGACCGATGCCGGCACCTACGGCAGTTCGGTGGCCGTGCTGCTCGGATCGCGACGCGACGTGCTGGTCGTGCTCGACACCGGACACCCGGTCGAGTTCTCGCCGACGCTCCGGTACGCCGCCGACGGCCGGATCGAGCGCACCTTCCAGCCGGTGCAGTTCCGGGACGGGGCCGCCGTGCTGTCGGTGCCGCCGCAGCGCGACAGGGTGACCGTCGCCCTGGCCAGGAAGCCGGTCAGCGCGACGACCGCCGTCCACATCGCCAACGCGACCGACGTCCTCTTCGCCGACCGGAAGGCCAGTCCGCAGCCGCGGTCGGTCACCTACACGCTGCCCGGCGCGGATCGGGTGTGGGGTGACGCCCCCGCCGCGCACGTCGGCAGGGACGTCTTCGCGACGGACGCGCTGGCCGCCTATGTCGATCTCGGCGGCACCCACCGGGCTGGGGGCTCTCCCAGCCTGACCGTCTACGGGGCGGCCCCCGACGGACGGCAGTTGCTGCTGAAGACCATCCAGCACGACGACGATCCCACCCGCGCGATCGCCCTGCTCGCCCACGCCGGTGCGCCCCTCCAGCCGGTGGCCAGCGGATTCATCGACTGGAACGCGCCGCTGCCGGTGCGGCTGCGGCTGCCCGACGGGCAGGGTGTCCTCGTCGCCGCCGAGGGCGCGGCGCTGAGCTACCGGGTCGGCGCGGGGAAGTGGCACGACGCCGGTCGCGGCGCGGCGCTGCTACCCGCCGACGCCACCGAGGTACGCGTCACCGCTGCCGGCGGCACGGCCAGCACCGTCCGGGTCGACCCCTAGCCGGCCGCCGTACGACGACGGGCACCACCACCCGCGTGGCGGTGCCCGTCGTCGGCAGGATCAGCGGCGGTTGTAGCGGTACATGGTCAGCGTGCCGAAGACCACCAGGAAGCCGGCGGTCCACAGCAGCGTCCACATGATCGCCGACGCGTCCGAGGTTCCCGACATGACGGCGCGTACCGAGGCCACCAGCTGCGTGATCGGGTTGACCTTGACGAACGCCTGGAGCCAGCCCGGCATCGTTGCGGGCTCGACGAACACGTTGCTGAGGAACGTCAGCGGGAACAGCACCATCATGCTCGCGCCCATCACGGACTTCTCGCTGCGCAGGACGAGCCCGAAGAACGTCCAGACCCAGGAGAACGCGAACGAGAAGGCCACCAGCAGGCCGATCCCGGCCAGCACGCCGGGCAGCCCGCCGTCGGGCCGGAACCCCAGCACCAGCCCGACGCCGAGGATGACCACGGCCGCCAGCACGTACCGGAGCACGTCGCCGAAGATCATGCCGACCAGCGGGGCGGGCCGCCAGACCGACAGCGTCCGGAACCGGTCGAAGACGCCCTTCTCGATGTCGGTGTTCAGCCCGACGCCGGTGTACATGGTGATCATCACGACGCTCGTCACCATGATCCCGGGCAGGAAGAACTGCAGGTAGTCGCGCGGGCTGTCGGCGAGGGCGCCACCGAACAGGTACGTGAACATCAGCACCATGATGATCGGGAACGCCGTCACGTCGAAGAGCTGCTCCGGCACGTGCTTGATCTTCAGCAGCGCGCGCCAGCCGAACGTCAGCGACGCCGACAGCGCGCCGGGCCTGGGCGGTCGCGCGCCGGGCGCGAGGACGGTGGCGAGCGCCTCCGTCGAGGGTACGTAGACGGACGGGGCCCGCCCGGTCGTGGTGGCGTTAGTCATCGGGCTGCCTCCAGCTCATCGTCCCGCTCGTCGGCCGCGACGGCGGGGTGGTCGGTCAGGGCCAGGAAGACCTCGTCCAGGCTCGGCTGACCGAGGGAGAAGTCATCGACGACGATGCCGGCGCGGGCCAGGTCCCCGAGCGCGCGGGCCGCCTGCTCGCTGGCGTCGAGGTCGCTGCCGTCGCCGCCGACCCGCGCGGTCAGCGCGACCGGATCGGGTGCGAGCTGCACCGGCACGCCGAGCGCCGCCTGGAGCAGCTTCTCCGCCTCCGGCCGCCGCCCGGGGTCGCGCAGCCGCAGGTGGACGGTGCCGGAACCGACCGACGACTTCAGCTCGCCCGGGGTGCCCTCCGCGATCACCCGGCCGTGGTCCACCACCGCGATGCGGCCGGCGAGCTGGTCGGCCTCGTCCAGGTACTGCGTGGTCAGCAGCACCGTCGTGCCGTGTGCCACGACGGCCCGGACGATCTCCCACACCTGGTTGCGGCTGCGCGGGTCCAGCCCCGTCGTCGGCTCGTCGAGGAACAGCAGGTCGGGGGTGTTGAGGATGCTCGCCGCGATGTCGATGCGCCGCCGCATGCCGCCCGAGTACTTCTTGACCTGCCGGTCGGCCGCGTCGGTCAGGCCGAACGCGGCGAGCATGCCCTCCGCCCGTTCCCGGGCGGCCGGCTTGCGGTGCCCGAGCAGGCGGGCGAGGAGCATCAGGTTCTCCAGCCCCGTCAGGTCCTCGTCCACGGAGGCGTACTGGCCGGTCAGGCTCATCCGGGCGCGCACGGTGTTGGCCTCGGTGACGACGTCGTGCCCGAAGACGCGGGCCCGTCCGCCGTCGGGGCGCAGCAGCGTCGCCAGCACCCGTACCGCAGTGGTCTTGCCGGCGCCGTTCGGGCCGAGCAGCCCGTAGACCGTGCCGGCGGGGACCTGGAGATCCATGCCGGCGAGCGCCCGGGTGTCCCCGAACGACCGGGTCAGGCCCTCGGCCTCGATGGCCAGGCCGGTGGTGCGTGTCATGCTCCCTACCTTCCTCAGGTGTCACACGTTCAGGAGACGTACGGGCGCGCGGCGCGACCCTCGCGCAGGGCCAGGCCCCACCAGTGGAGCTGGTCGAGCAGGACGTCGGCCGCCCGCTCGCACCGGTCGGCCGTCGGGGGTGACGGCGCGCCGTCGAGCAGGTCGACACCGACGACGTCGCGCATCGTGACCGCGTGCAGTGCGGTGAAGACCGTGCGGAGCTGCTCGACCGCGTGCAGGCCGATGGAACCGCACCCGTACGACACGAAGCCGACCGGTTTGGCCTGCCACTCGTCGTACGCGTGGTCGATCGCCTGTTTCAACGAGCCCGGGAAGCTGTGGTTGTACTCGGGGGTGACCACGACGAACGCCTCCGCCCGCGCGACCTGCGCGACGAACGACCCGACCGCGGGAGTCGGCTCAGCCGGGCAGCTCGCGGGGAGGTCGTGGTCGGCGAGGTCGACGACAGTCACCGCCACCTCGTCGCGCCGCCGCGCCCGGTCGACGAACCAGCGGCCGATCCGGTCGCCCGCCCGCCCCTCCCGGGTGCTGCCGATGATCACGGCGAGGCGCAGTGGCGTCATGGCTCCCCCTCCCGGCTCCGGTTCCACCCGTCGGGCGCGAGACGGCGTCCAGCGCCCCGCCAGATCGGAACTGGCGGGGCGCGATGCCGGCGGCGGGTGCTGCCACGGGCGCCGGGGGAGGGGCGGTCCGGCGGGGTGACCGGGCGCGCCGGCGGGGTGACCGGGCGCGCCGGCGTGGCGGCGTCAGGCCGGGATGTAGTCGAAGGTGTCCGGGTTCGGGCCCTGCCGGCCGGCCTCGCCCCGGTCCAGGCCGGTGATCCGCTCGGCGTACCCCCCCCCCGATCGGGGGCCTTCCAACCGGTGGTCAGGCCGGCTCGTCGAAGAGCACCGGCCAGGGGCGGGGCGCCGGCCCGGGCGGCGGCGCCGGAGGCTCTGACCCGTCGGCCAGCACCTCCGCCGCGAGCTGCCCGAACATCGGCGCGGCCGGGTGCGCGGCCCGGCGCGGCCAGGCCGCCGAGGTGCGCCGGACCAGCGGCGACCCGGCGACCGGCCGCCAGGCGATCCTGGGCTCCCGGCGCGCCGTCGCGGCCGGCTCGACAGCGACCCCGCCGCCCGCCAGCACCAATCCGAAGAGGAACTCCGGGTTCCGCGCCGGGCGGACCCGCCCCGGCGTGAACCCGTGCCGGCGGCAGACCTCCAGCAGGTGGTCGTGCCAGCCGGGCGCGGTGGCCCGGGGCGCGGTCACCAGGTCCAGTCCGGCCAGCGCCGCCAACTCGACCTCCCGTCCCCGGGCCAGCGCCGAGGCGCGCGGCAACAGCACCCCCAGCGGTACGTCGACGGCGGCACCGAGACGCAGCCCGTCGTCGGTGACGGGATGATGCAGCAGGCCGACGTCCAGCCGCCCCTCGCTGAGCATCCGCTCCTGCTCGCCGCTGGTCAGCTCGTGCAGGTCCACGTCGAGCCCGGGGGCGCGCTCGGCCAGCCGGTCGAGCAGCTCGCGCAGGGTCACGGCGGGTGTCTCCGGCGGCACCCCCGCCCGGAGCACCCCCGACACGCCGTCGCGCACCTGCCGCATCAGGTTGCGCAGCCGGCCCTCCCCGGCCAACAGTTCCTCGGCCTCGCCGAGGAGCAACTGGCCGGCGGTGGTCAGCCGCACCTGCCGCCGGGACCGGTCGAACAGCTCGACCGCCAACTCCCGCTCCAGGCGCTGCACCGACTGGCTCAGCGGCGGCTGGGCCATGCCGAGCCGCTCGGCCGCCCGCCCGAAGTGCAGCTCGTCGGCGACCACCACGAAGTGCCGCAGGTGCCGGAGCAGGTCCACGGCCGGACCCTACGCCAGCGCCCACCCGCGCCCGCAACCGCGAACACGTCCGCGTCCACCGTCCGCGTCTACCGTCCGCGTCTACCGTCCGCGTCCGCAACCCCCGTCCGCCTCGGCCTCCGCCTCCGCCTCCGCCTCCGCCTCCGCCTCCGCCTCCGCGTCCGCGTCCGCGACCGCGACGCGGCGAGATCTTGGTACCGAAGCGCCCCTCGGGGGGCACTTTCCTACCAAGATCTGGCGCCGGGCGCCGGGCGCCGGGCGCCGGGCGTCGGGCGTCGGGCGTCGGGCGCCGAGCGTCGGGCGCCGAGCGCGGCGCCTCCTGCCCGACGTCGCCGAGCGCCGAGCGCTGGCGTCCAGAGGCCGGCGGGCGGCGGCCGGCGGCGGCCGGCCTGGCAGCGGCTACCGTGCGCAGTGTGGTGGCGGAGCGGATCGTGGAGATCTTCGAGCGGGCCGGGGTCACCGGCTGCCTGCACGTCGTCGACCTCGACGCGGTCGACGGCGGTGCGGGTACGGGGGAGTTCGACGGCCGGCGGGAGGTGGCGGTACGGGCGGACGAGCAGGTGGTGATCGCCTCGATCTTCAAGGTGCTGCTGGTGCTGGAGTTCGCCCGGCAGGTCGTCGCCGGCCAGCTCGACCCCCGGGAACGGGTCCTCGTCACCGCCGACGACCGGCTCGGCGGGTGGGGGATCGCCGGCTGCGCCGACGACGCCGAGGTGTCGCTGCGGGACCTGGCCTACTTCGCCATGTCGGTCAGCGACAACACCGCCGCCGACCTGCTGCTGCGCCGGGTCGGGGCGGACGTGCTGCCGATGCTCGCGGCCGAGCTGGGGCTGGCGCGTACCCGGATCGTCGGCGGCCCCCGGCAGCTGGTCGAGACGATGCTCGCCGACGTCGGCGCGCGTACGGAGGCGGACTTCGCCCGGATCTTTCCCACCCTGCCGCCCGAGCGGGTCCGCGCGATGCGGATGTTCGATCCCGCGCACACCACGTCGAGCACCGCCCGGGAGATCACCCGGCTGCTCGGCCTGATCTGGCGCGACGAGGCCGGTCCGCCCGAGGCGTGCGCGATGGTCCGGGGCTGGATGGCCCGGCAGCTCTTCTGGACCCGGCTGGCCGCCGGCTTCCCGCCGGGCGTGCGGGTGGCCGGCAAGACCGGCACCCTGCCGGGCCTGCACCTGGAGGCGGGCGTGGCCGAGTACCCGGACGGCGGGCGGTACGCCGTCGCCGTCTTCGTCCGCGCCACGCAGCTCGCCACCCGCCGCATCGACGTGGACCTGGCGATGGGGGAGGCGGCCCGGACGGCCGTCGAGGCCCTGCGTGCCGGCTGATCTTTCGGGCGCGAGGTGCTGCCGTCGACCCGGCTGAGCTGGCCCGATATGCCGGCGGGTATCGATCGTGTCGGCCGAGGATCTTGGACCGGGCCCGGGCCGAGCTGATTGGCTCGGCACCGACCGATCAACACCACGACGGGGAGAGTTCAGCATGCCCAACATCGACCGCCGCCGCTTCCTCCGCGACGCCGCCGCCAGCACCGCGCTGGTATCCGCCGGCGGGCTCGCCGGCGCCGCCCTGACCGGCCCGGCACACGCCGCGTCGCCGGCCGCCGCGCCGGTCGCCGCCGCGCCGGTCGCCGCCGCGCCGGCCGGCCGCCGCAGCGGCCCGGTCAGCTTCCGCTGGTGGGGTACGTCGGCCTGGCGCATCGACGTCGGCGACCGGACCGTCCTGGTCGACCCCTTCGTCAGCCGGATCGACACCGGGCTGTTCAAGGGCGCCTTCAACGAGGCCACCAAGCTGGAGGTCCGCGCCGACGTCGTCGACTCCCTGGTGGACCGGGCCGAGACGGTGCTCGTCACGCACACCCACTGGGACCACTACATGGACGTGCCGTACATCGTCGAGCGCACCGGCGCCCGGGCCTTCGGCACGCTGACCGCCTACCACCTCGGGCTCGCGTACGGGCTGCCGTCGGGGAAGCTCAGCCCGGTCCGCGGCGAAGAGATGCTGGACTTCGGCGCGTACACCGTGGAGGTCGTCAGCTCCCTGCACAGCCGCAACAAGTCGTACTCGATGGCCTTCCCGGGCGTACGGGTCAGCCAGCCGGCGAAGCCGGAGACCATCGCCGACCTGCCCGAGGGCGACACCCTCGCGTACCAGCTGCGGGTGCCCGGCGGCCCGTCGGTCTTCTTCATGGGCGCCAGCGACTTCGCCGAGCGGAACCTGACCGGGCTGGCCCCCGACGTGGCCATGCTGGCGCTGCCGAGCACCACGGTCACCGCCGACTACGCGGAACGGCTGCTCGACGCGCTGGACCGGCCGAAGGTCGTGGTGCCTGTGCACTTCGACAACTTCGAGACCGAGCTGCGCAACCCCGTGCCCATGGCGCCGACGGACCGCGAGCGGCTGGACGCGTTCGTCGCGGCCGTGCGCCGGGTCTCCCCGCGCAGCCGGGTGCTCGTGCCGGAATACCACACCGCGTACCACTTCTGAGCAACGGCACGACGGGCCGCGGGCGGCAGCCCCGGCCCGTCGTCGCGCCCCGGTCGGCCGGCGACGCGGGACCGGGCGCCGAGGGCTCAGCCCGTCGTCGACATGTCGGCCAGTGCCCGCACCGAGCGCCAGTTTCGGGTGGTCGCCACCAGGCCGAGCTTCTTCTCCAGGTGGTTGTTGGTGAACCTCGACCGGCCGTAGCCGCCGTCGGGATAGTGCAGGTAGACCTCGCGACCGGCGACCGAGAACGTCAGGTTCTCGCCGTCGGGCACGGTCAGGGCGGCCACGGCGGCCGGGTCGGGCGCGGTCGCGAGGAAGACCACCAGCAGCCGCGTGGGGTCGTCCTCCCGCCCGGCGTACGGGTTGCCGCCGGCCACCGCCGCCAGTTCCCGGCCGCTGCGCACCAGCACCGGCACCGTCAGCCCCAGCTCGTCGGCGATGGCCCGCTCGATGCCCCGCGCCAGCGCGTCGGCGTCGCGCACCGTGCTGCCGAAGACCACGTTCCCGCTCTGCAGGTACGTCTGCACGTCCTGGTGGCCGAGGTCGGTGACCAGCCGGCGCAGGTCGGCCATGGCGACCTTAGCGCCGCCGACGTTGACCCCGCGCAGCAACGCGACCCACCTGTCCACACGAACCTCCTCGACCCGCCGGTACGGGCCAGCCTAGGGCGTGGTCGACGTCGGTCGCGGCCGTCGTCGCCGGGGCGGGGCCCGATGCCCAGCACACCGCGCTGGAGTGCCGGGTCCGTGATCCGTACCATCGGTTCTCGACAGCGGCTCCCGGCAACGGGTGCCGCGAGCGGAGCGGGACCACGGACACCGGCATGCGGGCTCATGCCGGTCGACCGGCGTGCGACCGCCTCACGCGAGAAATCTCGCCCAGCGGTTCGCGCGTACCCATCCGTACCGGAAGGACACCGCCATGCGCGCTCCCTGGACGCGCCGTCACCGCCTTCTGCCGGGGCTGCTGGCCCTGGCCTGCCTCGCCACCGTCGCCGTGGCCGCCGCCGTTCCACTGACCAGCCCGCCCGCCCGCGCCGCCGACCCCGTCGTGGTGCTCGACGCCACGTTCGAGGACGGCACCACCCAGGGCTTCCGGCCCCGGGCCGGGGAGACCGTCGCGGTCAGCACCGCCGTCGCCCACGGCGGCACCCGCAGCCTGCTCACCTCCGGCCGCACCGCGAGTTGGCAGGGCCCCGCCCTCGACCTGCTCGACGAGATGGTCAAGGGCACCCGCTACACGCTGACGGTGTGGGTGCGGCTCGCCGCCGGCCAGTCGCCCGGCCAGGTCCGGCTCAGCGTGCAACGCGACTCTGGCGGCACCTCCGCCTACGACCAGGTGGTGGGCGACACCGCCGTCACCGCCGACGCCTGGGTCCGGCTCACCGGCACGTACGTGCTCGCGCACGACGTGGACGGGCTGTCGGCGTACGTGGAGACCGCCGGCGGCACCGCCGACCTGCACATCGACGACTTCACCATGGTGTACCAGCCGACCAAGCCGGTGCAGACCGACATCCCGGCACTGCGTGAGGTGCTGGCCGCCGACTTCCCGATCGGGGCGGCGATCGGCAACCGGCAGATCATCGGCGACCAGGCCACCCTGCTGCGCCGGCACTTCGACACGGTGACCCCGGGCAACGCGCTCAAGTGGGACGCCACCCAGCCGACCGAGGGCACCTTCCGGTGGGCCGACGCCGACGCGCAGGTCGGCTTCGCCACCGACAACGACCTGGCGGTACGCGGACACACCCTCGTCTGGCACCAGCAGACCCCGGCCTGGGTCTTCACCGACACCGACGGCACCCCGCTGACCTCGGACCCGGCCGACAAGGCCCTGCTGCTGTCCCGGCTGGAGGCGCACATCCGCGCGGTCGTCGGCCGCTACGGCGACGCGATCGGGGTCTGGGACGTCGCCAACGAGGTGATCGACGAGAACCAGTCCGACGGGCTGCGGCGCAGCCGCTGGCACGAGATCAGCGGGCTGGACTACCTGCGCACCGCGTTCCGGGTGGCCCGGGAGGTCGCGCCGACGGCCAAGCTCTACATCAACGACTACAACACGAACGTGCCGGCCAAGCGCGACAAGCTGCGCGACCTGGTGAGCCAGCTACGCGCCGAAGGGGTGCCGATCGACGGCGTCGGGCACCAGATGCACGTCAACGTCCAGTGGCCGTCGATCGCCGAGACCGAGGCGATGCTCCAGGCGTTCGTCCCGCTCGGGGTGGAGCAGCAGGTCACCGAGATGGACGTCAGCATCTACGTCGACAGCAGCGAGTCCTTCCCCACCCCGCCGGCCGACCGGCTGCTGACCCAGGCGTACCGCTACCGGGACCTGTTCGCCCTCTACCGCCGATACGCCGACGAGTTGACCTCGGTGACCCTGTGGGGGCTGGCGGACGACGACACCTGGCTGGACACCTTCCCGGTGGCCCGCAAGGACGCGCCGCTGCTCTTCGACACGGAACTCCAGGCCAAGTCGGCGTACTGGGGGATCGTCGACCCGACCCGGATCAACCCGACCCCGACGCCGACGGTCAGCCCGACGGTCTCGCCGACCGTTTCGCCCACGGTCACGCCGACCGTTTCGCCGACCGTCAGCCCGACCGTCTCGCCGACGGTCACGCCGACCACGGGGCCGGACGCCTGCCGGGCGACGTACACCGTCTCCAACCAGTGGCCGGGCGGCTTCCAGGCGAGCGTCAGGATCACCAACACCGGCGGGCGGGCGCACGACGGCTGGACGGTGCGCTGGCGGTTCCCGGACGGGCAGCGGATCAGCCAGCTCTGGAACGGCACGGTCCGGCAGGACGGCCCGGACGTGTCGGTCACCCCCACGTCCTGGAACTCCGCCCTGCCCGCCGGCGGGACGGTCGAGTTGGGCTTCCTCGCCGGTTGGTCCACGAGCAACGACCGCCCGGTCGGCTTCACCCTCGACGGACTGGCCTGCACGACCGGCTGAACCGCCGGCCTGTCGTGCCGCCACCCGACCTGCCCGCCTCCGGTCGGTGGCCGGCCGCCGTGCCAGCGAAACGGTGACCGTGCTGGTGGAAGGCCGTACCGGGGCGTCAGCGGCGGGCGATGGCCGGGCCGGGCAGGCCCGGCCATCGCCGTGCCCGGTGCCCGGACGGCGCGGCGGAGCCGCGCCGGGACCCCCGCGGATGCCGGCGACGCCGTCCGCTCCGGTCCGGCGTCAGAGCCGGCGGAAGGCGGGGTCCGGCGTCAGAGCCGGCGGATGGCGGCGGAGGCGAGGCGGAAGCCGATGGTGCGGTCGACGATGCGGGCGACCAGGTCCGCCTTCCGCAGCCCGGCGACGCCGCGCAACTCGAGGCTCGCGGCGAGCACCCGCAGGTCGCGGGCGGTCCAGCCGGAGAGGTACGCCGTACCGTCGTCGCGGCGGGACATGGACGCCAGCGCGGCCCGGGCCGCCACCGGGTCCGGCGCGGACGCCGCCCGCCGGGCTGACGGGCGCGCGGGGGCGCCGCCCCGGTCGGCGGATTCGGCGGCCGGATGCCCGGCGGGGGTGGTCCCGTCGGCGGATTCGGCGGCGGCGTGCCCGGCGGGACTGGGCCGGTCGGCGCGTGCGGTGGCCGGATGCCCGGCGGGGGTGGTTGCGGCGGGTGGGGCCGGGTCGACCGGCACCACCGCGAGCCGGGCCCGCCCCTCCGCCAGGGCGGCGAGGTCGGCGGCGGGCAGCCCCCGCAGCAGCGCGGTCACCAGGTCGGCGACGTCGCGGGTCGGGTCGGTCACGCCCCGGCCCGCTCGGGCTGGAGGTGGTCGAGGAACTCGGTGGCGAGCCGGCGCAGCTCGTCGCGGACCGCCGGGGTGGCGATCCGGTCGCGGAGCACCACTGGCACGCCGCGCGGGGTGTTCGTGGCGAACACGGTGACGTTCTCCCGGAGCGGGGTGGGGAAGACCGGCAGGCCGAGCGCCCGGACCTGGTCCATGTAGCCCTGGTGGGCGGCGATCGGCCGCTGCGCCATGAGCTGGATCATCGTGAACACCACGCCGGCCACGTCGGGGGCGACCTTGTGGTGCCGGCGGGTGGTGGCGAACCGGCGGGCGTCGGCGTTGTACTGGTCGACCAGTTCCCGGACGTTGCCGTACAGGTAGTCGATGCCCAGCGTGGACAGGTAGTCGGCCTTGGCCGGGATGAGCAGGTGGTCGCTGGCGATGATGGCCGACTGGGTGACCACGTTGAAGTTCGGCGGGCAGTCGATCAGCACCATGTCGTAGCCGCCGAGCGCGTCGTCGTGCAGCCCCTCGGCCAGGGAGCCGCGCACCCGGAACAGCTCGGCGTCGTACTCGTCGCCGTCGGCCACCGCCCGGGCCAGCGCCAAGTCGATGTCGACGAGCTGGAGGTGGGACGCGATCAGGTCGAGTCGGCCGGCGCCGCTGAGCCGTGCGTTGGCCGGGCCGGGGGAGACGACCAGCTCGCCCAGGGTCGTCGCGGGGGTGTCCCCGCGCAGGCCGTCGTACCAGCGCTTCACCGTCCGTCCGTCGCGCAGCCGGTCCCGCCAGTCGTCGGGGTCGTAGAAGCCGAAGGTGAGGCTGGCCTGCGGATCGAGGTCGATGAGCAGCACCTTCATCCCGCGGTTGGCCAGCTCGGCACCGAGGTTGGCGGTCACGGTGGTCTTGCCGACCCCGCCCTTGTAATTGATCACCGATACGACGTACACCGGCACCTCCCCAGACCGGGAACGGTAGCGGGCCGGCGGATCGGCGCGACACCCGCTCCGGCGGTCCGCCTTCACACGTGACCACACCGGCACCGTCCGCCTCGACGACCAGTGGGCGCCACCTCATGATCGACGCCGGAGTGGGCGGCGGGCGGGCTGTTAGAGTCTGCGCTGCTCGTCGGTGGGGTGGGAGGGGGGGCGACACGGTGGTGGTGCCGTTCCGTGACGCACTGTCGCAGATGCTCAAGGCGCGCTTCCCGGTCCTCTACGTCGAGTCGTCCGAGGAACAGCGGGTGGTCGCGGAGGTCTGCGCCGTCGCCCGGGACGCCACCCTCGTCCGTACGCCCCGGGCGGTGTGGACCTGGTCGCTGACGACGGGGCTCGTGCAGCCCGACGGCGTCGCCCGCAAGGGCACCACCGACCCGGACGACGCGCTGGCCGCGGTGCTGCGCCTCGACCACCCCAGCGTGCTGATCTTCAAGGACCTGCACCCGGCGCACGGCAGCAGCGACCGGCCGGGCACCCCCGGCGTGGTCCGCCGGCTGCGGGACGTGGTGGCGGCCTTCAAGGCCGGCCCGGTGCCGCGCACCCTCGTCCTGGTCTCGCCGGTGCTGCACATCCCGGTGGAGCTGGAGAAGGACGTGACGATCGTCGACTTCCCGCTGCCCACCGAGACGGAGATCCGGCGGGTGCTCGACGGCATGATCGCCGCCAACTCCGCCGGCGGTCGGATCCGGATCGCGCTGGACGACCTCGGCCGGGAACGGCTCGCCAAGGCGGCCCTCGGGCTCACCCTGCACGAGGCGGAGAACGCGTTCGCCCGCGCCATGGTCAACGACGGCGTGCTCGACGGCCGGGACCTCGCGGTCGTGCACGAGGAGAAGCGGCAGACCGTACGCAAGTCGGGGCTGCTGGAGTTCGTCGACGCCCCGGTCGACCTCGCCGACGTCGGCGGGCTGGAGAACCTGAAACGGTGGCTGGCCAAGCGGGACGGTTCCTGGCTGGCCGAGGCGGCGGCGTACGGGCTGCCCGCGCCCCGGGGCGTCCTGATCACCGGCGTGCCCGGCTGCGGCAAGTCGCTGACCGCGAAAGCGGTCGCCTCGGCCTGGGGCCTGCCGCTGCTGCAGCTGGACGTCGGCCGGGTCTTCGCCGGGCTCGTCGGGTCGAGTGAGCAGAACATGCGCACCGCCATCCGGACCGCCGAGGCGACCGCCCCCTGCGTGCTGTGGGTCGACGAGATCGAGAAGGGCTTCGTCGGCGGGGCCAACGACTCCGGCACCTCCGCCCGGGTCTTCGGCTCCTTCCTGACCTGGATGCAGGAGAAGTCCCGGCCCGTCTTCGTCATCGCGACCGCCAACGACTTCGAACGGCTGCCCCCGGAACTGCTCCGCAAGGGGCGCTTCGACGAGATCTTCTTCGTCGACCTGCCGACCCGCGCGGAGCGCGCGTCGATCTGGCGGGTCCACCTCGCCCGGCGGCTGCGCAACCCGGCCGTCGCCGGCGCCCTGACGCCCGACGACGCCCTGCTCGGCGAGCTGGCCGGGCTCAGCGAGGGCTACTCGGGGGCCGAGATCGAGCAGGCCGTCGTCGGCGGGCTCTTCGACGCCTTCGCCGAACGGCGTCCGCTGCGCCGCGACGACCTGGTCCGGGCCCTGGTCAGCATGGTGCCGCTCAGCGTCACCCAGGCGGAACGCATCGACGCCGTACGCTCCTGGGCCGACGCCCGCGCCGTCGCCGCCACCGCCGCCGAGGACTGGGACCTCGGCGGTCGTCCCGTCGGCCCGGGCGGCTCCCGCCCCGGCGGTCCGGGACAGCAACGGGGGCAGGGCGGGCGAGCGGTCGAGTTCTAGTCTGTGGGTCGAAACCGAGGGAGGGGGCCCCGATGAGCGTCTCACTGATACTCCTGCCGCTGGCCGTCGCCGCCGTCGCCGCGACGCACGCCGCGACCGCCGGACGGGACGGACAGGGGCGCGTCGTCTGCCAGGTGCAGACCCGGATGCGGGACGAGACGCTGCTCGTCGCCGCGCTGCGCGACACCGGCGCGGTGGTCACCACCGAACCGGACGCGATCATCGCGGACTGGGCCGACGTACGGGCCGGCTTCCGGCGCGGCGAGGACGGCATCTGGTCGGCGCACTTCACGGGCGAGGTCGACGAGCCGCGGGCCGTCGAGGCGGTCCGGGCCATCGACGCCGCGTACGGGCGGCAGGTCCAGGGGGCCGTGCTGGAGCGGCTGCGCGAGCAGGCCCCCGCCGCCGGGCTGCGGCTGGAGTCCGAACAGGTCACCGAGGACGCGAGCGTCCGCCTGGTGTTCGCCGTCGAGGGCAGGTCGTGATGGGCGAACAGCCGCGGATCGTGGTCACCGTGACCAGCGAGGGCGTCGTGAGCGCCGAGACCAGGGACGTGCTCGGCGACGGGTGCCTCGACTACATCGCCGTGCTGGAGGACCTGCTGGCGGCCCGGACGGTACGCAGCGCGTACACCGCCGACCGCGACCGCGCCGCCGTGCCCGAGCGGCAGGAGCAGCGCGATGTCGAACGCGCCTAGCCCCGGCTGGCCGCCCCCGGCCGTCCCCCGGCCGAGCGCGACGTGGCAGGTGTTGCAGAGCTGGTGGCTGTTGCTGCCCGTCCTCGGGTGCAGCTGCCTCGGCGGCTTCGGATTCATCTACGTGGGCCTGCGGGCCCAGCGCGCGGAGTGGTGGCTCCCCGGCATCTTCTACACCGTGGTGGGCTCGGCGGCGTTCCTCGTCGTCGGCGAGTCGGACCAGGAGAGCGCCCTCAGCGACTGGGCCGTCGGCGTGCTCCTGGCCGTGTGGGTCGCCAGCATCCTGCATGCGGCGCTGATCAATCCGGCGTGGCTGCGCTGGCTCACGGACCGCCGCGCCAGGTTCGCGGCGACGGCGTGGCCCGGCGGCGCGTACCCGCTGGCTCCGCTGCCCGGGGCGGCTCCCGCCGGCCCGATCCCCCATCCCTACCCGGGCATGTCCCCGACGTACCAGCCCGGCTCGACGGCGGCCTACCCGTCCCCGGCCTACCCGCCGGGGTACCCGCCCGCGTCGCCCGCGTATCCGCCGGGTTCGCCGGTGTACCCGCCGCCGGGGTCGTCGGCCTACCCGCCCGAGTCGTCCTACCCACCGGCATCGTCGTCCTATCCACCCGCGTCGTCGGCCTATCCGCCGGGGTCGCCGGCGTACCCGCCCACCTCTACGACGGGACATCCGCCCACGTCGACGGGGTATCCGCCGCTGGCGGCCGACCCGACGTTGGCCCCGGCGGTCGACCCCTTTCCCACCGGGCCGATCACGTCGCTTGCGTGGCAGCCGGACGCGCCGGCCCCGGGGCAGCCGGACGCGCCGGCCTCCGGGCCGCCGGCCGGACCGCCGGTCGACGTCAACGCGGCCGGGCCGGGCGACCTCGCGGCGCTGCCCGGCTTCGACCCGCAGCGCGCCCGGCAGGTGCTGGCCGAGCGGGAGCGGCGCGGGTCCTTCGGCAGCCTGGCCGAGTTCGCCGCCGCCGCCAACCTGGCCCCCCACGAGTACGCGCGCCTGCGCGACGCCGTGGAGTGCGTCCCGCCCGCCGGGCCGGCGCCCGACCGGCCGCCGCCCGGCCGGGTCCTCGATGTCTGACGACGGTCCGGGGCCGCGCCCGCCGGTGGGGGCGGAGACGGTGGCGGTGGCGCGGTTCCTGGCCGCCACCCGCGCCGAGGGCCCGGGCGAGCGGACCGCCGTCTGGGTGCAGGGCTGCGCCATCCGCTGCCCCGGCTGCTTCAACCCGCACCTGTGGAGCTTCCGGGGCGGCGAACGGGTCGCCCCCGCCGACCTGGTGCGCCGGGCGCTCGACGCCGGCACCGAGGGGCTGACCCTGCTGGGCGGCGAGCCCTTCGACCAGGCCGCCCCGCTGGCGGCCGTCGCCGCCGGGGTACGCGCCGCCGGGCGTTCGGTGATGACCTTCACCGGCTACACCCGGGCGCAGCTGCACCGGGCGGTCGACGCCGGCCGGGACGACGTCGCGGCGCTGCTGGCGGCGACCGACCTCCTCGTCGCCGGGCCGTTCCTGGCCGATCGGATCGACACCCGGCGGCCGTGGGTGGGTTCCACCAACCAGGAGTTCGTGCTGCTCGGCGACCGCTTCCCGGGGCTGCTCGACGAGGTGTCGCACAGCCCGGACCGGGTCGAGGTGACCGTGGACGCCGCCGGCCGGATCGCGGTGAACGGCTGGGCCGAGGTCGACGCCCTCGACGAACTGCTGGCGTCGGTGACCAGAGCCCGGTCCCGGCCCGCGGGCGTACCCCGACGGGGATAGCCGCGCCGGTCCGGCCGGGAGCGCCCCGTGCCGGGACGCGGCACCCGACTCACTCGGCGATCGGCAGCACGACCTCGTTGTGGCGCAGGAACCACGGCTTCCACGGCGGATCGAAGCGCGCGTACCGGACCGCGCCGGTGGGGCGCAGCCCGGCCGCGGTGACCGCCCGGCCCAGCGCGGTCGCCCGCCGGTCGAACGCCCGGGCCGTCCAGCGACCCGGGAAGCGCGTCGCGGCGGCGAGCTGTTCCGGGACCATCCGGGTGCGCACCCGGCGGTCCGCCGGCTCGGGCAGCGTGTCGGGGGTGAGGCCCGCCGGCATCACGAGCCACACCAGCCAGTGGCCAGGCCGGTCCCCCTCCTCCTGCACGAACGGGGCCGTCATCGCGATCGTCTGCGGGCCCGTCTCCCGGGCGGTCGCCCGCCGCGCGCGGTTGGCACCGCGCAGGTACGCGCCCAGCGGCCGGAAGGCGTCCCGGGCGGCCTGCTCGAACGCGCCCTCCGCCCGCACCTCGGCGACCAGGTGGGCCGGGTAGCGGCGCAGCTCGAAGCCGGGGTGCCGGGCCACCACCCGGTACGGCTGCTGCTCGGTCATCGCGCGCTCCCCGTGCCCCGGGCCCCGTCGGGAGCAACGCTACCGGCCCTCGACCTCCGGCTCAGCCGAAGTCGCGTCCTCCGACCGGGGGCGCGGGGCGGCGCGGGTCAGCCGCCAGTACTGCCGCCGGCCGTCGTCGCGGAGCACCACCCCGGTGCGGCCCAGTTCGCCGCGCAGCTCCCGGGCCTCGCCGCCCCGGTCGGCGTCGAGGGCCCGCTGCCGGGCCCGCAGCAGCGCGTCCGCGCCGGTCGGCAGCCCCGGCAGGCCCGGCACCCACCGCCGGTACGCGTCCCGGTGCGGGTCACCGTCGGTCCACGGCCAGCCGTGCGCGCGGAAGGCGTCGCGCAGCCGGTCGACGGCCAGGTCCGACCGCTCCCGGACCAGTTCCTCGTCGTCCGCGCCGAGCAGCACCAGGTCCTTGCCGTCGACGAAGACGGCGCGTACCGGTCGCCGCCCGACCTGCCGGTCCGTGCGGTCACGGCGCAGCCGGACCCGTTCGGCGTCGACGGTGACGGCGAGCCGTTCGGCGGTGCCGACGGCGGCGACCAGCAGGCCGCCCAGCGCGCCGACGGCCAGCCCGCCGATGCCGGCCTGCGGGTCCGGCAGCCGGGCGACCAGCTCGAACAGGTCCTGCGCGGGGGCCCAGGACAGCCCGGCGACCCACTCCGCGCCGGCGACGAGCAGCCACCCGGCGCCCGCGCCGAGTGCCGGGAACCCGCCCCAGAGGATCGCCAGTTCCGCCGCGCCGCCGTCGACGACGGTGGGCGCACCGTAGCCGTCCACCGTCAGGACACCTCGCGCCGCAGCGTGCGGACCAGCCCCGCGACCAGCGGCACGGCCAGCCAGACCAGCAGCGACACGGCGAACCGTCCCCACTGCCCGGCGGTCACGTCGGGCGTGAGCAGCGGCTCCATGGTCCGGCCCGTGTCCAGCCAGCCCGCCGGGCCGCGCAGCGGTCGGATCATCTCGCCGAGGATCGACCAGACGGTCGGCAGCAGCAGGTAGCCGACGATCGCCAGCGGGGTGTTGAGCAGCAGCAGGCCGAAGCCGGCCCCCATCAGCACGTTTGCCACCTGGAGCGCCACGGCGTGCAGCAGCAGGGCCCACTCCATGCGCCAGGTGCCGGCGCCGCCGGTGGCCCCGGCGACGAGCGTGCCGGCGGCGGCCACGCCGAGGCTCACCACCACCGACGCCAGGGCCGCCAGCACCATCGCGACCAGCTTCGCGACGTTCACCCGGCCCCGCCGCGGCACCAGGGCGAACGTGGTGAGCGCCGTGCGCTGCGACCACTCCCCGGTGATCGACAGGATGCCCAGCACGGGCAGCAGCAGGCCGATCGGCAGCATCGAGGGGAGGAAGAAGTTGGGGAAGGTCTGCGCGGCGTCGTCCGACCAGATCAACTGGACCACCACGAGGGCGGCGGCGAGCAGCCCGATGGTGATCAGCAGCCAGAGCCCGGCCCGGGTGTCGACGAGCTTGCGCAGCTCCACGCCGGTGAGCCGGAGCAGCGACGGCCGGCGTACGCCGGAATGGCGCTCGGGCGCGGTGGTGGCGGGCGGGCTGGCGGTGGTGGCGGTGGTCATCGGACGGCCTCCTGGGTCGACGCGCCGGCGGTCAGGGTGAGGAAGAGCTGTTCCAGGCCGCCGCTGCCGGCGGACCGCAGTTCGGTGAGGGCGACGCCGGCGTCGGCGGCGGCCTGCCCGACCGCCTCGGCGTCGGCGTGGACCAGCAGCCCCTCGGTGCCCTCGGTGGCCGCCAGCCCGGCCCGCTCCAACGCGCCGCGCAGCGCCCCGCCGTCGCGGGCCCGCACCAGCGTCCCGCCGCCGGCAAGCAACTCGGCCTTGTCGCCCTGGGCCACGATCCGGCCGCCCCCGATGACCACCAGCCGGTCCGCGACCGCCTCCACCTCGCGCAGCAGGTGGGAGGAGAGCAGCACGGTGCCGCCCCGGTCGGCGAAGTCGCGCAGCAGGCCGCGCATCCAGAAGATCCCCTCCGGGTCCAGGCCGTTGGCCGGCTCGTCGAGGATCAGCACCCGGGGGTCGCCCAGCAGCGCGTGCGCGAGGCCGAGCCGCTGCCGCATCCCCAACGAGTACGCCCGGAGGCGGCGCTTCGCCGCGACCTCGTTCAGCCCGACCAGGTCGAGCTTGGTGGCGACCTGCCGGCGGTCCACGCCCATGGTCGCCGCGGCCACGGTCAGCGCCTCCCGCCCGGTGCGCCCGGCGTGCTGGGCCGAGGCGTCCAGCAGCACGCCCACCTCCCGCCCGGGGTTGGGCAGTTCCCGGTACGGCCGGCCGCCGACCGTCGCGCCACCGCCGCTGGGCGGGGTGAGCCCGCAGATCATCCGCATGGTGGTGGACTTGCCGGCGCCGTTCGGTCCCAGGAAGCCGGTGACGGTGCCCGGCTCGCAACGGAACGACACGTCGTCGACGGCGGTGTGCCGCCCGTACCGTTTGGTGAGGTGTTCCACGCTGATCATGCCGGCCACGCTGCCGGAGCCACCCGGCCGCGCGCTGCGGCCGACGGTCTCGTCCGGCGGCTACCTTGGTCGACGCCAGGGTCTCGACTTTGGTAGCTGGTCGGTCCGCCGGGCGGCTGCCTAGCATGGTCGCGTGACCAGTGCCGCCGTACCGGAGCACCCCTGGCTGCTGCCGGGGGCGCTGAGCGTCGATCCGGCGGCGCGGGTGGGGCGGGGGCCGCGTCGCACCACCCGCGACTGGGTGGTGGACGGCCTCTGCTTCCTGCTCTCCCTCGGCTGGGTCCTGCTCGCCACGGCCGACGCGGCCTCGTCCGACCCGGAGTTCGCCACGCCGCTGCCGCAGCGCTGGATGGTCCCGGCCGACGCCCTGCTCGGGCTCGCCTGCTGCGCGCTGATCTGGCTGCGGCGCCGGTGGCCGGTGGGGCTCGCCGTCGCGACCGTGCCGCTGACCCTGTTCTCGATGGCGGCGGCGATCCCGCTGCTGATCATCTACTTCACCGTGGTGGTGCACCGGCGCACGGCCGTCGCGCTGGGATTGACCGCCGCCGGCCTGGTCACCAACTTCGCCTTCAGCTACCTGCGCCCGGACCCGCAGATGCCGTACTGGGCGACCACCGCCTGGGGGGTGGTGCTCAGCCTCTCCGTGCTGGCGTGGGGGATGTTCGTCCGGGCCCGGCGGCAGCTCGTCGTGTCGCTGCGCGAGCGCGCCGAGCGGGCCGAGGCGGAGCAGCAGTTGCGGGTGGCGCAGGCCCGGCACCTGGAGCGCACCCGGATCGCCCGCGAGATGCACGACGTGCTCGCACACCGGATCTCGCTGCTCAGCCTGCACGCCGGCGCGCTGGAGTTCCGGCCGGACGCGCCGCCGGAGGAGGTGGCGCGGGCGGCCGGGGTGATCCGGGGCAGCGCCCACGCCGCGTTGCAGGATCTGCGCGAGGTGATCGGGGTGCTCCGGGCGGAGACCACCGCCGAGGGGGATCCCGAGCGCCCACAGCCCACCCTGGGCGATCTGCCGGCGCTCGTCGAGGAGTCCCGGTCGGCCGGGGCGCGGATCGGCGTACGCGAGGTGGTCACCTCGGCGGAACGGGTGCCCGCGGCGGTGGGGCGCAGCGTCTACCGGATCGTGCAGGAGGGGCTCACCAACGCCCGCAAGCACGCCGCCGGCGCGACGGTCACCGTCGACGTGGCCGGCGCCCCCGGCGACGGGCTGACCGTGGAGATCCGCAACCGGTGGCCGGTCGGCGGCATCGCCGGCCCGGAGATCCCCGGCGCCGGCACCGGCCTGGTCGGCATCGCGGAGCGGGTCAGCCTGGCCGGCGGCCGGCTGGAGTACGGGCGGGACGACGCGGGCGACTTCCGGCTGGCCGCCTGGCTGCCGTGGCCGGCGTGAGCGGGCCGGGCCCCGACCCCGGCCGGCCGGTACGGGTGCTGCTCGTCGACGACGACGCGCTGGTGCGGGCCGGCCTGTCGATGATCCTCGGCGGGGTGCCGGACCTGCTCGTGGTCGGGGAGGCCGCCGACGGCAGCGAGGTGCCCGCCGCCGTGGCCACCTGCGCGCCGGACGTGGTGCTGATGGACATCCGGATGCCCCGGCTCGACGGTCTCGCGGCCACCGAGGCGCTGCGCGCGTCGCCCGACCCGCCCGAGGTGCTGGTGCTGACCACCTTCGACGCAGACGAGCAGGTGCTCCGGGCGTTGCGGGCCGGGGCCGGCGGCTTCCTGCTCAAGGACACCCCGCCGGCCGAGATCGTGCGGGCGGTGCGCCGGGTGGCGGCGGGCGAGGCGACGCTCTCCCCGGCGGTGACCCGCCGGCTGATCGACCACGTGACCGCGCCGGGCGCGGCGGGCGACCCCGACCCGCGTCGGGAGCGGGCGCTGCGGCAGCTCGCCGGGCTCAGCGACCGGGAGCGCGAGGTCGCGGTCGCGCTCGGGCAGGGCCGGACGAACGCCGAGATCGCCGCCGAGCTGTTCATGAGCGTCGCGACCGTCAAGGCGTACGTGTCGCGGCTGCTGGTGAAGCTGGGCCTGAACAACCGGGTCCAGGTGGCTCTGCTGGTGCACGACGCCGGCCTCGTCTGAGGCGCGATTGAACCTTCCGGGGGCGGGGGCCGTACCAGTCGCCGAGGATGCGGTGCGGCGGGTCAGCCGCACCGCTGCCGGAGCCGCGGGAGGCCTGCCGTGCGGGTTGGTGAGCAGTCGACGGATCCCATCGACCAGATCCTGGGCGAGGTGCCGGTGCCGGCGCCCCTGACCCCCGAGGACGTCCGGCTCGCGGTCCGGGCGGTGGTGGTGCACGCCGCCGAGGAGTGGCCGGCCGGGCCGCTGTGCCGCAACGACGGCGCGACGTACCCCTGCCGGCTGCACCGCTGGGGCCGGCGGGTGCTGACGCGGCACGGGCTCAACGAGCGGCAGATCGACGCCCTGGTGCGGCACGGCAACCCCTTCGTGCACGTGCCGTTCCCGTTCACGGTGACCGGCCCCGCGCCGGCCAGCCGCGCACCACGTGCCACCGGCGGGCACCCGGGCGGCCCGCGCGCGGTCGCGCCCGGCGTACGTCCCGCCGGCCCCGCCCGGCCGGTGGCTCCCCCCGCCACCACGCCGCGCTGGCCCCGGGCGAGCTGAGCGGGTACACGACGCCGGCCCGGTGCGCGGGGTGGCACCCGCGCCCGGGCCGGCGTCGTCGTTGGGCCGGCTCAGTCGCGGCCGGCGCCGATGCCGCAGTCCGGCGCGGACCAGCTGGTGGTGTTCGGGGTGTCGTCGCTGTTGTTCTCCCGCCGCGAGTCCACGTGCACGTGGTCGTCGTGGTCCGGGTAACCGGGACCGTAGATCCCGCTGAAGCCCCGGTTGCGGGCGTCGCGGGCGATCTGGCACAGCGAGCTGGTGCGCGACACCACGTCGGCGGCGTTGCCGTAGAGGTGCTGGCTGTCGGACGCCCCGCCGACCTGGTCGTTGCAGGTGCGGCTGCGGAAACCGCTGCTGACGAGGAGGGGCTTGTCGCCGAGGCTGCGCCGCAGCGCCTCCAGCTTCCACATCGTGCGCAGCGCGTTCTGCCGGGTCTGCGCGGCGGAGAGCGGACCACCGCTCCAGCCCCCGCGACCGCAGCCGTCGTCCATCTCGCTGTAGCTGAAGTGCCGTGGCGTGCAGTCGTCGTCCTGGAGGTCGTAGAGCTTGCCGTACGTCTGCGGTCCGGCGATGCCGTCGGCGCGCAGCCCGTACGCGGCCTGGAACCGCTTGACCGCGGCGGCGGTCTTCGGTCCGTAGCGGCCGTCGTTCTCCACGATGTCCCGGTTGCCGGCCCACCCGGCGACCCGGATCTGCAACTGGCGGACGTCGTCGCCGGAGCGCCCCTGGTAGAGGTTGCGCTTCCACGTGTAGCAGCCGTCGGCGTGGGCCGCTGGCGCGGCGGCCACCGTGGCGACAGCGGCTGCCGGCAACGCCAGGGCGAATGCGACAGCGGCCCGTTTCAGGGTGTTAACGCGCACAGAAGTCCTCCCGATAGGAGTGGGAATGGGGTGGCATCCGGGACATCGGCCTGCCCGTCCCGCATTTCCACAGTGGCAGGCCGACGGGTGGTTCGCGGCGATTAACAAGAATTGTCCTCACGATTCGCCGTTGCTGAGCGTTGCCTGGGCATTACGCGAATTGCGAATCGCCCATTGATCGGCAACAGGCCACAGGAAAGCGCGAACGGCGCGCAAAGCCGCAGGTCGGCACGCGCCGGGTGATGTTCTCCCGCCGGCCCGACCCGGTAACGTCAGCGCCGGCGGGACCGGGGGAGGGGGCGGCATGGCACGCGGTGGCGTCTTCTGCATCGAGGGCCAGTGGCACCGCGACCTCAACGAGCGCGGCTCCGTCCTGCCCACCCTCGAACTGCTCGAACGGCTCGGAAAGATCCGTTTCATCCACAAGGACGCGGCCACCCGCGACGAACTCTTCTACTTCGTCGACCGCTGGCTGCTCAAGCAGTACGCCGACCACCGGGTCGGCTTCTTCGCCATGCACGGCGAGCCGAGCCGGCTCTGCCTCACCGACTGGGAATCGGTGGCGCTCGCCGACGTCGCCGAGCTGATGGCGGGCCGCTGCGAGGGCCGGCGGCTCTATTTCGGCAGCTGTTCGGTGCTGCGCGCCTCCGACGCGGTGCTGCGGGACTTCCTCGACGCCACCGGAGCGGCCCTGATCTGCGGGTACACCCGGGAGGTGGACTGGGTCGAGTCGGCCGCCTTCGAGACCGTCCTGCTCGACGTGCTGGCCAACGGGCAGCGCCACAACGCCGCCGAGCTGCGGATGGGCTCCGCGCACTGGGCGCCCCTCGCCTCGTACCTCGGCTTCCGGGTGATCTACGCCAACGGCCGCGCCTGGCGGCCCTCGGTCCGCCCCCGGGTGCCGGCCCAGCCCGCCGCCGGCCGCGCCGCCCCGCGACCCCGCTGAGGCCGCCGCGCCGCGATCCGGCCGCCGCGCGATCCGCGGTGTGCGTCGGGCCCGTTCCCTCCGGTGCGGTCGCCGGGCGACGGAAGCCCTGGTAGGAACGAACGATGGCACGCAGCATCGCGACGAACACCCGGGTCGACCGGGCCGGGCTGACCGAGTTCCTCCGGCCGCGGCACCGGGTGGTGCTCATGACCACCCGCGCCGACGGTCGGCCGCAGTCGTCCCCGGTGTCCGCCGGGGTGGACGACGAGGGCCGGTTGGTGATCTCCACCTATCCCGAGCGGGCCAAGGTCGCCAACATCCGCCGCGACCCACGGGTGTCGGCGTGCGTGCTCTCCGACGACTGGAACGGCCCGTGGGTGCAGCTCGACGGCACCGCCGAGGTGCTGGACCTGCCGGCGGCGCTGGAGCCGCTCGTGGGGTACTTCCGCTGCATCTCGGGCGAGCACCCGGACTGGGACGAGTATCGGGCGGCGATGGTCCGGCAGGGCAAGTCGCTGATCCGGGTCACCATCGACGCCTGGGGCCCGATCGCCACCGGCGGCTTCCCCGCCCGCCTCGCCGACTGACCCGCGCCCACGGCACCGCCGGCCGCCCCCGCGCCGCTCAGTACGCGGCGGTGAACCGGGCGTTCTCGTGGCGCGGCTGTTCGATCTCGTCCACGATCGCCACCGCCAGGTCCTCGTAGCTGAGCACCGAGCGGCCCTCGTGGTCGGTCACCGGCTGGTCGCCGCCGGTGCGGTAGTGCCCGGTGCGCTCACCCGGGTGGAACTCCAGCGGCGGCGGCGAGACGTACGTCCAGGTCACCCCGTCGGCCGAGGAGCGGTAGAAGTCGAGGGCCTCGGCCTGCCCCCGCGCCGATTCGCGGTACTCCTCGGGGAAGTCCGGCTCGTCGAGGAAGCGGGTGCCCTTCGGGGTGAGCAGGGTCGACCCGCCGCCCACGTGGATGATCCGGGGCGCGGCCGGCATGCCACGCAGCGCGCCGACCAGGTTCCGCGCCGCGTTGAGCCAGAGGTCGTGTTCGCCGCCGCCGATCGCCACCACCATGGCGTCCGTGTCGGGTGCCAGTTCCCGTACGCTCCGCTCGCTGGTGGCGTCCCCGGTGACCACCGTGACCGCCGGCGGCAGGTACGAGGTGGCCTCCGGCCGGCGTACCGCCGCGGTGACCCGGTGCCCCCGGCCGACCGCCTCGGCGGCGATCCGCGACCCCGCGGTGCCACCCGCGCCGAACACGACGATGTTGCTCATACCGCCTCCCGCCAGGCCCGTCCGGCCCGCCGGACGTGGCTCGTCTCCAGGCTATTGACCGGCGACATCGCGCGCTGGCGGACCGGAGATCCCACGCGGCGCAACCGCCCCTTGCGTCGTCGCACGCTTCGGGGTGCACTGGTGTCGGACCGTGACCGCTGAAGGGCGGGGGTGGGCGCGATGACGGAGGAACGTGACGCGTCCGCCGGGACGCCCGGGCCCCCGGAGGCGTCGACGGAACCGGCGCAGGAGCCGAGGGCGCGCCGCTCCGATCGGGTGCGGGCACTGGTGCGCCGGCTCTCGCCCGCCGGGCCGCCCGCCGGCCGCTGGTTCGCCGGGGTCCTCGCGGCCGTCGTCACGGCGATGCTGACCGCCTGGCTCCTCGCCTGGGGACTCCTTCCCGGCACGCCCCCGCCGCCCCCGCCCGACCCCGACGCGCTGCCGTTCACGGTCGCGGTCCGCGTCGGCCACGAGGCGTCGGACGGCTGGGTGGTCGCGCCGCCGCTGGCGGAGGTCCCCGCCCGACCGGCCTGGGCGGGCGACTGGTCGCGGTGGGCCCGGGAGGCCGCCGGGACGCCCGCCTCCCGGCAGTACGTCTACTTCACGGTCCAGGGGGTCGACGAGGCGCAGGTGACCCTCACCGACCTGCGGGTGCGGGTGATGACGCGGCGCCCCGCCCTGCGGGGCGTGTTCACCGCTCCGGGCGGAGGCGGCCCGACCGCCTACCGCTGGGTGGAGGCGAACCTGGACGAGGACCCTCCGGTGCTCACCGCCGGCCTGTTCGACGAGGGCGGGGCGAGCCTCCCCGAACACGAGCGCAAAGAGATCCGCTTCCCGTACCGGGTGTCCCTGACCGATGCCGAGACCTTCCTCGTCATCGGCCACACGGTCGACTGCGACTGCGACTGGACGGTCGAGGTGGACTGGGCGTCGCGGGGACGCACCGGCACCGTCACGGTCGACGACGCGGGGCGTCCCTTCCGGGTCACCGGCACGGCCGGGGTGCAGACGGAGTGCTGGACGTACCCCGACGGGATGGAGGAGTGCCGGCGGCGGTGACCCGGCGACCGGGGGCGGACCGGCACCGCGCCGCCGTCCCCCTCGCCGGCCGGGCCTGGAGCCGGCTCAGTCGACCAGGGCGGAGTAGACGAGCTGCCGCAGCTGCGGCCGGATCGGGTAGGTGCTCGACGGCATGAGCTGGGTGAAGAACAGGGCCGTGACCTCCTCGGCCGGGTCGACCCAGAAGGCCGTGCTCGCCACGCCGCCCCAGTAGTACTCGCCGGGGCTGCTCGGCACCCGGCTCGGTACGGGGTCGTCGACCACGGCGAAGCCGAGCCCGAAGCCGATCCCGTCGAGGGTGGTCTCGGCGAAGCCACCGGCGGAGAGGGTCTCCAGGTCCTGCCCGCCGGGCAGGTGGTTGCGGGTCATGAAGCGCACCGTGCGCGGTCCCAGCAGGCGTGCCCCGTCCAGCTCGCCGCCGCGCAGCAGCATCTGGGTGAACCGGTGGTAGTCGGCGGCGCTGGAGATCAGGCCGCCGCCGCCGGAGAGCAGCAGCGGCTTCTCGTACGCCAGGGCGCCCAGCTTGTCGTAGCGGAACGCGCGGCCGGTGCGCGGGTCGGGCGCGTAGAGGGCGGCGAGCCGGTCGGCGGTGTCGCCCTCGGCCCACCAGTGCGTGTCGGTCATGCCCAGCGGGCGGAAGATCCGGTCGGCGAAGAAGGCGTCCAGGCTCTGCCCGGAGACCACCTCCACGAGCCGGCCGAGCACGTCGGTGGCGACCGAGTAGCCCCACGCGGTGCCGGGCTGGAACAGCAGCGGCAGCTCGCCGAACGCCTGGCAGGCCGTCGCCAGGTCGACGTCCGCCGGCGGGTACAGGTCGTAGCCGGCGGCCCGGTAGATGCCGTCGACCACCGAGGTCTGCATGAAGCCGTACGTCAGGCCGGCGGTGTGGGTGAGCAGGTGCCACACCCGGATCGGCTCGACCGCCGGCACCGTGAAGGGCTTGAGCGCCGAGCCCTTGGAGTAGACCCGCAGGTCCGCGAACTCGGGCAGCCACCGGCTGATCTCGTCGGTCAGCTCGAAGCGGCCCTCCTCCCACAGGATCATCGCGGCGACGGAGGTGACGGGCTTGGTCATCGAGTAGATGCGCCAGAGCGTGTCCGCCTCGACGGGCCTGCCCGCCTCCGCGTCGCGCAGCCCGTACGTCGACGAGTGGGCGATCTCGCCGCGCCGCGTGACCAGCACCTGCCAGCCGGCGAGGCGACCGTCGTCGACGTACCTGCCGAAGTGCTCGTCGATGCGCGCCAACCGCGCCGGGTCGAAGCCGATCTGGTCCGGGTCGATGCTGCGTGCCACACTCACGTCGCCGAAACTACTAGCCGGTACGCCCCGCCGGAAGGGGCTGCCCGCCGTTGTCCCACCCCCTCGATAGCCTGGCCCGATGCCCGAGCTGACCGAGGACGAGACCTTCCGCAACGAGGACTGGTACGCCGAGGAGCTGGTGGACCGGCACTTCGTCCGCTGCACGTTCTTCGACGTCGACCTGTCCGAGGCGGTGAGCCGGGGCGCGGTCTTCGACAGCTGCACCTTCGGCAACACGCGCTTCAACTCCTCCCGGCACACCGACTCGGCCTTCACCCGTTGCACCTTCCAGCGGTGCAACCTGTTCGAGGCGGAGTTCACCGGCTGCAAGCTCGTGGGCAGCACCTTCGCCCAGTGCGACCTGCGGCCGCTGACGGTCGCCGGCGGCGACTGGTCGTTCGTCGCGCTGCCCGGCGCCGACCTGCGCGGGGTCCGCCTCACCGACGTGCGGATGCGCGAGGCGGACCTGACCGGGGCCAACCTGACCGGGGCGACGGTGACCGGCGTCGACCTCTCCGCCGCGCAGCTGCACCGCTGCCGGCTGACCGGGGCCGACCTGCGCGGCAGCGACCTCACCGCGCTCGACCCGACGGCGGTGGAGCGGGCCGGCGCGATCGTCGACGCCACGCAGGCCATGGTGATCGCGCAGGCGCTGGGCTTCGAGATCCGCTGAGGCAGCCGACCCGGGCGTCCGGATCGCCTGCCGGGCCGGCGGCACCGCCCCGAGACCACCGTCCTGATCGATGTCCGCTACCGTCCGGTGACGAACTGGACACGCCCGTCCGTCCGGCGCGACGGACGAGGCGGTGCGGGCGCGGGCCGCCCAGAACGGACGGCCGCGTCCGGCCGGGGCCGGTGGGGGAGTGGAGGGCCGGTGGCGGAGGAAGACCTCACCCGACAGCACATCCGGCCGTCGCGGTACGGCGACCCGGCAGCCCCGCCCGGGACCCGGCATCCGCCCCTTCCGCAGGCCGGGCACACCCGCACCGGCCTGCGGCGGCTGGCCCGGGCACGGCAGCGCCGCCGGTGGGCCGTCGAGGGGATCGCCGTGGTCGCCTGCCTGGTCGCCCTCGTGTCGTACCTGACCGCCGGCGACCCCGAGCCGGGCGGGGAGACCGCCGGCGACGTACCGGCGGACGCCGGCCGGCCGAGCGGCTTCCCCGGGGTGGAGGGACGCGACCTGGACGCCGGTCTGGTCTCGCCCGGGCTGCGGCCCCGGCAGCGTCCGCCGAGCCCGTCCCCGACGCCACCGAAGCCGTCGACGTCGGCGCCGCCGGTGCGGGCGGTGCTCGCCGCCAGCATGGCCGAGGCGCCGGGCGAGGTCGACCTGACCACTGTGGGCCGCCGCGACTGGGTCCACTGGGGCCTGCGCGGCGCGGAGTCGACGGTCCGCAAGCGCGGCGGCTCCGGCGAGATCCGCGACGAGGGCGGCACCGGCCGGCGGGGCGGCTGGGACGACAACCAGGAGAGCTTCAGCTGGCGCGACGGCAGCCCGGTGACGTCGGCGAGCGGCTCGCCGCACGGGGTCTACCGGTGCGGCGCCGGCAGCGGCTTCACGCTCGCGGTGGCCGCCGACGGCCAGGCGCGCACCGTCCGGCTGTACGGCGGGGTGTGGATGGCCCGGGGCCGGCTGGATGCCCGACTCTCCGTCGGCGGTCCGAGCCGGACCCTGCGGATCGAGGACCGGCACACCAGCCGGTCCACCGAGTTCACCATCCGGTTCCAGGCGCCGAAGGGCAGTCGGCTGGTGCTGACCTGGACGGTGGAGCAGGCGTTCAGCGACGACTGCGGCAACGTCGGCGTCCAGGCGGTCGCGCTGCGCTGACGCGGTGCCCGGGCGGCTCCGTTCGCCCGGCGACCGGCCGCCGCCCGGAGTAGCGTGATCGCGACGACCGGGTGCGCGAGGGCGAACGGGAGGGCCGATGGGCGAGCAGGTGCTGGACAGCCCGCAGGGCTGGGTGGCCGACCACATCCGGCGGTACGTCGAGACCGGCGGCGCCGAGGGGCACGAGTGGCAGCCCGGGGTCTTCACGCTGCTGCTGACCACCCGGGGCCGGCGCAGCGGGAAGCTGCGGCGCACCGCGCTGATCTACGGGCGCGACGGCGACGCCTACCTGGTCGTCGCCTCGCAGGGCGGCGACCCGAAGCACCCGGCCTGGTACCTCAACCTGCTCGACGAGCCGCTGGTCGAGGTGCAGGTGGGCGCCGAGCGGTTCACCGCGCGGGCGCGTACCGCGACGGCGGGGGAGAAGCCGCGCATGTGGTCCACGATGGCCGCCATCTGGCCGGCGTACGACGAGTATCAGGAGAAGACCGACCGGGAGATCCCCGTCGTCGTGCTCGACCGCGTCTGAGCGGGGCGGGCCGCCACCGTCGTTACCCCACGGGTAATCGACGCCGGGCACGCGCCGGCGGGAGACTCGGCGTACCGCCCCGGTCGTCCGGCCGGGCGGACCGGTTCCCGGGAGGCACCATGCCCGCGTTCGCGCTCGCCCACCTCTACGACACCCCGGCCCACGAGGACATCCTCACCTACATCGAGCGGATCCAGGCCACGCTGGACCCGTTCGGCGGCCGGTTCCGGGTGCACGGCGCCGAGGTGGAGGTCAGGGAGGGCGACTGGCCGGGCACCGTGGTCATCATCGAGTTCCCCGACCTGGACCGGGCCCGGGCCTGGTACGACTCGCCGGCGTACCAGGAGATCCTGCCGCTGCGCACCCGGCACATCCCGGGCGCGACGCTGATCGTCGACGGCGTCGCCCCCGACTACGACCCCCGCCGGACGGCCGCCCGGCTGCGGGCGCGGGCGGCCGGCTGACCGGCGGCTCCGCCCCGGTGGCGGTCCCGCCCGGACCGCCGTCCGGTGCCGGCGGGCGGGCCCGTGTCCACCCTGCGGGACAGTTTGTCCGTCGCGCCGCGTCGCGCCTGTCGTAACTTTCTGCTGTCCATCTCCGACCATCCCTTGTGGAGGCCACACCGATGAGCAGCGTCACCGCCCGCACCGTCCGTCCGACCGCCCCCCGGGCCGCCGGGGAGCCGTCCGGGGAGGTGCTCCGGGACATCCCGCTGCCGCCGTACGTGACCGTCGAGGACGCCCAGTTCGCCGTGCGGGCGGTCGTGGTGCACGCGCCCCGGACCTGGTCCGGCGGGACGGTCTGCCGCAACGACGCCAGCCCGCACCCGTGCCGGCTGCACCGCTGGGGCGCCCGGGTGCTGGCGCAGCGCGGCCTGCGTCCCGCCGAGATCGCCGCACTGATCGAGCGCGGCGACCCGGCCGCCGAGCTGCCGCACCGCCCCGGCGCCTGAGTGCCGGCGGGGCCCCCGCACCGGGCCCCGCCGGCCGGTCAGCAGGCGTTCGGCTTGACCCAGGCGCACTCCAGGCCCTCCGGGACCCGGGGGGTGTCGGGCGCCGTCGGGGCCGCGACCCGCGCGCCGGTCACGCCCCTGCCCGTGTACGAGGCCAGGGCGATCGCGATCTGGTCTTCGAGCGTCTTGACGGAGGAGGCCAGGTAGTTGTTGAGCAGGATCGAGAACGCCAGCACCCGCCCGTCGGCGTCGGTGACGTAGCCGGAGAGGCCGGAGACGCCGGTCAGGCTGCCGGTCTTGGCGTGCACGTTGCCCGCCGCCGCCGTGCCCCGCATCCGGCTGCGCAGCGTGCCGCCGACGAACCGGTCCGCCTCGCCGGCGACCGGCAGGGCCGCGTACCAGGTGTCGAACCAGGGCTCGTCGCGTACGGCGGTGAGCAGGTCCACGAACTCGTCGGCGGGGATCAGGTTGCGCCGGGAGAGCCCGGAGCCGTCGCGCTGGCGTAGCGTGCCGGTGTCCATCCCGGCGTCGGCGACGTACTCGCTGATCGCGGTCAGCCCGGCCGACCAGGTGCCGGAGCCGGAGAGCACCCGGCCGATCTCCTTGGTCAGCACCTCGGCGTGCCCGTTGTTGGACAGCTTGAGGAACGGCACCATCAGTTGGGCCAGGGGCATCGAGCGGTGCCGCGCCACCTCGGCCGCGCCCTCCGGGGTGGCCTGGCCGAGCACCGTCCGGCCGAGCACCCGTACGCCGTGCCGACGCAGCGCCGACCGGAAGACGTCCGCGGCGTAGCCGGTGGGCTCCCAGACGCTGACCCAGTCGTTCGCCGGCGCGGCACCGAGCGCGATCTGCCCGGTCACCACGACCGTGTTGCTGCCGTGCGCGCGCTCGAAGGAGACAGACGTCTCCCCGCCCGCGACCGTCTCGGCCCGGTTGTCGATCTTCAGGTACCGGGTGGCCGGGGTGGTGGTGACGACCGGACGCGCGCCGGCGGTCGCGCCCGGGGCGGCGTGGACGATGACGGTGCCCGCGTCGTAGTCGGTGTCCGGTGCCACGGTCAGGGCGGAGACCTGAGCGGCGTAGTAGTACGGCTCGTCGTCCCAGGTCCAGTCGGGGCCGAGGCGGGTGCTGTCGTAGCGGGTGTCGTCGGCCACCAGGTTGCCGGTGACCACCCGGACGCCCGCGGCGGCGACCCGCGCGGCCAGCGCGTCGTAGTCGGCGGCGAGCATGGTCGGGTCGCCGCCGCCGCGCAGGTAGAGGTTGCCGGAGACCAGGCCCGCCCGGCGGGCGCCGCTGGTCCGCACCTCGGTGCTGAAGTGGTGGCCCGGCCCGAGCAGTTCCAGCGCCGCCGCCGAGGTCAGCAGCTTGGTGTTGGAGGCGGGTACCAGGCGGCGGTCGCCGTTGCGGTGGTAGACCGTCTCTCCGGTGGTCGCGTCCTTGACCACCACCGAGGCCTGCGCCCCGGTCAGCCGGCTGTCGGCGAGGATCGCGTCGATGGTGGCGTTCAGCCGGGTCGCCGCGGGGGTCGGGGACTCGGCGGTGGCGGTGGGCGCGCCCGCCGTGGCCGCGGCGGCGACGAGTGCCGCCAGCGCGAGCGTCCGGGGGAAGAGACGACGATGCATGGGGTGATGCTGCCATGCAGGTATCTGCCAGAAAAGGGCGTCGATGGAAAGAAATTTTCCGTGGGCCCGGCGGCTGTGACCGGCGAGACGCTCCCGGCGGGCAGCCGGGCGGGCCCGCCCGTGTTGTAACCGGCATGGACGAGCGCTCCGTCGACGTGCTGGTGACCGGGGCCGGGCAGGCCGGCCTCTCCGCCGGCCACCACCTGGTCCGCGCCGGGTTCGCCCCCGGGGACGGCTTCGTGATCCTCGACGGGGGCGACGGGCCGGGCGGGGCGTGGCGGCACCGCTGGCCCACGCTGCGGCTCGACCGGGTGCACGGCTTCCACGACCTGCCCGGCCTGCCCTTCCCGGTGGCCGGGCCCGACCGGCCGGCGGCCGAGGTGGTCAGCGCCTACTTCGCCGCGTACGAGCGCGAGTTCGACCTGCCGGTGCGGCGGCCCGTGCGGGTCCGGGAGGTGCGCGACCGGGCCGACGGCCGGCTCGCCGTGCACACCGACCACGGCTCCTGGACCACCCGTGCCCTGGTCAACGCCACCGGCACCTGGACCCGACCGTTCTGGCCGCACTACCCCGGCCGGTCGACCTTCCGGGGCCGGCAGGTGCACACGGCCGACTACCGGGGACCGGCGGAGTTCGCCGGCCGGCGGGTCGTGGTGGTGGGCGGCGGAACGTCGGCCGTCCAGTTGCTCGCCGAGGTCTCCACCGTGGCCGCCGGCACCACCTGGGTGACCCGGCGCCCGCCCGACTTCCGCGACGAGGAGTTCACCCCCGAACGCGGGCGCGCGGCGGTGGCCCTGGTCGACGCGGCGGTACGCGCGGGCCGCCCGCCGGACAGCGTGGTCGGGGTGACCGGGCTGCCGCTCACGCCGGAACTGCGCCGGCTGCGCGAGCGCGGCGTGCTCGACCGGTTACCCGTCTTCGACCGGATCACGCCGGACGGGGTGGCCTGGGACGACGGGCGGTTCGTGCCCGCCGACGTGATCCTGTGGTGCACCGGTTTCCGGGCCGCGCTGGACCATCTCGCGCCGCTGCGCCTGCGCGCGCCGGGCGGCGGTATCACGATGGACGGCACCCGGGTGGTCGCCGACGAGCGGATTCACCTGATCGGGTACGGCCCCTCCGCGAGCACGATCGGCGCCAACCGGGCGGGCCGCGCGGCGGCACGCGAGATCCGGGCCCGGTTCGCCCCGGCCCGCGCCGCGGACTGACCCCGCTCTATTTGACGGATGCCCCGGCAGGGGGCACCGTAGGCCGTGGAGGGGCCCTGAGCTGCCCCGAAGCGCGACGGCGATGTGCGTGTCGCCCTTCCATCGCCTCCCACGTGTGCTCGCCCGCGGGCCGATCCCCGGTCCCGCACCGCGAATCCGAGAATCCACGAGGAGTTCCGCCATGCTCACCATGACCGACAACGCCGTGCTGGTCATCCGAGACCTCGCCAACCAGCAGGACGTCGCCGAGGACGGCGGAGTGCGGATCGCCGCCGACACCGACGCGGGTTCGCTCACCGTCGAACTGGTCGCCGAACCGACCGAGGGCGACCACGTGGTCGACAACCAGGGCGCCCGCATCTTCCTGGACTCCGACGCCGCCGAGCTGCTCGGCGACGCGTCGGTGGACGCGAGCGTCGACGACGAGGGCATCGTGCAGTTCGGGTTCACCGAGAAGCAGTGACGGCCGGGCGCCGCCTCCCCATCGGTGCCCGGCGGGGAGGCGCTCAGCCGGCCCGGCGGGTCTCCCCGTTGCGGTGCGGCCGGGCGGGACGGCCCCGCTCCGGCGGCGCCTGACCGGACCGCCACGGCCGGGACGCCCGCCCCCGCTGCGGCAGCGCGGCCAGCACGTGCGCCAGGTGGTGCGAGGTGCTCCACGCCGCCCAGTTGCTGGCGGACCCGGCGCCGGCGCCCCGGCGGGCCCGCCGCAGGATCTCGTGGTCGCCCCAGGAGAAGGCCGCGCCCGTGGCCGGCCAGTGCGGCGCCGAGACCACGGTGCGGCACAGGTCCGCGAACCGGTCGTCGCCGCGTCCGCCCCGCCGCGACCAGCGGTACACCCACCAGGCGCCGTCGGTGGTGTAGCGGACGGTGGGCAGCCGGTCTCCCGCCTGGTCGGCACCGGGCACCGCGGAGCCGACGCCGTAGTCGCCGTACCCGACGCCGAGGTCGGCCAGCCGCTGCCAGAGCTGCCAGTCCCAACGGTCGACGCGCACCGGTTCGTCGGTGGGCAGGGCGGACACCGCCGGGGGCATCCCGCCCGCCGCCACGCTCACGGAGCACCAGGCGTGCCGGCGGGCCCACTCCGACAACCGGCGGACCCGGGGTTCGGCCACCCGTACGTCGGCCCGGCAGCACACGTCGCCCGCGTCGAGGAGCAGGTCGCACTGCTCGGGCACCAGGCCGGTGAGCCGCCAGATCCGCTCCGCCGCCGCCGTGGCCGCGTCCGGGCCGGCGCGATCGTGCCCGACCCGCAGCCGGACGACCGCCCGCTGGGCGTGGGCCCGGGCCGCGGCACCGTGCGCCACCAGGCGCCGGTCACTGTCCGCGAGCCCGATCACCGGCACCAGCGGTACGCCCCAGCGGACCAGTTCGGCCTCCGGGGCGTCGGGCAGGCCGGTGACGTCGACGGCCGTGAGCAGCCCGTCGGGCAGCCGACGGAGCACGTCAATCGTGAACTGGTCGAGGACGGACACCTGGAGGACCGGGGCGAGCAGGGGGGCGACGACGTCGTCGAGATGACCGAGCGCCTCCAGCTCACCCCGCCGGTTGGCGAGGATGGGGCGGTAGACCGGTTCCGCCGCCCGGCCCTCGTGGGCGGGCACCATACCCCAATGTAGCCAGACATCGGTGTCGGTCACAGGGCCGACCGGCCCGTCCCGCCCGCCGGGGCGGGCGGCATCCGGCGGCGACGACAACCCGCCGGAGGGCGCCGGGTCACCGTCGTCGCTTCCTGGGCCGGGCCCGCCCACCGCGCCCACGCGTCGAGCCGGCGGCACAGATCACCGCCGCGCAGCCCGCGACGACGCCGCCGCCCCGCAGTGCGGGACGGCGGCGCTACCGGCGACGGGTCAGTCGTCGTCGCCGTCGTCATCCGAGTCGTCGTCGTCCGAGTCGTCGTCGTCATCGTCATCGTCGCGGTCATCGTCGTCGTCATCGTCGTCGTCGACCGGCTCCTGCTCGGCCTTGACCACCGTGCCGTCGCCCCGGTCGACGTCGATCTCGTGCTCGGTCTGCCCGGCCACGATCTCGACGCTCCACACGGCCCGGCCGTCCTCGTCCTCGCGCTCGACCTCGACGATCTTGCCGCCGCCCGCCCGGGCCAGTGCGATCTCGCCGGCCCGCTGCTCGCTCACCGCGTCGTCGCCGGTGGCCGGCGCACCACTGCCCGACGGGGAGCCGGGCGCCGCCGGGGTGCCGCTGGTGGTCGGCGCGCCGCTCGTCGCCGGGGCGCTGCTCCCGGTGCCGCTCGGGGTGCCCGGCGTGGCCGGGGTCGTCGGGGCGGTGGTGGCGGCGGCCAGGGTGGTCGCCCGGGCCGCGCCGTTGTCGGCCGCCGCGACGCCGAAGGTCGCGCCGGTCACGACGAGCACGGCCGCGCCTCCGAGCGACGCCAGCATCAGGGACTTGCGCTTCATCTCGTTCACCCTTCCTCGGTTGCTGGTTCCCAGGATCGCGCCCGCCCGGATAGCGCCACGCTGCCCGAACGCTAAGGCCGGGTTAAGCCTGTCCGGGCGCGACCGGAGGAGGGTCAGGACGGGGGCGGGCCCAGTTCGAGGCGTACCTCGGCGCCCCCGGAGGGCGCGGTGTGCAGGGTGAGGCGGCCACCGCTGGACTGGGCGGCGCGGCCGGCGATGTCCAGGCCCAGGCCGGTCGAGCCGGCGGTGCTCGCGCCCCGGCCGATCGTGCCGGGCGGCATCCCCGGACCCTCGTCCGCCACGACCAGCGCCGCCCGGCCCGACTCCTCCGCCGTCAGCCGGACGGCGAACGCGGTGCCGTCCGGGGTGTGTGCGAAGACGTTGCCGAGCAGGGCGTCCACCGCCGCCGCCAGCTCGTCGGCGGGCACACCCACCGGCAGCGGTCCCGGCGCCAGGTCGAGCGTCACGGCCCGCCCGGTGTCCTCGGCCAGCACCGACCAGAACGCCACCCGCTCGGCCACCACGGCCGCCGCGTCGGCGCTGGCCGCCCCGGCCGTCGGCACCCGCCACCGGGCCTGTCGGATCAGGCCCGTGACCGCCCGCTCCAGGCCGTCCACGGCCGCGGTCACCCGGGCGGCGTCCTCCGGATCGCGCAGCGCCTCGGCCTCCAGGCGGAGCGCCGTCAGCGGGGTACGCAGGCGGTGCGAGAGGTCCGCGACCTCCTCCCGCTCCTGCACCAGCAGCACCTGGATCCGGCCGGCGAGGTGGTTGAGGGCGCCGGCGACCTCGCGCAGCTCGCGCGGCCCGGCGGGCGTGACGCGCGCGGCCAGCTCCGCGTTCGCCAGCCGGTGCGACACCGCCGAGAGTTCACCGATCGGCCGGACCAGGGTGCGCGCCAGCCGGTCGGCGACGGCCAGCCCGATCAGCACCAGCAGCACGCCGAGCAGGGCCAGGACCAGCCAGGACCGGGTCACCCCGGCGGTCAGCTCGGCGGGCGGGACCACCGTACGGATCACGCCGGTGCCGTCCGGGCGCCCCTGCACGGCGATCACCACCTCCCGCCCCCGCCCGGACTCGGCGGTGAGGCTCTGCCCCCGTTCCGCCAGCGCCACGGCGGCCGTACGGGGGGCCGGGGCGCCGAGCACTGTGCCGTCGGGCAGGAACACCGTGACCGGCCGCGCGGACTCAGTGGCCAGCTGGTCGACGGTCAGCCGGATCGTCGCGGTGTCGGCGGTGCCGACGACGGTGACGAGGCTCTGCGCGTCGGCCGTGGCCCGCACGGTGGCCCGGTCCGCCGCGACCGTACGCACCAGCAGCGCCAGCGGCACCAGGAAGGCGACCAGGGTGAGCACGCTGACCGCGGCGACCAGCAGCGCCAGCCGGGCCCTCATCCGGCGCTCCCCGGCGCTTCGAGCCGGACCCCGACGCCCCGGACGGTGTGCAGGTAGCGGGGCGCCTGCGCGCTCTCCCCGAGCTTGCGCCGCAGCCAGGACAGGTGCACGTCCACGGTCTTGTCGGCGCCGCCGTACGGGACCCGCCACACCTCGGCGAGCAGCTCCCGCTTGGTGACCACCTGGCCGGGCCGGCCCGCGAGGTGGTGCAGCAGGTCGAACTCGCGCGGGGTCAGCTCGACGGGCGCGCCGTCCAGGGTGACCTGCCGCGACCGCGGGTCGACCCGCAGCCCGCCCACCACCAGCGCCGGGTCCTCCTCCGGGGCGGACCCGCTCCCGCGCCGGAGGACCGCCCGGATCCGCGCGTCGAGCTGCGCGGCCGTGAACGGCTTCACCACGTAGTCGTCCGCCCCGGCGTCGAGCACCCCGACGATCTCGGTCTCGTCGTCGCGGGCGGTGGCGACGATCACCGGTACGGCGCTGACCGCGCGGAGCATCCGCAGCAGCTCGCGGCCGTCCAGATCGGGCAGTCCCAGGTCGAGCACCACCAGGTCGGGCCGGTCGTCCAGCGCGTCGCGCAGGCCGGTCATCGCCGTCGAGGCGGCGGCCACCGCGTGCCCCCGCTCGCGCAGTGCCCGCAGCAGCGGCGTACGGATCGTCAGGTCGTCCTCGATGAGCAGCAGGCGGGCCACAGGTGGCAGGCTAGCCGCCACGCGGCGGGCCGGCCCGGACGTTAACCCTCCCTTAGCCTCGTCCGGTGCTCGTCCCAACCTCGGATCGGTCAGACTCGGGGAATGCGCCGCCGTTCGTTCCTCGCCGTCGCCGGGTGGCTGGCCACCGCCGCCCTCGCCACCCTGATCGGGGTGGCCGCGATCCGGTGGGTGGGGGAGAGCATCGCCGGTACCCCGGGCGGGGTGCTCAGCCAGGAGGAGATCGAGCGTGCCCTGGCCTCGCCCAGGCCCACCGTCCCCGGGGCCGGCGGCCCGTCGTCCCCGACGGCGGGCGGGACCGGCGGACCGCCGTCGCCGGGAGCGCCGGGCTCGACCCCGGCGGGAGCACGTCGGGCCTTCGCCACGACGGGTGGCAGCGCGGTGGTCGAGTGCGGGCCGGGCGGGGTACGGCTGGTCTCCTGGACGCCCGCGCCGGGCTACCGGGTCTCGGACGCGGAGCCGGGGCCGGACGACGACGTGGAGGTCGCCTTCGCCGGCCCGTCCGGGGAGTTCGAGCTGAAGCTGCGCTGCGTGGGGCTGGAGCCGGTGTCGGTCGAGGACGACGACTGAGCCGGACACGAGCGCGCGGCGCCGTTCGGATCCAGTGGATCGGAACGTCGCCGCGCTCTGGCCGTCTCCCACCACCGCAGCCGTACGGCGGTACGCCGGCGGGGACCTGGCTCGACCGGCCATCGTGCGCCGGCTACTCCCTCGATCCCCGTCCATCAGGGATCGAAACCCCCGAGGAGTGGCGAATTCCACCATCTGCGAGTCCCGGCGTGGCGTCGGGCCGCAGCGGGTATGTGCGTGGGCATGGAGCATTTCACTATCGCGACCGTCGCCGAGAAGAGCCCGGACTTCCGGCGGGTGCTGTGGACCGGTGCGCACACCCAGCTGGTGATCATGACGATTCCGCCGGGTGGCGAGATCGGCGAGGAGGTCCACGAGGACATCGACCAGATCCTGACCTTCGTCAGCGGTACGGGCGAGGCGCAGGTGGCGGGGGAGAAGCGCGAGGTCGTGCAGGGCGACCTGGTGGTGGTGCCGGCCGGCACGAAGCACAACTTCGTCAACACCGGCCCCAACCCGCTGGTGCTCTACACGGTCTACGGTCCGCCCGAGCACGCCGACCAGGCGGTGCACCGGACCAAGGAGGAGGCCGACGCGGCCGAGGCCGCCGGCGAGGACGAGCCGCCCACCTCCTGACCGTCGGTGCCGCCTGAGGCGGCCGCAACGGGGTACCCGCAGCGGGTGGACCAACTGGCGATCTCCGACTACGGGTTCCTCTCCGACTGCCGTTCGGGCGCCCTGGTCGGTCGGGACGGCTCGATCGACTGGTGGTGCCCGGACCGGTTCGACTCCCCGTCGGTCTTCGGTCGTGTGCTCGACCCGGAGGCCGGGCACTTCCGGCTGGCGCCCACCGCCGCCGGGCTTCCCGGGCACCGGGTGGAGCGGGCGTACGTGGCCGACACGCTGGTGCTGCGCACCGTGCACCACACGCCGGAGGGGAGCGTCGCGGTCACCGACGCGCTCGCCGCCGAGTTCGGTGCCCGTGGCCACCAACTGGGGATGAACTCCCCGGCGGTGCTGCTACGGGTCGTGGAGGGACTGGCCGGGCGGGTGCGGATGTCGCTCGACTTCCGCCCCCGCCCGGAGTACGGCCTGCTCACCCCGTACCTGCACGGGCAGCCCGACGGCGGGGTGCTGGCCGCGGCCGGCCCGGCGGTGCTGGCCCTGCACACCGGCGGGGTGCCGCCGCACGTCGACCGGGACCGGGTCCGGCAGGAGTTCGAGGTCTCCGCCGGGCAGGTGGTCGGCTTCGACGTGGCGTACGGGCAGGCGTACGGGACGGTGCCGGCCCGGCTGGAGCCGGTGGCCGCGCTCGCCGAGACGGTGCAGGCCTGGCAGGCCTACCGCGAGTCGCACCAC
The DNA here is from genome assembly GCF_043198195.1 of Micromonospora sp. NPDC048868. Lineage (NCBI taxonomy): Bacteria > Bacillati > Actinomycetota > Actinomycetes > Micromonosporales > Micromonosporaceae > Micromonospora > Micromonospora sp. NPDC048868. The sequence continues at coordinate 334,337 of NZ_JBICUN010000006.1, forward strand.
TACGACGGCCGCTACCGGGAGCAGGTCCGGCACAGCGCGACCGTGCTCACCGGCCTCACGTACGCCCGCAGTGGCGCGGTGGCCGCGGCCCTGACCACGTCGCTGCCGGAGCGGATCGGCGGCGACCGCAACTACGACTACCGGTACTCGTGGCTGCGCGACTTCGCCATGACGCTGCGCGCCCTCTGGGTGGCCGCCTGCCCGTCCGAGGCGTCCCGGCTCTTCGCCTGGGCGGCCCGCTCGATCGGCCGGGTCGGCACCGACCCCGTGCCCGTGCTCTTCGGCCTGGAGGGGGAGCGCGACGTCTCCGAGCACGAGTGCGCCCACCTGCGCGGCTACGGCGGCAGCCTGCCGGTGCGGGTCGGCAACGACGCCTGGCGGCAGCGCCAGCTCGACGTGCCGGGCGAGGTGCTCTCGGCGGTCTGGCAGCTGCGCGACCACCTCGGGGAGTCGTTCGACACGGAACTGCGCGAGATGGTGCTCGGCCTGGCCGAGCAGGTCGCCGCCACCTGGCACCTGCCCGACCGGGGCATCTGGGAGACCCGGGACACCGAACGGCACTACCTCACGTCGAAGGTGCTCTGCTGGGTGGCGCTGGACCGGGCGGTGCGGCTCGCGCCCCGGCTCGGCGACCGGGCCGACGCCCGGCGGTGGGCGCGGATCCGCGACGAGATCCGCACCGCCGTGCTGCGCGACGGCTGGCACGAGCGGACCGGCGCGTACGGCGGCGCGTTCGGCTCGCCGGAGCTGGACGCCTCCGTGCTGCTGCTGCCGCTGGTGGGCTTCCTGCCGGCGACCGACCCGCGGATGCGCGCGACCATCGAGGCCGTCGAGCGCGGGCTGGGCGCCGGGGACGGACTCGTCCGCCGCTGGGACACCGACCCGGCGGGCTTCCTGCCCTGCTCGTTCTGGCTGGTGGAGTGCCTGGTCCTGGCCGGTGAGCAGGGCCGGGCCGAGGCGCTCTTCGAGCGGCTGCTCGGGCACGCCAACGACATCGGCCTGTTCAGCGAGCAGATCGACCCGCGTACCGGCGCGCAGGTCGGCAACACCCCGCAGGCGTTGTCGCACATCGGCCTGGTCAGCGCCGCCTGGCGGCTGACCGACCCCACCACGGACTGACCGCGGGCTCAGGAAGGGCCCCCACCGGAAGGGGTCCCTTCCTGACACGTCAGGCGGGGAGCACCGGCACGTCGGTGACGTCCACCGTCTCCGGGTACTTCACGCCGGCCCCGGTGTTGAGCACCACCACGCGTTCGCCGGCCCGGATCCAGCCGCCGGCGCGCAGGTGCCGGGCGGCGGTCAGGCAGGCGGCCCCCTCAGGGCAGAGCAGCAGCCCTTCGCGGGCGGCGAAGTCCCGCAGGTCGGCCAGGATCTCGGCGTCGTCCACGGCGATCGCGGTGCCGGCGCTGGCGCGCAGCGCGTCGAGGATCAGCTCGTCGCCGAGCGGGGCCGGCACGGTGATGCCGAACGCCACGGTGTGCGCGTCGGCCCAGGGGCGCGCCCGCTGCTCACCGGCGGCGAAGGCGCGGACGATCGGCGCACAGCCCGTCGACTGCACCGCGACCAGGCGGGGCAGCTTGTCCTCGATCCAGCCCAGCTCGCGCAGCTCGTGCAGCGCCTTGTGGATGCCGATCAGGCCGACCCCGCCGCCGGTCGGATAGATGATCACGTCCGGCACCTGCCAGCCGAGCTGCTCGACGATCTCGTACCCCATCGTCTTCTTGCCCTCGAGCCGGTACGGCTCCCGCAGCGTGCCGGCGTCGAAGATCGCGCCGCCGGAGCCGGCGACCAGCCCCGCGACGTGCCGCCCGGCGTCGCCGATCAGCCCGTCGACCAGGCGTAGGTCGGCCCCGGCGGCCACGCACTCGCGCCGGCAGATGGCCGGCGCGTCCAGCGGCATGACGATTGTCGCGCCCAGCCCGGCCCGCGCGGCGTAGGTGGCCCAGGCCGCGCCCGCGTTGCCGTTGGTGGGCATGGCGATGCGCGTGACGCCCAGCTCGCGGGCCCGGCTGACGCCCACCGCCGCGCCGCGCGCCTTGAACGAGCCGGTGGGGGTCAGCCCCTCGTCCTTGACCAGCAGGTCCGCGATGCCGATCTCCGCGCCGTAGGTCGGGGTGCGCAGCAGCGGCGTCCAGCCCTCGCCCAGCGTGGTCTCGTGCCGGGGGTCGGCCACCGGCAGCAGCTCGCGGTAGCGCCACAGGTCGGCCGGGCGCAGGGGGAACCGTTCCGGGGTGAGCACCTTCGCCACCGCCGCCAGGTCGTAGCGGGCCAGCAGCGGGGATCCGCAGTCGCAGAGGTTTGTCAGCTTGGCGGCGTCGTGCTCCCGCCCGCAGCGCGGGCACTCCAGGTGCGTCAGGTACACGATGCTCCTCGCCGTCTCAGCTCGTGTCTCGGCTCGCGTCGATGCTCAGCCAGCGCCGGCTGCGCCCGCCCGGCTCGTAGACCGAGTCCAGGCGCTTCGCCACCACCCCGGGCAGCCCCTGCTCCCGGCCGGTCCGCAGCGCCTCCCGGCCGGCACCGGGGAACCACGGCGGAGTCTGCCAGTGCGGGCCGGCGAGCGCCAGGCCGTCGAGCAGCTCCCGGCGCTGCGCGTACGGCAGGTCGAGGCTGGTCACGCCCTCCATCCAGAGCAGATCGAAGATCAGGTACTGGGCGTCGGGGGTCCGGCGTCCGCCGCGCGCCGGCCGCACCCGGCCGGCCCGGTCGATGCGCACCAGGACGCCGTCCAGCACGGCCTCCGTGGGCGCCAGCTCCTCGGCCAGCTCCCGCAGCCAGGGGTACGTCCCGGAGACGTCCTCGTCGTCCTCCGCGAGCAGCCGCAGCCGCCCACCAGAGACGTACGCGACCGCGCGCACCCCGTCCCAGCGCAGCTCGTAGCCCCACTCCGGCTCGTCCGCCGGCAGCTTCGCCGCCCGGGTGGGGTGCATCGGGCGGACCAGCTCCGGCATGCTCGTCCAGCCCTCCGGCGGCGGGTCGGTGCGCCGGACCATCCAGTCCCGCCTGCTCCTGCCGCCGGTGGCGAAGAGGACGTACCGCCCGGAGGTGCGCTCGCCGTCCAGCACGACGATCACCTCGTCGGCGCGCCACTTCTCGCAGTGGTAGGTGCCCCGGTCGTGGACGGTCATCCGTCCGCCGCCGTACTCGCCGGCCGGGATCTCGCCGTGGAAGTCGAGGTATTCCATCGGGTGGTCCTCGGTGTGCACGGCGAGGTGGTTGCGGCCGGTGTCGCGGGGCAGCCCGCGCGGCACCGCCCAGGAGGCCAGCACCCCCTCGTGCTCCAGGCGCAGGTCCCAGTGCAGGCTGCGGGCGTGGTGCTGCTGGATGACGAACCGGGCCGTGCCGTCGGCGGGCCGTTTCCTCCCCGGGGGGCGCTTCGGCACCGGCTCCGGGGTGCGCGCCGCGTCCCGTCTGCGCCGGTACTCCTCCAGCGGGTCAGCCACATCCGCATTCTCCGGCAATCCGCGCCGGCCCGCCGGCCGCCCGGGTGTCCGGTCGCCCGGGCATGTCGTGGGTCATCACGGGTAGACCGCGGCATGGACCACGAGGACCAGCCCACCGTTGCGCTCCCGGGCGAGGTGCGGATGCCCCTGCTCGGCTTCGGCACCTGGCAGGCCACCGGCCAGGCCGGGTACGACGCGGTGCTCGCCGCGCTCGACGCCGGCTACCGCCACGTCGACACCGCCACGATGTACGGCAACGAGGAGGAGGTCGGCCGGGCGGTCCAGGAGAGCGGGCTGCGCCGCGAGGACGTCTTCGTCACCACCAAGCTGCCGCCGGACCGGGTCGGACGGGAGCGGGAGACGCTCGAGGCGAGCCTGACCGCGCTCGGCACCGACCACGTCGACCTGTGGCTGATCCACTGGCCGCCGGAGAATCCGGCGGACAACATCCCCGTCTGGCGGGAGCTGCTCGCCGCCCGGGACGAGGGGCTCGCGCGCGCGGTGGGGGTGAGCAACTACGGCACCGGCCAGCTCGACGAGCTGATCCAGGCGACCGAGGAGAACCCGGCGGTCAACCAGATCCGGTGGAGCCCCTCGTTGTACGACCGGCAGCGGCACAAGGAGCACCGGGACCGGGGAGTGGTGCTGGAGGGTTACAGCCCGTTCAAGACCAGCGACCTCGCCCATCCGGTGCTGACCCGCATCGCCGCCGCGCACGACGTCTCCCCGGCCCAGGTGGTGCTCCGCTGGCACGTCGACCACGAGATCGTGGTCATCCCCAAGTCGGTGACCCCGGAGCGGATCCGCGTCAACGCCGACATCTTCCACTTCTCGCTGACCGCCGAGGAGATGCGCGACATCGACGCCCTCGGCAACCCCTGACGAACCCCTTCCGGCCACCTGCGACGGTGGCCCGTTCCGGGTGCCGGACCCGGACCGGAGTTGCCAAATTCCTTCAGCCTGAATAGGGGCGATGAAGGGTATCGACATAGATGCTCGTGACGATATACCGTGCGCGTCACCAGTTCATCGATGAGTCGGAACCCCTCCGCCCTTGTCTGAAGGAGCGCCATGAACGCGTCACGACCCGCCCGCCTCCCCCGACGCGGGGTGCTGGGCATGTCGGCCCTGGTGGCCACCGCGGTGGCCGTAGCCGCCAAGCCCGCCACGGCGAGCGCCGCTCCGCTCGCCGCGCCGAAGGCCGAGTGCCTCGCCGACCTGCTCGGGGAGTCCTGATGGCCACCATTCCCTGGCTGGTGGACGTCCTGCGGGGGGCGGGCGTCCAGGTCGTGACCCACGGCGACTGGCTGAACCGGATGCGCCCGGGCGACTTCAACCCGATCGGCGTGCTCTGGCACCACACCGCCGCCACCTCCAGCGCCACCAACCCGCACCCGGCGCTCAACATCTGCATCAACGGCCGCTCCGACCTGCCCGGCCCGCTCTGCCAGGCCCTCGTCGACTACCACGGCGTCTTCCACGTCATCTCCGCCGGCCGCTGCAACCACGCGGGCGTCAGCCGGGGCAGCGGGCCGATCCCCGCCGGCGACGGCAACACCCTGATGATCGGGTGGGAGATCGACTACAACGGCGTCAACCAGGAGATGACGGCGGCGCAGTACAACGCGTCGATCGCCGCGACGGCCGCCGTGCTCAAGCGGCTGGGCAGGGACGCCAGCTACGCCCGGGGCCACCGCGAGACGAGCACCACGGGCAAGATCGACCCGTCCTTCATCGACCTGAACACGATGCGCGCCGACGTCGCCGCGAAGATGTCGGGCGGCGTCCCCGCCTGGAGCTCCGTGGTGGACAACTCCACCGCCGGCCGCTTCACCGCCAGCGCCAGCTGGGGCACCTCGGCGTACTCGGCCCAGCGCTACGGGACCGACTACCGCTTCGCCCAGCCCGTCGCCGCCAGCGACGCCGCCTGGTACAAGTTCAACGTCCCGGCGACCGCGAACTACCGGGTCGACGCGTGGTGGCCGGCGGTCGCCGGCTACAACACCGCGACGCCGTACATCGTGGCCACCACCACCGGCAACCGGACGGTCATCGTCAACCAGGCGGCGACCGGCGGGCAGTGGCGCTCCCTCGGCACGTTCACGCTGCCGGCCGGGGACGCCAACCGGGTCGCGGTCAGCCGGTGGAGCTCCGCCGCCGGCCTCGTCATCGCCGACGCCGTCCGGCTCACCCGGGTCTGACCCGGCCGGCCCTGAGACACGCGACGTCCGCCAGGCACCGGGGTGGCCCGGCGGACGTCGCGTCCGGCGTTCAGGAGCGCGAGCAGGCGGTCCCGTTGAGGGTGAAGCTGGTCGGGGACGCGTACGCGCCGCTCAGCGTGCCCTGGTAGCCGAAGCTGGCCGTGCCGCCCGGGGCGAGCGAACCGTTCCAGCTGATGTTCCGCGCGGTCACCGCCGAGCCGCTCTGGCTGACCGTGGCGTTCCACGAGCTGGTGATCTGCTGCCCGGCGGGCAGGTTGTAGGCCAGCGTCCAGCCGTTGATCGGGCTCGACCCGGTGTTGGTGATCTGCACGTCGGCGGTGAAGCCGTTGCTCCAGGAGTTCGGCGTGTACTTCACCGCGCACCCGGCACCGCCCGGCGGGGGAGTGCTCGGCGGGGGCGTGGTGGGCGGCGCGGTCGTGGGCGGCGGGTTGCCGCCACCGTTGACCGCCGCCGAGAACGAGGTCACCGCGAGGCCGGCGCCGCCCTGCCACGGCTCGAAGCCGGCCTGGATGCTGGTCAGGTACCAGGAGTTGGTGATCGCACCCCGGTTGCGGGTGTCGTTGATGAACGCCAGCAGGTTGAGGTTCGCGCTGCTGATCGCCGACGGGGCCAGGTACGAGATCACGTTGTTGGAGCCGTTGCTGCCGCGCCACACCTCCCAGCTCCGCCCGTCGATGGTGGCGGTGCCGACCGGGGAGCCGATGGGCTGGATCGGGCCCTGCCGGTTGAGCCAGATCATGATCTCCATCTGGTTCACCCCGTCCCGCTTCGGCGAGGGGTCCAGCCAGATGTCGTACGAGGCGTTGTAGACGGCGTTGCTGACGTACCGGTAGGCGATGCTGCTCGTGGCGCTGCTGATCTGGCTGACCTGGATCGGCAGGTTGGTGCCGGGGGAGCAGTTGGTGTAGTGGCAGCCGAGGAAGATCGACGGGTACGCGGTCGGCGCGCCGTTGGTCGGGTTGCTGCCGTTCTGGGTGGTGATCTCGAAGCCGCTGCCGGTGACGTTGATGCACTGCTGGGCGGTGGTGCCCCAGCGGTTGTTCTGCACCACGTAGCGGCCCTGGATGGTGGTGGAGCCGTACTGCTCGCAGATCTGCGTGTCGGCGCTGGCGGTGCCGCCGAGTGCTACGGCGACGATCGAGCCGGCGGCGAGCAGCGCGGCTGCCGCGAGGGCCCGGAGTGGACGTTTCATTGATGCTCCTTCGGCTTCGGCGCGGAACGCCGGACGGAGTCGGTCGGTGGGCGCGGGAGCGCTCCCACAACCCTTCGACACATTTACATCTCTGAAACCGCAGCGCAACGGGCCTGGGGTATTGGAGAGGTAAGTGAGGTTTGTCACGCCCGGGTCGCTCGGTGGGCAGGTGGTCCCCCGAAGCAGGCGCGGCGGGCGCCGAGGAGTGTTTCGCCTGGGACGATTGACTCTGGTGTGTGCCGATTGCGCCGAGTAGTGTCTTGCCTCCAACGCGTGCCGAACCCCTCCGGAGGCGTACACCACCATGGGTGGCTCTCCCCTGCGCATCCTCGTCGTCGGCGCGGGCATCGCCGGTCTGGCCGTGGCCCGGGCGCTGCGGATGGCGGGCTTCCGCCCCGACGTCACCGAGAGGCTGCCCCCGGGCGAGAACGCCGAGACCGGTCTCTACCTACCCGGCAACGCGGCCCGGGCGCTGTGCCGCCTCGACCTCCACGGACCCGTACGCCCGCTCGGGCACGTCATCCACCGGCAGCGGTTCCTCGACGCGGCCGGGGCGCCGCTCTGCGAGGTGGACCTCGACGCGCTCTGGTCCGGGGTCGGCGAGTGCCGGGCGCTGCCCCGGACGGAACTGCACCGGGTGCTGCTCACCGGCGCGGGCGGCGCCGTCCGGCACGGCGCCGAGGTGCGCGCCGTCGACCTGCTGCCGCACTCCGTCGGCGTCACCTTCGTCGACGGCACCGCCGCCGAGTACGACCTCGTCGTCGGCGCCGACGGGCCGCGCTCCTCGATCCGGGCCCTGGCCGCGCTCGGCGGTCCGCCCCGACCCGCCGGCCAGGTCGTCTACCGCAGCGTGGTGCGCGACGGGCCCCCGGTCACCGAGTGGACCGCCCTGCTCGGCCAGCGCGCCGGCTTCCTGGTCGTGCCGATCGGCGCCGGGCGGCTGCACTGCTACGCCGACGAGGCCGGCACCGTCGCGCCGGCCGACCCGACGGCCCGGCTGCGCGAGCTCTTCGGCGACTACGGCGGACCGGTGCCCGCCGTGCTGGAGGCGCTGGACCGGGTGCACGTCGGGGTCACCGAGGAGGTGGAACTGGGCTGCTGGTCCCGGGGACGGGTGCTGCTCGTCGGGGACGCCGCGCACGCCACCGCACCGACGCTGTCCCAGGGCGCGGCGATGGCGCTGGAGGACGCCGTGGTGCTCGCCGACTCCCTCCGCGCGGCCGGAGGCGACGTCGAGGCGGCCCTGGCGGCGTACGAGAGTCGTCGTCGCCCGCGTACGCGATGGGTGCGGGACCGGACCCGGGACCGCAACCGGACCCGGGACGTGCCGCCCGCGCTGCGCGACCCGCTGCTGCGCGGGCGCGGCGACCGGATCTTCGGCGAGCACTACCGGCTGCTGCTCGGCCCGCTGTAGCGGCCGGCGGCCGAGGGCCCGGTGCGCCGGGGGCGCGCAGGCTACCCGACCACCCCACGCGGCGTAGCCACCTGCCGGGGACTATCCTCCTTGCGGATGACGGCCCGCAGATAACCAGCGCGTGCCGAGCGGGACAACCCAGAACCGGAGGCCACTCGTGACCACCGTCGCACCCAAGCCGGTCGTGACCCGGCCCTGGCCGGTCCGAGCGCCGGTCAAGGGGTCGGCCATCGCGCGGCTGCTGCGTACCACGGACGCGAAGCAGATCGGGATCATGTACATGGTCACCGCGTTCGCGTTCTTCATGATCGGTGGCCTGATGGCCCTGATCATGCGGGCCGAGCTGGCCCGGCCCGGGCTGCAGTTCCTGTCGCCCGAGCAGTACAACCAGCTGTTCACCATGCACGGCACGATCATGCTGCTGTTCTTCGCGACGCCGATCGTGTTCGCCTTCGCGAACTACGTGGTGCCGCTGCAGATCGGCGCACCGGACGTGGCGTTCCCCCGGCTGAACAGCTTCGCCTACTGGCTGTTCCTCTTCGGCGGCACGATGACCATGGTCGGCTTCCTCACCCCGGGTGGCGCGGCCGACTTCGGCTGGACCGCCTACGCGCCGCTGAGCTCCGTCGAGCACTCGCCCGGCGTGGGCGCGAACCTGTGGGTCGTCGGCCTGGTCATCTCGGGTCTGGGCTCGATCCTCGGCGCGGTCAACGTGATCACCACGATCCTGACCCTGCGCGCGCCCGGCATGACGATGTTCCGGATGCCGATCTTCACCTGGAACATCCTGGTCACCGGTCTCCTGGTGATTTTGGTCTTCCCGCTGCTGGCCGCCGCGCTGATGGCGCTCGCCGCCGACCGGCTCCTGGGCGCCCACGTCTACGACCCCGCGACCGGCGGGCCGATGCTCTACCAGCACCTCTTCTGGTTCTTCGGCCACCCCGAGGTGTACATCATCGCGCTGCCGTTCTTCGGCATCATCTCGGAGATCATCCCGGTCTTCTCCCGTAAGCCGATCTTCGGCTACAAGGGCCTGGTCGCCGCGACCATCGCCATCGCCGGCCTGTCGATGAGCGTCTGGGCGCACCACATGTTCTCCACCGGCCAGGTGCTGCTGCCGTTCTTCAGCTTCCTGAGCTACCTGATCGCCGTGCCGACCGGTATGAAGTTCTTCAACTGGATCGGCACCATGTGGCGCGGCCAGATCAGCTTCGAGACGCCGATGCTCTTCTCGATCGGCTTCCTGGTCACCTTCCTCTTCGGTGGTCTCACCGGCGTGCTGCTGGCCAGCCCGCCGATCGACTTCCACCTGCACGACTCGTACTTCGTGGTGGCCCACTTCCACTACGTGCTCTTCGGCACGATCGTGTTCGCCGTCTTCGCCGGCATCTACTTCTGGTTCCCGAAGATGTTCGGCCGGATGCTCGACGAGCGGCTGGGTAAGGTGCACTTCTGGCTGACCATGATCGGCTTCCACACCACGTTCCTGGTGCAGCACTGGCTGGGCAACGAGGGCATGCCCCGCCGGTACGCCGACTACCTGCCCGGCGACGGCTTCACCACGCTGAACATGGTCTCCACCATCGGCGCGTTCATCACCGGCATCTCGACCCTGCCGTTCATCTGGAACTGCTGGAAGTCGTACAAGGCCGGCCCGGTGGTCGAGGTCGACGACCCGTGGGGTCACGGCAACTCGCTGGAGTGGGCGACCAGCTCCCCGCCCCCGCTGCGGAACTTCGACCGGATGCCGCGGATCCGCTCCGAGCGGCCGGCGTTCGACCTCAAGTTCCCGGAGCTGGCGGCCGGCGGCCAGAGCCTGGCCGGCCCGCCGGAGGGCGGCGCCAAGCCGCTGACCAGCGAGTCCGACGGCGGTGCCAGCTACCGCGAGGACACCGCGAGCGACGCCGACCGGCGCTGACGCTCCGCACCACGTACGACGGGCGCCACCCCACCCGGGGCGGCGCCCGTCGGCGTTGCGAGAGGTACGCCCCGTGGCGGGGGCGGCGCTGACGATCCGGACCGGGCTACCGAGCCGCCGGGCCAGGACCGTCGAGCCAGGGCCGCTGGGCCAGGGCCGTCAGCCAGGACCGTCGGGCCGGGGTGGCGGGTCAGGCGGCGGGGGTCGGGACGAGTTCGGGGGTGGGGGCGAGGGTGGCGGCGGTGCGGCGGCGGCGCAGCTCGATCGGGAGCACGGCCAGCGCCACCAGCGCCCCGACCGCCCCGGTGACCGCGAAGCCCCAGGCCGGTGCGGAGGCGTCGATGACGGCGCCCGCGAGGGGCGCGCCCACCGCCATGCCGATAGTGACCGCCGAGCCGTGCAGGCCCATCGCCTCGCCGCGTACGGAGGCGGGGACCAGCCGGCTGACCGCGTCCGAGGTGGCCGCGATGGTCGGCGCGCAGAGCGCCCCGGCGGGGATCAGCGCCAGGCAGAGCAGCCACCAGTGCGCCCCGCCCAGCCCGACCGGGATGGTGCAGAGGCTGAGCGCGGCCATCAGGACCAGCGGCGGGAAGGAGCGGGTGACCGCCCCGTACGCGAAGCCGCCGACCAGCGACGCGACCGCCCAGACGGCGAGGACGGCGCCCGTCCACCCGACGTCGCCGTTCTCCCGCAGCACGGCGACCACCGCCACGTCGGTGCCGCCGAGCACCAGCATGCCGGCGGCGCTGACCGCCAGCACGGCGAGCAGGCGCGGGGTGAGCCACGACCGGCGGGGCACCCGCGGCTGCGGCCCGGCCGGCTCGCCACCGCCCCGGATGGGCGGGTTCAGCACCCAGAATGCGACGCCGGCGGCGACGATGCCGGCGCCCACCAGGTGGAGCGTGACGCGCGGGGAGATCGCGGTGGCCGCCGCCACGGCCAGCGCGGGGCCGAGCATGAACGACAGCTCCACCGACATCGAGTCCAGCGCGTACGCGGGGCGGCGCCGCTCCGGCGGCACCATCGCGGCGATGGACTGCCGGATCACCGAGAAGATCGGCAGGGCGAGCGAGCCGGCCAGGAACGCGGCGGGCAGCAGCACCGGGTACGGCAGCATCGGCGCGGTGGACCAGAAGACGGCCTCGGCGATCCCGGTCAGCACGAGCACCGGCCGCAGGCCGCGCCGGTCGACCAGGCGGCCGAGCAGTGGGCCGCCGATCGCGGCTCCGACGGTGATCGCCGCGCCGACGAGCCCGGCCGCTCCGTAGCCGCGCCCGAGGTCGAGCACGACGTAGAACGTCAGGGTCACCCCGGTGGCGGTGAGCGGGACGCGGGCGAGCACCGAGACCAGCAGCAACGACCGGAGACCGGGCAGGGCGAGCGCCTCCCGGTAAGGCTTCAGGTTCATGTCGGTGCGTACCTCCGCCGGACATCCTCGGCCGGAGGTACGACACCCGCCAACGAATTACGGCCTCATGCGGCCCTGATCACAGGCTCCCCGCACAGGGTCACCCCGGCGCCCTCCATCGCCCGCAGCGCGACGTCCGTGGTGGGCGGGGCGACGGCGGCGGTGAGGCCCAGCAGGACGGTGGTGGCGAAGCCCTCCCGGGCGGCGTCCAGGGCGGTCGCCCGTACGCAGTGGTCGGTGGCGATCCCCACCACGTCGACCCGGTCCACGCCACGCTGGCGCAGCCAGTCGGCCAGGCTCTCGCCGCCCTCGGCGTGCCCCTCGAAGCCGGAGTACGCGGCCGCGTACTCGCCCTTGTGGAAGATCGCCTCGATCCGGTCGGTGGCCAGCTCCGGGTGGAACTCCGCGCCCGGGGTGCCCACCACGCAGTGCCGCGGCCAGCACTCCACGAAGTCCGGCGGGTCGCCGAAGTGGGCGCCCGGGTCGACGTGGTGGTCCTTCGTCGCGACGACGTGGTCCCAGCGGTCCGGCTCGGCGGCGAGGAGCCGGGTGATCCCGGCCGCCACGCCGGCCCCGCCGCCCACGGCCAGCGAGCCGCCCTCGCAGAAGTCGTTCTGCACGTCCACGATGATCAGCGCGTTGCTCACCTGCTGCTCCTTCGTCAGTCGGCCGGGACGACAGTGACCGGGATGGCCGGGTCGCCGGCGGAGAGCTTGAGGCCCTCCCAGGGGATGGAGATCAGGCACTGTCGCAGGTGCTCCCGCGACTCGTCCAGGGTCGGCCGGTCGACCGGCTCGCCGCCGGCCAGGAACGAGTGCTGGAGCAGCCGGTCGTTGGGCCGGGGATCCGGCACGCCCTGCGGCACGACGATCTCCTCGGTGGCGGTGCCGGTCGGCTTGTGCCGGCGTACGGCCACCTTCCGGCCGCCGATGGTGGCCTTGTGCTCGGAGCGCTTGACCACCGGGCGGCCCTCGACCTCGACGAGCTTGTAGACCAGCCCGGCGGTGGGCGCGCCGGAGCCGGTGACCACGGCGGTGCCCGCGCCGTACATGTCGACCGGTTCGGCGGCGAGCGAGGCGATGGCGTGCTCGTCGAGGTCACCGGAGACGATGATCTTGGTTTCGGTGGCGCCCAGCGAGTCGAGCAGCTCGCGGGACTGCTGCGCGATCACCGCCAGGTCGCCCGAGTCGATCCGCACCGCCCGCAGGTCGGGCCCGGCCACCGCGATCGCGTTGCGGATGCCCTGGCTGATGTCGTACGTGTCGACCAGCAGCGTGGTGTCCTTGCCCAGCGTGGCGACCTGCGAGGCGAACGCGGCCCGCTCGTCGGAGTGCAGCAGCGTGAACGCGTGCGCGGCCGTGCCGGCGGTCGGGATGCCGTAGCGCAGCCCGGCGGCGAGGTTCGAGGTGAACCGGAAACCGGCCAGGTACGCGGCCCGCGCCGCGGCCACCGCCGCCTCCTCGTGCGCCCGCCGGGAGCCCATCTCGATGAGGGTCCGCCCGCGCGCCGCGGTGACCATCCGCGCGGCGGCGGCGGCAACGGCGCTGTCGTGGTTGAGCACGGAGAGGATGAGCGTCTCCAGCACCACGCACTCGGCGAAGCCGCCGGAGACGGTGAGGATCGGCGAGCTGGGGAAGAACAGCTCGCCCTCGGCGTAGCCCTCGATGTCGCCCGTGAAGCGGTAGTCGCGCAGCCAGGCGGCGGCCTGCTCGTCGACCACCCCGGTACGCCGCAGGAAGTCGACCTCGTCGGCGTCGAAGCGGAAGTCGCGGATCAGCTCGATCAGCCGGCCCGTGCCGGCCACCACCCCGTAGCGACGACCGGCGGGCAGCCGGCGGCTGAACACCTCGAAGACGCAGCGGCGGTCGGCGGAGCCGTCGCGGAGGGCGGCACTGACCATGGTCAGCTCGTAGTGGTCGGTCAGCAGCGCGGGGCGAAGGGTGCTCACCGCCCCAGCCTAGGGTTCACCCGCCATCGCCGCCGTCGTGGCCCGGGATCGTCCGCAGGGCGGCCCGCAGCTCGGCCCGGCCGGCGACGCCGAGCTTGCCGTAGATCCGCTGGAGGTGGTTCTCCACGGTGCGGGCGGAGAGGAAGAGCCGCTCGGCGATGACCCGGCTGGTCACCCCGTCGGCGGCGAGCCGGGCCACCTGCCACTCGCGTTCGCTCAGCGCCGGGGAGCCGGCCTGCAACGCCGGGGTACGGACCAGGTCGCAGCGGCCGAGCAGGGCGGCGAGGCGTTCCCGGGCCGCGGCCGCCGCCGGGGAGCGCCGCCGGCGCAGCCGGTCCAGGGCGGTGGCGGTGGCCTCCGCCGCGTAGACGGTCAGCTCGAGCGCGTCGAAGCCGTCGGCGACCGCCAGCAGCTCGTCGGCGGAGCCGCCCGCGGTGGCCCGGGCGTGCCGGGCGAGCAGCGGGGGCAGCAGCCCGTCGACCCGTTCGGAGAGCTCGGCGAGCCGCTGCGCGACCGTGCGCCGGCCGCCGTCGGAGCACGTCGGGCCGAGCGGCGCGCTCGCCTGGCCCAGCCGGACCAGGTCGTGCAGTACGTGCACCTCGTGGCCGGCGAAGCCGTCCGCGCGCAGCCGGTCGGCCAGCCCGCTCAGGTGCTTCACGGCGCCGGACACGTCGCCACCGGCGGCGAGCACCGCGCCCCGAGCCTGCTCCAGCCACGGGTACAGCACGATCATGCCCGGGGCGTGGGTGCGGTCGGCCTCCGCCATCGCCTCGGCCGCCTGCGCGGCGTCGCCCCGCAGCGCCGCCGCCTGGGCCCGCTCGGCCTGGGCCAGTCCCGCGTAGACCCGGCTGGTGGCGAGCACCGCGCAGGCGCCGAGGCTGGTCCGCAGCGCCGTGTCGCTCTGGCCGCGCAGCCGGGCCGCGTACGCCTGGAGGATGGCCAGGTAGCCGGTGCCGAGCCGGAAGTCGCCGGCCCCGGCCAGGTCGGCGAACTCGTCGGCCACGATCGCGTCGATGCCGGCCAGGTCGCCCGCGAGCGCCAGCCGGGTGCCCCGGGCCAGCTCCAGGGCCAGTTGCAGGTACGGCATGTCCGCCCGCCACCGGCCCGCCTCGGCCTGCACCCGGTTGATCGCGGTGGCGCTGCGGTGCAGCTGCCCCTGCGCGGCCTGGAGGTGGGCGATCGTGCTGCGCGCCAGCTCCCGGGCGGCGACGCTCGCGGCCGGCCGGTCCAGCACCGTCTGCCCGAGCCGCAGCGCGATGCCGGTGTCCAGCCGGTGCAGCCGCATGATGCCCTCGAAGGCGAGCACCCGCGCCTGGTCGGCGGAGTCGGCGAGGGTCGACCGGCGGGCGGCGATCTCCTCCACCGTGGACTCCCGGCTCAGCCCCCAGTAGCTGACCATGCCCCGCACGGTCAGCCAGCGGCTCAGCCGCCGGTCGCCCTCGATGTCGGTGGCGACCGCGTCCAGCACCCCGATCGCCTCGTCCGGCCGGTCGGCGAACATCAGGATGGTGGCCAGCAGCTCCGCCGCGTCGAAGCCGCCGCCCGCGTCGAGCGCCGCGCGGGCCAGCCGGGTCGCCAGCGGTACGTCGTAGCGGGCGAACGCCTGCCGGGCCGCGTCGAGCAGCAGGGCCGGATCCTGCGCGGTGCCCGAGTCGAGCCGCCACACGGCCACCCGGAGCAGGTCGTCGCGGCGTCGCTTGCCGACCAGCTCCAGCAGCTCGGCGAGGCGGGCCTGCAACCGTCGCGTCCGGCTGACGGGGCAGCGGCGGCGCATCACCTCGCCGTAGAGCGGGTGGGCCAGCCGCACGTTGGCCCGCCGGTCGTCGTGTTCCACGGCGATCAGCCCGCGTTCCTCGGCGGTCTCCACGTCCACCGGGTCGGCGGCCTGGTTGAGCAGGTGCAGGCCGAGCGGTTCGCCGAAGGCGACCAGCTCCACCACCCCGCGTACGCCGGGGGTGAGCTGGCCGATCCGCACGTCGATCAGGTCGGTCAGGTTGGGCGCCAGCTCCAGCCGGCCGGTCCACTTCCAGATCCCGTACGTGCGGGTCAGCTCCCCGCGGTCGGCGGCGAAGACCAGCTCGCGCAGCAGCAGCGGGTTGCCCTCGGAGAGCCGGCCGAGCCGGTCGGCGGAAGTGGCGTCGACCGGCCCCTCCAGGATCGCGGAGAGCAGCCGCGTGGTCTCGGCCGGCGGCAGCGGCCTCAGCTCGACGTGGTCGACCAGGCCGTCGGTCCACAGGGCGCGGATCGGCAGCGGGAGCTGCTCGCCGTCGCGGGACGTGCCGACGACCGTGGCGTTGTCGGAGCGGGCCACCAGGTGCACCAGCGCCGCCGACGGCGGGTCGAGCAGGTGCGCGTCGTCGACCGCGAGCACGATCCGGCGGCCGGCCGCCTGCTGCTGCAGCACGTCCACCGCCCAGCGCAGGATGCCGGCGGGAGACAGGCCCTGCGGCTGCTCCGTCGGGAGCACCTGGACGAGACCGCCGAAGGGGAGCGCGGCCGTGGTGGCGCTGGCCGCGATCGTCCAGACGGCGTACCCGTCGCGGGGGAGGGCCGCCATCCCCTCGCGCAGCAGGCGGCTCTTGCCGATGCCCGCGTTGCCGCTGAAGAAGATGCCCCGCCGCTCCGCGCCGGTCACCGCCGACAGCAGACGGTTGAGCTCATCCGTTCGGCCGACGAACCCCCACCGACTCATCGGGGCAGCATATCGACCGGAATCCGTCCGCGTGCACATCGTCACGCACCGAAGTTGAGTAGTCTCGTGATTACCTCTGAGTATTCGAAGTGTTCGGTTCGAGGGCCTGGCCGCCCGTACTCTTCCGGCATCCGGGTGCCGTCACCGGACGATTCCACGCGGCCGGCCGCTGCCGGTCGCCTGCCACGGGAGGCCGCTTTCGATGAAGCCCGGTCCTCTCCCCGCCGTCGACAGCTCCGACGACATGGCCGGAGCCGAGCTGCCCGTCGGGACCGGCTGCCCGTCCGGCTGGGGGTGACCGAGCCCCGCCCGGAGGAGCCGCTGGCCGTGATCGGCATCGGCCCGGCCGCCGCCGGGCGGCGCGAGGTGCTCGCCCGCCTGCTCCAGCTCGATCCCGCCATGCTCGCCGTGCCCGCCGGCAGCTGGCTCGTGGTGCGCCACTCCCAGGTGCCGACGCGGGCCGCGTACGTGCCCGGCTACCGCCAGCCCCACTCCTACGGCGCCGACCGGCTGGCCGCCGGGCCGGCGCTCGCGCGCCCGCCGCGCCGGGTCGAGCTGAGCCTGCCCGAGCCCCTGCTGCGGCACTTCAGCCTCGTCGACACGCCGGACACGGGTGCCCTCGGGGCGGCCGGCGGCCGGCTGCTGCTCGACGCGGCGGGCCGGTCCGGGGCGGTGCTCTTCGTGATCGCCGCCGACCAGGCCTTCACCGCGGTCGAGCTCCACCTGCTCGCCGACCTGGCCCGTGCCGGCGTCGGGGTCGTCTTCGCGGTCACCCCGGGCGCGGGCGGCTGGGCCCCGGTGCCGGAGGGCGCGGCCACGACGGAGGGCACGGGGGCGTCCGTCGGGTCGGCCCCCGCACCGGTGGACCCGGTCGCGGTCACCGTCGAGGCGCACCGGGCGGCTCTGCTGGCCGCCGTGCCCGGGCTCGCCGACGCCCGCTGGTTCCCGATCGACGCCGCGGGTGACGGGGCGGACCTGCGCCGGGCGCTGGTCGGCTGGGCCGCCGACGAGGGGCTGCGACGGGCGAGCGCCGAGCCGCCGGTGCTGCCGGGGTCGCACGGCCGGGTGCCGGTGGTGGCCGACCCGGGCGGCTGGTCGGAGCAGCTCGACCGGCAGGCCCGGTCCTCCGCCCGGCGCATCCGTCAGCACCTCGCCCTGGAGGTGGCGAACATCCACCTCCGCGTGGTGCAGGAGATCGTCTTCGGGGTCGGCTGCGCCGGCCTGCCGCAGCTGCTCGACCGCGAGATGGAGGCGCTGTCGCTGCTGGCCACCGCCCAGTGCGACGAGGCGGTGCGCGGGCTCGTCGAGGAGGTCGCCGGCCGGGTCTTCGGCGCGCCGCTGCCGGCGGGCGTCCGGCGGCGCCTCGACGTCCCGGTGCGCTGGGGCCTGACGGAGCACCGGGACGAGCACGAGCTGGACCGCGTGCTGCTCGTCACCAGCACCGGCGGCGTGGCGGGGCTGACCGGGACCGGCGCGACCGACACGCTGGCGAGCTACCCGGGCGTGGCGCGCGAGGAGGTGCTCCCGGCGGTGGCCGTGGCCCTCTCGGGCGGCTGCTGGCAGCACTGGCGCAGCCCCGGCAACCACGACCCCAACGCCGCCCGCGCCTGGGCGCAGCGCGCGCTGCGGGAGGTCGAACTGGAACTGTGCCGGGAGGTGTCCCGCCGGTTCGAGGTGGTCCGCCTCTCGCTGGACGGGGTGCTCTCCGATGCTGTCGACCACGGCATCCTGCTCGCCTGAGGGCGATCCGGTCGCCTGCGGCGTCGGCACCGGGCGGCCGCCGCCCGCTGCCGCCGACGCCCTTGACCAGGCAGGACGCGGCGATCCGCGCCGGGCCGGCGTTCCGGTTCCTCGGTTGGCCGAGTCCGGTGGCACGATGGGGGGCATGGCGGCTCCGCAGGTTGCACCTGTCGAGACGCCGGACACCGATGAGGTGCCGGCGTCCGACCGGCCGTGGGTGACGATCGTGTGGGACGACCCGGTCAACCTCATGACGTACGTGACCTGGGTCTTTCAGAAGCTCTTCGGCTACAGCCGGGAGAAGGCGGAACAGCTCATGCTCGACGTGCACCACAAGGGTCGTGCCGTGGTCTCCAGCGGCGCCCGGGAGCGGATGGAGCACGACGCGTCGCAGCTGCACGCGTACGGGCTGTGGGCGACGGTGGACCGGTCGTGAGCATGTTCCGTCGCCAGGGCGACCGCTACGTCGTCACCTTCGCCGTCGACGAGGTGCGGGTGCTGCGGAAGGTGGCATCCGAGGTGGTCGGGCTGCTCACCGACGGCTTCGACCACACCGACCCGGTGGTGGGCCGGCTCTTCCCCGAGGTCTACCCGGAGGACCCGTCCGGCACGGCCGAGTTCCGCCGCTACACCGAGGGCGACCTCAAGACCGCCAAGATCGACCAGGCCGGCGCGATCCTCGCGTCGCTGCCCGACGAGGCCGGCGGCGAGGTGCGTCTCGACGCGGAGGCGGCCGAGGCGTGGCTGCGGGCGCTCAACGACGCCCGGCTGGCGATGGGCGTCCGGCTGGAGATCAAGGACGGCACCGACCTCGGCGAGGAGCTCGACGACGCGGTCGCCGAGGACCCCACCTCCAGCCGGGTGTTCCAACTGTCGGTCTACGCGTACCTCGGCTACCTCCAGGAATCCCTGCTCAACGCCTTGATCGACTAGGCGTGACCGGCACCACCTCAACGTTGCGGCAGGTACGCGTTAGGCTGGACCACGTGCTGAGCATCGACCGGTCGATCATCGACGCGATCGTCGCCCACGCCCGGCGGGACCACCCCGACGAGGCGTGCGGCGTGGTCGCCGGTCCCGCCGGCAGCGACACCCCCACCCGGCACATTCCGATGGACAACGCGGCCCGTTCCATGACGTTCTACGAGTTCGACTCGATGGAGCAGCTGCGGGTGTGGCGCGAGATGGACGACCGGGACGAGGAGCCCGTCGTCATCTACCACTCGCACACCGCCACGGAGGCCTACCCGTCCCGCACGGACATCTCGTTCGCCGGTGAGCCCGGCGCGCACTACCTGCTGGTCTCCACCCGCGACGCCGACACGGAGGAGATCCGCTCCTTCCGGATCGTCGACGGCGTGGTGACCGAGGAGCCGGTCCGGATCGTGGACGCGGGGGTGGACCCGCACGCCGTGCAGTCCTACATGTTCGGGCAGAGCCCGGCGACGGTCGACTACGAGTGTTCCGGCCGCTGATCCAGCGCCGTCACACCCGTTCACGTCCCGTCACCCTTCGGCACGCCCGACCATCATCGAGGAGCACGACACCATGGCCATCGAGGTTCGCATCCCCACCATCCTGCGCAGCTACACCGGCGGCGCGAAGGTCGTCGAGGGCGCCGGCGACACGCTGGGCGACCTGCTCGCCGACCTGGACTCCCGGCACGCCGGCCTGAAGGCCCGGCTGGTCACCGAGGCCGGTGCGCTGCACCGCTTCGTCAACGTCTACGTCAACGACGAGGACGTCCGTTTCCTCGGCGCGCTTGACGCCAAGCTCAACGACGGCGACAGCGTGACCATCCTGCCGGCCGTCGCCGGTGGCGCGTTCGGCTTCGCCGCGGCTGCCGCGATCGCCCAGCACGGCGCTGCGGTCGCCGCGCGGTCGGCCGCCGCCGCCCGCTGACGGGGGCGGTCGCCATGGCGCGGTACGACAGCCTTCTCGACGCCTGCGGGGGAACGCCCCTGGTCGGGCTGCCCCGGCTCTCGCCGACGGTGCCCGACGGGGCGCCGCCGGTGCGGCTCTGGGCGAAGCTGGAGGACCGGAACCCGACCGGCAGCATCAAGGACCGGGCGGCCACGTTCATGGTCCGGGCTGCCGAGGAGTCCGGCCGGCTCCGGCCGGGCGACACGATCCTCGAACCGACAAGCGGCAACACCGGCATCTCGCTGGCGATGGTGGCCAAGCTGCGCGGCTACCGGCTGGTCTGCGTGATGCCGGAGAACGTCTCGACCGAGCGGGTGCAGCTGCTCCGGATGTACGGCGCCGAGATCATCTTCTCGCCGGCGGCGGGCGGCTCCAACCAGGCGGTCGCCACCGCCAAGCAGATCTCGGCCGAGCACCCCGACTGGGTCATGCTCTACCAGTACGGCAACGAGGGGAACGCCCGGGCGCACTACGAGACCACCGGCCCGGAGCTGCTGCACGACCTGCCGACGATCACGCACTTCGTGGCGGGCCTCGGCACCACCGGGACGCTGATGGGCACCGGGCGCTACCTGCGCGAGAAGGTCGACGGCATCCAGGTCGTCGCGGCCGAGCCGCGCTACGGCGAGCTGGTCTACGGGCTGCGCAACATCGACGAGGGCTACGTCCCCGAGCTCTACGACGCGTCGGTGCTGTCCCGGCGCTTCTCCGTCGGCACCCGCGACGCGGTGCTGCGGACCCGGCAGCTCGTCGAGGTGGAGGGCATCTTCGCCGGTTTCTCCACGGGCGCGATCCTGCACGCCGCCCTGGCGGTGGCGCACGAGGCCGTCCGCGCCGGCCAGCGGGCCGACGTGGCCTTCGTGGTCTGCGACGGCGGCTGGAAGTACCTCTCCACCGGGGCGTACGGCGGCACCCTCGCCGACGCGGAGGAGGCCCTGGAGGGCCAGCTCTGGGCGTGACGTCGAGTGGCCGGGCCACCGACCCACGTCGGTGGCCCGGCCGCCCGTCACGGCCCCCGCGACGTGGCCGGCCCGCTCACCCAGCGCTACCGGCGGACGCCGTCTCGTCACGGGATCCGGGCGGGCGGCCCGGGCGGGTGTCACGTTGGTGACAACTTCCTGTGGATGACTCTTGTCGCCGCGCGGGCGCGCGTAGGCTGCCCTGCGTGGTGTACGCGTCGGTAGAGATCATCCACAGCGGAACCGTCGACGCGGAAACTACGCATAGTTACAGTGAGAAGACTCGATGCGACTGACCGTCCTGGGCTGCGCGGGCAGTTTCCCCGGTCCCGAGTCCCCCTGCTCGGCCTACCTCGTCGAGGCGGACGGCTTCCGGCTGCTCGTCGACTTCGGCTCCGGGTCGCTGTCCAACCTCCAGCGCTACGCGGGGCTGCACGCCCCCGACGCCATCATCCTGACCCACCTGCACTGCGACCACATCCTCGACGCGGTGACGTACGTGGTGGTCCGCCGCTACGCCCCGGACGGCCCCTACCCGTCGCTGCCCGTCTACGCCCCCGCCGGCGCACCCGACCGGCTGGCCGCCGCGTACGGGCAGGAGGACGGCACGGTCGAGGACGTCTACCAGTTCTACGCCCTGGAACCCGGCACCTTCCCGATCGGCCCGTTCACGGTCACCGTCGACCGGGTGAACCATCCCGTCGAGACGTACGGCGTCCGGCTGGAGCACGGCGGCCGGGTGCTCTGCTACTCCTCGGACACCGCGCCCTGCGACGCGCTGCTGCGGCTGGCCCAGGACGCCGACACGTTCCTCTGCGAGGCGAGCTACCTCGACGGCGTGGAGAACCCGCCGGACCTGCACCTGACCGGCGGGGAGGCCGGCGAGGTGGCGACCAAGGCGGGGGTGGGCCGGCTGCTGCTCACCCACCTCGTGCCCGCCTGGGGCAGCGAGGCGCACACCGTGGCGTCGGCCGGCGCCGCCTTCGACGGGCCGCTCGAGGTGGTCCGGCCCGGCGCCAGCTACGAGATCTGACCGGGCAGTCCGACGCCCGGCCGCTCCGTGCCTCGCACGGGGCCTCGGAAACCGGGTCGTCCGCCTAGGATCTCGCCGGTGAGCGACTCCCCCTCCGGGTCGGCCGGCTGGCAGCCCCACCCGCCAACTCCTCTCACGGGCCCGCCCGGCCCGCCTGGTGCGCTGTTCCCGCCGGCCCCGGCCGGCCCCTGGCCAGCCCACCCGCCGCCGCACCCGCCGTCGGCCGCCGGGCCGTACCCGCCGCCGTACCCGCCGTCGGCCGCCGGGCCGCACCCGCCGCCCGGACAACGCGTCGCGTACCCGCCGGTGGCCGGCCTTCCGTCGGCCGGGTCCGGCTCGCCACCGCCGCGCCGGTCCACCGGGCTGCGGGTGCTTTTCGTGCTGCTCGCCGGGCTGCTGGCGACAGGGCTCTGCGCCGGTGGCGGCCTCGCGGGCTACCTGGGTTGGTGGGAGCCCCGGCAGGACATGGCCGAACGGCGCGCGATCTTTTCGGACTGGGGGCGGCCGCACAGTTTCACCTCCGACGGGCTCGTCGAGGGCGACGACGCGTCGTCGCAGGTGTACCGGTTCACCTGCCCGCAGGGGCGGTGCCCGGTGGACCTCGGCGAACGGGTGCACGACTGGCTCGTCACCGCCGGAGCGCAGGACGCCAAGATCGAGGACGTGACGCGTTGCGTGGCCCACGGCTTCCAGTACGGCGGTCCCACCTGCACCTGGACGTGGCGGGCGAACGGTTGCCGGGCGACCGTGACGACGACGGGCCTGGACAAGGTGCCGAGCGGCTGGGACCGGCCGCTCGTGCTCAACGTCCGCATCCGGGAGTGCGACTGATCCGGGCGGCGGACGCGCCGTCGACCGGGACGGGGCACCCCGGAACGGCACGACCACCGCACCGCATAGGGTGCAGGGATGGCACGACCTGACGGGCGGCGACCCGACGAACTCCGACCTGTGACGTTGACCCGGGGCTGGAGCACCCATCCGGAGGGCTCGGTGCTCGTGGAGTTCGGCGGCACCCGGGTGCTCTGCACCGCCAGCGTCACCGAGGGCGTGCCCCGCTGGCGCAAGGGCTCCGGGCTCGGCTGGGTCACCGCCGAGTACGCGATGCTGCCGCGGGCCACCAACACCCGCTCCGACCGGGAGAGCGTGAAGGGCCGCGTCGGTGGGCGTACGCACGAGATCTCCCGGCTGATCGGGCGGAGCCTGCGGGCGTCCATCGACCTGAAGGCCCTCGGCGAGAATTCGATCGTGCTCGACTGCGACGTGCTCCAGGCCGACGGCGGCACCCGCACCGCCGCGATCACCGGCGCGTACGTGGCGCTGCACGACGCGGTGACCTGGCTGGCCGGGCGCAAGTCGCTGGCCGGCAAGCCGGAGAAGGTGATGCACCGCTCGGTGGCCGCGATCAGCGTCGGCATCATCGACGGCGAGCCCCGGCTGGACCTCGACTACACCGAGGACGTCGCCGCCGAGGTCGACATGAACGTGGTGTGCACCGGCACCGGCGAGTTCGTCGAGGTGCAGGGCACCGGCGAGGCGGGCGTGTTCGCCCGCGAGCAGCTCGACGCCCTGCTCGACCTGGCCGTCGCCGGCTGCGTGGAACTGGCCGAAGCCCAGCGGAAGGCGCTCTCCCTCCCGTGAGCGCGAGGAGTGAGCCTGCGAGCCCCGCAGTCGCGAACAAAGGTGGATTCTGATGAACAAGGTGCTGCTCGCCACCCGTAACCGCAAGAAGCTCGTCGAGCTCCAGCGGATCCTCGACGGCGCGCTCGGCGCGCACCGCGTCGCCCTGATCGGGCTGGACGACGTCGAGGAGTACCCGGAACTGCCCGAGACCGGCCTGACGTTCGGCGAGAACGCGCTGATCAAGGCGCGGGAGGGCTGCCGGCGCACCGGCCTGCCGACGATCGCCGACGACTCCGGGATCGCCGTCGACGCCCTCAACGGCATGCCGGGGGTGTTCAGCGCCCGC
Organism: Micromonospora sp. NPDC048868; assembly: GCF_043198195.1. Classification (NCBI taxonomy): domain Bacteria; kingdom Bacillati; phylum Actinomycetota; class Actinomycetes; order Micromonosporales; family Micromonosporaceae; genus Micromonospora; species Micromonospora sp. NPDC048868. The sequence continues at coordinate 358,195 of NZ_JBICUN010000006.1, forward strand.
TGGGCCGGCCGGCACGGCAACGACCAGGCCAACCTCCAGCTCGTGCTGGACCAGATCGCGGACCTGCCCGACGAGCACCGGGCCGCGTCCTTCGTCTGCACGGTGGCGCTGGTGCTGCCCGGCGGCAAGGAGCACCTGGTCGACGGCCGGCAGAGCGGCCGGCTGCTCCGGTCGCCGCGCGGCGACGGCGGGTTCGGCTACGACCCGATCTTCCTCGGCGACGGCCAGGACCGCACCAACGCGGAGCTGACGCCGCAGGAGAAGGACGCGGTCAGCCACCGGGGCAAGGCGCTGCGGGAGCTGGCCAAGCTGGTCGCCAAGGTGCTGCCGCCCGCGAGCTGACGGACCCGCCCCGGTGGGAGGGGTGCTGACGGGGTTCGCCGTCATCGTCTCCGTCATCGCCGTCGGCTACGCGCTCGGCCGCGGCGGGGTGCTGGGGCCGGAGGCGGCCACCGTCCTCTCCCGCGTCGCGTTCTTCGTCGCGACTCCGGCGCTGCTGTTCGAGACGGTGGCCCGGGCGGACGTGCCCGCGGTCGTCTCGTCCGCCCTCGTCGTCACGGTGGTGAGCACCACCGCCGTGGCGTCGGTGTTCGTCGCCGTCGCGCGGCTCTGCTGGCGCCGCTCCGTCGCGGACGCGACGATCGGCGCGCTGGCCTCGTCGTACGTGAACGCGGCGAACATCGGCATCCCCGTCGCGGTCTACGTCCTCGGGGACGCCGCGTTCGTCGCGCCCGTGCTGATGTTCCAGCTGGTCGTCGTGACGCCGGTCGCGTTCGCCTTCCTCGAGGCGGCCACGGCGGGAAGCAGGCCGTCGCTCGGCACGGTGGTGCTCCAGCCGCTCACCAACCCGGTCACCATCGCGTGCGCGTTGGGCGTCGCGGCCAGCCTGACCGGCTGGCTGCCGTCGGAGCCGGTCCTGCGGCCGATCGAGCTCGTCGCCGCGATGGCGGTGCCCGCCACGCTTATCGCGTACGGCCTCTCCCTGCACGGCGCGCCGCGGCCCGGCTCCGGCGACACCGGACGCGACGTCCGGCTCGCGGTCGTCCTCAAGACGGTGGTCCAGCCGGCCGTCGCCTACCTCGTCGCCCGCTTCGCGATGGGGCTGCCGCCCGGCCTCGTGCTGGCCTGCACGGTCACCGCCGCACTGCCGACGGCGCAGAACGTCTTCGTCTACGCGATCCGCTACGGCCGGGGCACGGTCCTGGCGCGCGACTCGATCCTGCTGTCGACGGTGACCGCCGTGCCCGTGCTGATCGGGGTGGCGGTGCTGGCGGGCTGACACCCGCGGGCGCCCGGGCCACCGCGGGCGTGACGGTGGCCAGGGGCGGCCGTCAGTCGAGGGGGCCGATCTCGCGCTCGATGGCGGCGCGCAGCTCGGGCCCGGCCAGCACGGCCCGGGCGGCCTCCATCAGCGGGGCCAGGAAGACGTCCGGCCCGGGTTCCCCGGCGATCCCGCCGAGCGCCGCGACGGCCGCCCGGCCGGCTGGCGACGGGGTGAGCGGGGCGCGCAGCTGGAGCCCGCGTACCCCGGCGAGCAGCTCGACGGCGAGCAGGCTGGTCAGGTTGTCCAGCACGGTGCGCAGCTTCTTGGCCGCCGCCCAGCCCATCGAGACGTGGTCCTCCTGCATGCCGCTGGTGGGCAGCGAGTCCACCGATGCCGGCGCGGCGAGCCGCCGGTTCTCCGCGACGATCCCGGCCGCCGTGTACTGGGCGATCATCAGCCCGGAGTTGACCCCGGCGTCGGGGGAGAGGAACGCCGGCAGCTCCCGGGACCGGGTGACGTCGAGCAGCCGGTCCACCCGGCGCTCGGCGATCGCGCCCACCTCGGCGGCGGCGATGGCCAGGAAGTCCGCGGCGAAGCCGAGCGGCGCCCCGTGGAAGTTGCCGGTCGACTCGACGCGGCCGTCGGGCAGCACGACCGGGTTGTCCACCACCGAGACCAGCTCCCGGCCGGCCACCGTCCGGACGAAGTCCAGGGTGTCCCGGGCCGCCCCGGCGACCTGCGGCGCGCACCGCATCGAGTACGCGTCCTGCACCGCGTGCGCGAGGTCGTCGCGGTGCGAGTCCATCACCCGGGAGTCCTGGAGCAGCCGGTGGATGTTCGCCGCCGAGGCCGACTGCCCGGGGTGCGGCCGGATGGCGTGCAGCTCCGGCAGGAACGGCCGCTCCGAGCCGAGCATCGCCTCGATGGCGAGGGCGGCGGTGACGTCGGCCATCGTGAACAGGTGCGCGGCGTCGTGGATCGCCAGCAGCAGCATGCCGAGCATGCCGTCGGTGCCGTTGATCAGCGCCAGCCCCTCCTTGGCGGCCAGCCCGACCGGCGACAGCCCGGCCCGGCGCAGCGCGTCGGTGGCGGGCAGCCGCTCGCCGGCCGGGCCGAGCACCCAGCCCTCGCCGAGCAGCACCAGCGCGCAGTGCGCCAGCGGGGCCAGGTCGCCGGACGCGCCCAGCGAGCCGTGCTCCGGCACCCACGGCGTCACGTCGTGGTTGAGCAGGTCGACAAGCGCCTCGGCGAGCAGGGGCCGGACCCCGGAGCGGCCGAGCGCCAGCGAGCGGACCCGCAGCAGCATCATGGCCCGGACCACCTCGCGCGGCATCGGCGCGCCCACGCCGGCGGCGTGCGAGCGGATCAGCGCGTGCTGGAGCTCGGCCCGCCGTTCGGGCGCGACGAAGGTGTTCGCCAGCGCGCCGAAGCCGGTGGAGACGCCGTAGACCGGGCGGCCGGCGGCCTCGATGCCGTCGACGATGGACCGGCTGGTGGTCATGGCGTCCACGGTGGCCGGGTCGAGGACGACCTTGGCGGAACCGCGCGCCACGGCGAGCACGTCGGCGGGGGAGATCCCGGTGGGCAGGATGGTCACGGTCATTGCGGCACTCCGTTGCGCAGAACCTGGCGGATCAGTGGCACCCCCGGCCGGTAGGCCAGGTGCAGGTGGGACGGGGCGTCGAGGACGATCAGGTCGGCCCGCGCCCCCACGCCGAGCCGCCCGATGTCGTTGCGGCGCAGCGCCCGCGCGCCGCCGGCGGTCGCGGCCCAGACGGCCTCCGCCGGGGTCATCCGCATCTCGCGTACGGCGAGCGCCACGCAGAACGGCATCGACGACGTGTACGACGAACCGGGGTTGCAGTCCGTCGCCAGCGCCACGGTGACGCCGGCGTCGAGCAGCCGGCGGGCGTCCGGATAGGGCGACCGGGTGGAGAACTCGGCGCCGGGCAGCAGGGTGGCGACGGTGGTGGTGTGCAGGCTGTCGGCGCACATGCAGTCGTACCGGCTGGACGCCAGCGCGTCGACGTCGGCGTCGGTCAGGTGGGTGCAGTGGTCGACGCTGGCGGCGCCCAGCTCCACGCCGAGCTGGACGCCCGGCCCGGGGCCGAGCTGGTTGGCGTGCACCCGCACGCCCAGCCCGACGGCCTGCCCGCAGGCGAGGATCGCGCGGGCGTGGTCCACGTCGAACGCGCCCCGCTCGCAGAAGACGTCGATCCAGCGCGCGTGCGGCGCGGCGGCGGCCAGCATCGGCCCGCACACCAGGCTCACGTAGTCGTCGGGGCGGTCGGCGTACTCGGCGGGGACCACGTGGGCGCCGAGGAACGTGGTCTCCTCGCTGACCTCGGCGGCGATCCGCAGCGAGCGGGCCTCGTCGGCGACGGTGAGGCCGTACCCGCTCTTGATCTCCATGGTGGTGGTGCCCTGCCGCAGCGCCTCGCCGTGCAGCCGCCGCACGGTGGCCCGCAGCTCGTCGTCGCTGGCCGCCCGGGTGGCGCCGACCGTGGTCCGGATGCCGCCGCCGGTGTAGGGCTGCCCGGCCATCCGGGCGGCGAACTCGGCGGCCCGGTCCCCGGCGAAGACCAGGTGGGCGTGGCTGTCCACGAAGCCGGGCAGCACGGCGGCGCCCTGCGCGTCCAGGCGTCGGTCGGCGGCCGGCGCGTCGCGGGACGGCCCGATCCAGGCCACCCGCCCGTCCTCGACCAGCAGGGCGACGTCGCGCCGGATGCCCAACGGTCCGCCCTCGCCTCCGACGTCGTTGGTCACCAGCTCGCCGATGTCGTCGACCAGCAGACTGCTCATGAGGTCACCTCCTCGATCGCCGCGGTCAGTTCGGTCGGCACGTCGACCGTGAGGTGCCGGCCGTCGCGCACCACCGGCCGGCCGTCCACCACGACGTGCGTGACGTCGGCCGCGCCGGCCGCGAACCACACCCCCACCGGCGGTACGCCGGCCGTGCGCGGGCTGTCCAGCCGTACGGTCACCAGGTCGGCGCGTGCCCCCACGGCGATCCGCCCGGCGTCGCGCCAGCCCAGCGCGGCGTGACCGCCCACGGTGGCCGCGTCGCGCAGCTCGGCGGGGGAGAAGTGGCCGCGCCGGCGGGTGCGCAGGCGCTCGTCCAGCTCCACCGCGCGGGCCTCATCGAAGAGGTCGATCACGGCGTGGCTGTCGCTGCCCAGGCTGAGCGGCAGGCCGACGTCGGCCATCCGCCGGGCCGGGCCGATCCCGTCGGCCAGGTCCCGCTCGGTGGTCGGGCAGAGGCAGACGCCCGTGCCGGCGTCCCCGAGCAGCGTGAGGTCGCCGCCGGTCAGGTGGGTGGCGTGCACGGCCGTGGTGTTCGGGCCGAGCGCCCCCCGGTCGGCGAGCAGCCGGGCCGGGGTGCAGCCGTGCGTGGCCCGGCAGGCGTCGTTCTCCGCCGGCTGCTCGGAGAGGTGCACGTGCAGGGGCGCCCCACGCCGGTCCGCCCACCCGGCCACGGTGGCGAGCTGCCCGGCCGGCACCGCCCGCACCGAGTGGATCGCCGCACCCACTCGGACGTGGTCGTCGGTGGGCCGGAACGCGTCGACCCGCTCCGCCCAGCGCAGCGCGTCGCCGTCGCCGAAGCGCCGCTGCGGCCCGGCGAGCGGCTCCCCGTCGACGGTGGCGGTGAGGTAGCAGGTGTCCAGCAGGGTGATCCGGATCCCGGCGTGCGCGGCGGCCTCGACCAGCGCCGCACCCATCACGTTCGGGTCGGCGTACGGGGTGCCGTCCGGGGCGTGGTGCACGTAGTGGAACTCGCCGACGCAGGTGACGCCGGCCAGCGCCATCTCGGCGTAGACCGCCCGGGCCAGGGCCAGGTACGAGTCCGGGTCCAGCCTGGCGGCCACCGCGTACATCCGGTCGCGCCAGGTCCAGAAGTCGCCGCGCCCGCCGTGGGTGCGCCCGCGCAGCGCCCGGTGGAACGCGTGCGAGTGCGCGTTGGCGAGCCCGGGCAGGGTCAGCCCGGGCAGCCGGATCGCGTCACCGAGCACCTCGACGCCGGCCGGCGGGCCGCTCCCGGCCGTCAGCGGCGTCACGTCGGTGATCCGCCCGTCCGCCGTCGCGATCAGCACGTCGGGGGTCGGCTCGGCGCGGTCGGGCAGCCAGGCGTACTCGGCCAGCCAGCGGGTCCCGGTCATGTCGTTTGCCCCCTGTCGAGCTGCCCCGTCCGTAGGACCGCCGCATCCGGGCGCCCAACCGAGCGCCGCGCGTCACGCCGGCCCCACTCCGTCGGCGCCGCCACCGTGCCCAACGAACCAGTCCCTCCCGGTCGCTGCCCCGTCCGTGGGGGCAGCTCGACAGCGCCCGCGGGGTGAGCCGGGTGGGGGCGCTGCCCCGGCCGGGCGGTCAGCCGCACGCCAGCTCCTCCAGCACCCGGGCCAGGGCGGTGACCCCGGCCGCGCAGTCGGCGTCGCTGGCCGACTCCGCCGGCGAGTGCGACACCCCCGTCGGGTTGCGCACGAAGAGCATCGCCGTGGGCAGGTGCGCGGCGAGCACCCCGGCGTCGTGCCCGGCGCCGGTCGGCAGCACCGGCGCGTCGAGCAGGGTCGCGAGCCGGTCGGCCAGGCCGCCGTCGAAGGAGACCAGCGGGGTGGCCGACTCCTCCGTCAGCGCCAGCTCCGTACCGTCGCGGCGGGCCCGCTCGGCGGCCTTGGCGCGGACCGCGTCGACCAGCCCCGTCAGCGTCTCCGGCTCGGCGGCCCGGGCGTCCAGCCAGCCGGTCACCTTCGACGGGATCGCGTTGGTGGCGTTCGGCTCCACCGCCACCCGGCCGACGGTGGCGTGGGCGCCGCGCAGCCGCGCCTCCTTGTTGGCCGCCAGCACCGTGAAGGCGTACGTCAGCATGGGGTCGCGGCGGTCGGCCATCCGGGTCGTACCGGCGTGGTTGCCCTCGCCGGTGAACTCGAAGCGCCAGCGGCCGTGCGGCCAGATCGCGCTCGCCACCCCGACCGGCGCGCCGGCGTCCACCATCGCGCGGCCCTGCTCGACGTGCAGCTCGACGAAGGCGGCGAAGCCGCCGAGCAGCTCGGGCCGGGCGCCCGCCGGCCGGGCGCCCAGCGCCTCGGCGAAGCTCACCCCGCCGGCGTCGCGCAACCCGGCCGCGCGCTCGACCGCGATCTCCCCGGCGAGCAGGCGCGATCCCAGGCACGGTACGCCGAAGCGCGCGCCCTCCTCCTCGACGAACGCGCCGACCACCACGGGTCGGGTCGGCGCGACGCCGGCCGTGCGCAGCTCGTCGACGGCGAGGAACGCGCTGACGATGCCGAGCGGCCCGTCGTAGGCCCCGCCGTGCGGCACCGAGTCGAAGTGGCTGCCCGTCAGCACCGCGTCGCCGGCCTCCGGGTCACCCCACCGGGCGAACAGGTTGCCGTTGCCGTCGTCGGTGACCGGCATGCCCCGGCGGTCGGCCTGCTCGCGGAACCAATCCCGCAGCCGCAGCTCCGGCTCGGTCAGCGCGTACCGCAGGTAGCCGCCGCTGCCCTCGTCGCGCCCGACCGGCGCGATCTCGTCCCACAGCGCCCGGAACCGGCCGGCGAGGCCGCTCATGCGGTACCTCCGTTGTTCGCGACTGCGGGGCTCCGCTGCGCTGCACTCCTCGCGCTCACGGGTTGTCACCCTCCGCCATCGGCACCCGCACGCCGGTGGCCTCCGCGACCTCGCGGGCGGCGTCGTAGCCGGCGTCGACGTGCCGGATGACGCCCATCGCCGGGTCGTTGGTCAGCACCCGCTCGATCTTCTGCCCGGCCAGCGCCGTGCCGTCGGCGACGCAGACCTGCCCGGCGTGGATGGACCGGCCGATGCCGACCCCGCCGCCGTGGTGGATCGACACCCAGGACGCCCCGCTGGCGGTGTTGACAAGCGCGTTGAGCAGCGGCCAGTCGGCGACCGCGTCGGAGCCGTCGGCCATCGCCTCGGTCTCCCGGTACGGGCTCGCCACACTGCCGCAGTCCAGGTGGTCCCGGCCGATCACCACGGGTGCGGACAGCTCGCCGGAGGCGACCATCTCGTTGAACCGCACGCCGGCCTTGTCGCGCTCGCCGTAGCCGAGCCAGCAGATCCGCGCCGGCAGGCCCTGGAAGGCGACCCGCTCGCCGGCCATCCGGATCCACCGGGCCAGGGACTCGTTCTCCGGGAACAGCTCCAGGATCGCCCGGTCGGTCGCGGCGATGTCGGCCGGGTCGCCGGAGAGCGCCGCCCACCGGAACGGGCCCTTGCCCTCGCAGAACAGCGGCCGGATGTACGCGGGCACGAAGCCGGGGAAGTCGAAGGCCCGCTCGAACCCGCCCAGCTTCGCCTCGCCCCGGATCGAGTTGCCGTAGTCGAAGACCTCCGCGCCGGCGTCGAGGAACCCGACCATCGCCTCGACGTGCTTCGCCATCGACGCCCGCGCCCGGTCGGTGAACTCGGCCGGCTTCGCCTTCGCGAGGTCCGGCGCGTCGGCCAACTCCACCCCCTCCGGCACGTACGACAGCGGGTCGTGCGCGCTGGTCTGGTCGGTCACGATGTCGATGTCGACGCCCCGGCGCAGCAGCTCCGGGAAGACCGTGGCCGCGTTGCCGACCACGCCGACGCTCAGCGCACGGCGGTCCCGCTTCGCAACGAGCACCCGCGCGACGGCGTCGTCCAGGGAGTCGGCGACCTCGTCGAGGTAGCGGTCGTGCACCCGCCGGTCCAGGCGGGTCCGGTCCACGTCGACGATCAGGCAGACGCCGCCGTTCATGGTGACCGCGAGGGGCTGCGCCCCGCCCATCCCGCCGCAGCCGGCGGTCAGCGTCAACGTGCCCGCCAGGGTTTCCCCGAACTTCTTCGCGGCGACGGCGGCGAACGTCTCGTAGGTGCCCTGGAGGATGCCCTGGGTGCCGATGTAGATCCACGAGCCGGCGGTCATCTGCCCGTACATGGTGAGGCCGAGCTGTTCGAGGCGGCGGAACTCCGGCCAGGTGGCCCAGTCGCCCACCAGGTTCGAGTTGGCCAGCAGCACCCGGGGCGCCCACTCGTGCGTACGCATGACGCCCACCGGCCGGCCCGACTGCACCAGCATGGTCTCGTCGTCGCGCAGGTCCGTCAGGGTGCGCACCAGCGCGTGGTACGACGGCCAGTCCCGCGCCGCCTTCCCGGTGCCGCCGTAGACCACCAGGTCGTCGGGGCGCTCGGCCACCTGCGGGTCGAGGTTGTTCATCAGCATCCGCAGCGCGGCCTCCTGGGGCCACCCACGGGCGGTGCGTTCGGTGCCGCGTGCGGCGCGTACGGGCTGGGTCATCTCGGCTCTCCTCCGGGTCATCCGAGGAACAACTGGCGGCGGGCGGCGGAGGCTTCGAAGGCCTCCAGCCGGCGCTGGGTGTCGGTCGGGGTGGCGTCGCAGATGGCCTGGAGCAGCACCATGGCCAGGGTCATCGGCGCGGTGTGCAGGTCGAAGACGAGCTGCGCGCCGACCGCGGCGGGCAGCACCACGTCGGCGTGCTCGGTGGCCGGGCTGACCGGCGAGTCGGTGATGGCCACCACGGTGAGGCCGGCGGCCCGCGCCTCGCGCAGCGCGTCCAGGGTCTCCCGGGGATAGCGGGGGAGCACGAAGGCGAGCAGGGCGCCCGCCCCGGCCTCGGCGGCCTGTTCGAGGCGGTCGGTGAGCAGGCTGCCGCCGTCGTCGAGCACCCGCACGTCGGGGTGCACCTTCGCGGCGAAGTAGGCGAAGTAGGCGGCCAGCGGGGCGGCGGCGCGCAGGCCCAGCACCGGCAGGGGGCGGCTGGCGGCCAGCAGCCTCCCGGTCTCGGCGATCCGGTCCCGGTCGGCGAGCTGCCCGGCGAGGCGGTCGAGGTTGCCGATCTCGGCGCGTACCGCCTGCTGGAGCTCGTTGCCGGCGTCGGTCGCGTCGCCCGGGGCGCCGGCGGACAGCTCGCGCAGCCGGCGGCGCAGCGCGGGGTAGCCGTCGTGGCCGAGCGCGACCGCGAACCGGGTGACCGACGGCTGGCTGACCCCCGCGAGCTCGGCGACCTCGGCCGCCGACAGGTACGCGGCGGCCGGCGCGTGCTGCACGAGGCAGTGCGCGATGCGGCGCTGGGTGGGGGTGAGCCGGACCCCCTGGAACAGGTCCAGCACCCGCTCGGTGGGCGCCACGACAGTTCCCTCATTCATGCCGCGACTCTATGCATGAAAACTTTCACAAAGCAACCGTCCGTCGCGGAGTTCCCCCGAGGAACTGCCCGTCCCGCTGAGTGTCGGGCCAGCGACCGGCAGGGGGAGAGCTGGCCCTGCCTCGGTACTATCCCCACGGCGTTGAGCGGAGGAGTGCGCATGCAGCCGGAAGGCCCCTACAGGTTCACCCACATGTTGGGCGGATCTCCGGTCGGAAAGGCCTGGGCTGCCATCGACGGACAGGGCCGCCTGGTCACCGTGGCGGTCCTGGACGCCGCAGTGGCCGCAGCCCCCGGGTGGCGGGAGGCGTTCGCGGGAATCGTCAACTCCCTCGCGCAGGCGCAGGCGCCGAACGCGCTGCCCTACACGTACGCGGACTTCTCGGCCGCCTCGCCCTGGGTGGCGTACTCCTCCGAGGTGGGCCCGGGGGCCGAAAAGCTCTTCCGGGCGCTCGGCGTCGAGTACGAGCCCGCGCCGGCCGCCGTGCCCCCCGTCTCGGCCCCTCCCCAGCAGGTCTCCGGAATCCCGCAGTCGGTCTCCGGAGTCCCGCACCCGGTCTCCGGGATGCCGCATCCGGTGTCCGGGCTGCCGCATGTGCCGTGGGCGATGCACACCAGTCCGGTCTCCGCACAGCCGGCGTCGGCGGCCCCGTACCCCGTCTCGGCCGCTCCGGCCTCGCCCGCCGCGTCCCAGGGCGTCCCGGCGCCGGTGGCCGGCGAGACGGTTCAGATGCCGGTCGTGCAGCCCCGCCCGCCCGCCGAGCCGCCGCCGGACGACCCGTTCGTCGCGCCGGCCCGCCGGATCCAGTCCTCCACCCCGCCACCGCGCCGCACCGGGCGTTGGGTCGCCGTCGCCGCGCTGCTGCTGGTGGCGGCCCTGGGCGGCGGGGTCGGCGCCTGGGCGGTCACGACGGGCGGCTCGGGCGAGCCGGCGGCTGCGCCCGCACCCACCTCCACCGCCTTCCCGACCGCCACCCCGGTCAACCCGGGCCTCAAGCCCTGGGCGCAGGCAGCCCTCTACAGCCCGGAGGAACGGGCGTTGGCGACAGCGGCCCCGTCCATGGTCTTCGTGGAGGTCATCTTCACCGGCTACGTGCGGAACAAGCAGGGCGACGCCCCGCTGCGGGAGGCGCCCGTCACGTTCAGCCGGCGATGCAGCGGGTTCGTGGTCAACCACGACGGACACGTCCTCACCAATGGTCAGTGCGTGCAGCCGACCGAGGACATCGTGCTCGCCGGCGCCCTCTCCGCCCTGGCCAACGTCCTCGTCAGCGAGAAGAAGCTCGACGCGAAGGACGTCTCCGCCTACACCCGGGCCAGGATGAGGACGACCCGCTTCACCGGCGCGGAGGCCACGACGGCACCCGAGGTCAAGCTCTTCGGACAGCTGAACGCGGCCAAGGGCGACGTCACGGACAGCCCGGCGATCCCCGGCACCATCGTCCGGGCACTCACGCTGGAAGAGGGCAACCTCGCGCTGGTCAAGCTCGCCCAGCAGAACCTTCCCGCCGCCGAGCTGAACCCCTCCGCCGCCGTCAGCCCGGAGACCCCGCTGCTGATCCTGGGCTACGGCACCACCGACGCCAGCTTCCGGTCCGCCACATACACGGTGCTGTCCAAGCCCGTGCGGGTGACCGGGGTGGACACCCAGTCCACGGTCGGCGCGTACCGCATCAGCGAGGACGTCGGCCTCTACTCCCGAGGCGGGATCGCGATCGACCCGCAGGGCCGCGTCGTCGGGTTGCTCGACAACGACCTTCTCCGGCCCGACAAGGCCAATCGGCTGGTCGCGCCGGTGTCCACGATGACCGGCCTGCTCGGCGCGGCGGGGGTGCAGAACAGCCTCGGTGAGCCCGACAAGCTCTACCGCTCCGGCCTGGACGCGTACTTCGCCGGCGACGAGCCGGTCGCGATCTCCCGCTTCTCCGGCGTGCTGGAGCAGTCCCCGGCCAACCTGCTGGCCCACGCGTACCGTCAGGCGGCCGTCGACAGCGGTGGAGGCGAGGGCGGCTCGTCGGCCCGGCCGGGCTGGGCGGTGCCGCTGCTCGTCGCCTCCGGTGTCGTGCTCCTGATCGGGCTCGTCGCGCTGACCGCGATGTTGTTCAGCCGGCGGGGGAACCGGGCGTAGAGCGGGCCTCGCGCGTATCCCGACGGCCACGCCCGTCCGGCGCCTACGGCCGGCGTCCGCCCGCGCCGGTGAGGTAAGGGCCGAGGCGCGTGCCCAGCACGACCAGCGCGAAGGCCCAGGGCAGCACGAGGGTGGCCGCCAGGTCGGGCCACCCGCCGTCCGGGCCGGTGCGCAGGACCCAGAGCACCGCCGCGTGGCTCAGCACGACGGCGATGCCGCAGGCGGCGAGCCGGCCGACGACGTGCGCCGCGGGCGCGCCGACGCGCCCGTCGAGAGCCTCGGCCAGCAGGATGAATCCGCAGCTGAGCAGGATCGCGGTCAGCACACCGAACACCGGGTTGCCAAAGTGGCCGGCCTTGATGTCCAGCGAGCCACTCGCACCGACCAGCACCAGGCCCGTGCCGGCCGACACCATGCCGGCACCCATGCCGGCGGACAACCGCGACCGCAGCTCACGCAGGTGACGACCGCAGAGCACGAACAGCAGGCAGGCCGGGACGAGGAACACGCCGAGCGGCCCGGCCGTGACCACGTCCGGAGCGAGGTGGGCGGCCACCAGTCCCGCCAGGGCCACCCCCCAGGTGACGGCCGTCCCGAACCGCTCCAGCCAGCGGTACGCGACCGCGATCAGGAACAGCACCGAGACGAACCAGAACGCCGAGAACGGCCGGACGGCGGCCGTGCCCCCGTACAGCGCTCCGCTGAAGGTGTCCGATCCCACGCCGCCCTTCACCGCCGCCGCGGCCGCGAGCATCGCGAGCAGGATCACCAGCCAGGCCAGGTACGGCACGCCGAGGGTCTGCCACCGCTTCCGCAACTCGCCGCCGGCAGGTCGGCCGGGCGTCCAGAAGTAGCCGGTGAGAACGAAGAACAACGGGACGTGCCACGTGTAGATGACCGCCCTGGTGGTGTCGTCGATCCAGACGTGGCCGACGACGACGGCCGCGATTCCGATGATCCGGAGGGTGTCGATCCCGACGGACCGGGTGCCCACCGCGGGCGTCGTGGTGGTAGCGGCCATGGCGGGCATCATCGCAGACAATGACGACGGGTCATGTCCCGCCCCGAGCCGACCGCCCGCCTCCCGACGGGGGGCAAGGGGCGACGCCGGGAGCGTGGCGTGGTCGCAGGTCCCGGGCGCGCACGATCCGTCGCCGCGCATCGCATAGCCTTGCCGCGACGAACCGTCCGACCAGTGGAGGTCCGAGGGTGCCCGATGCTCTCTCCCCCTTCCAGCGCTTCCGGTCCGTGCCCCGGAAGGTCTGGATCGCCGTGGGGACGGTCGGGCTGCTCGTCTTCTCGCTGGCGGTGCTCGCCTGGCCCTCGTCGCCAGCGGGAAAGCCACAGGCGGCGTGGTCGACGCCCGGCGGCGACGGGACGCGACCGACGGCTGCCCCGGTCGACGGCACGACGTGCGCGGCGAACGTCACCGGCATGGCCGACTTCACGCCGGTCGCGGCGGTGGACCTGCCCGACCGCGTCGATTGGACCAACCGGAACCCGGCGTACGCGTTCGACCGCACCGCCGAGGTGGCTCGCGGCTTCGACCGGGTCGGCTACTGCCTGGAACTGACCGGCCCGGCCGGCCGGCAGTGGGTGTGGACCGCCATGGCGCCGTTCACCACCGACGCCCGCCGCCTCGGTCTGCCGACCCGGGGCGGCCAGATCGTGCGACAGCGGGTCAGTGACCTGGAGATCGCGTCCAACGTGGCGGGCCTGACGACCGGCACGGGGCTTCCCGGTTACCTGGAGATGTGGCCCAACTCGTACAACGCCGGGGCGTCCGGTCAGGTACCCGGCGCCTCCGCCGCCCGTTTCGACGCCGATGACGACCTGCGGGGTGCCCTCGGGTACGGCTCGTTCCAGGTCCACCTGGTCGCCCCCACCCGCCCCTCCACCGTCGCACCGCAGACGGTGCTCGCGGTCAACGGGTTCACCTCGAAGAAGAACACGCTGGCGCTCGGCATAGGTACCGCCCCTGACGGCCACCCCGACTGGACGCTGGCCGACAACGCGGGCGCCTTCACCGAGCGCCGGTTGACGGTGTACGCGAGGCCGTCGGTGCTCACCCTCGCCCAACACCCCCGCGACCGGCAGTTGTACCCGAGGGACGCCGAGAACGGGGCCGTGGTGCCCGTCACCGGCAAGGTGCGCGACGCCCGCGTCAGGGCCGTACGCCTCAAGATCACCAGCGGGGCCGAGGGATGGGAGGAGACCCTGCCGGTCACCGGTACCGGTGACTTCACCTTCCGCCGGCGCATCCTGGCGGCGCTGCGGGAGTACCGCTTCGAGCTGCACGTGCTGGGCGACGGCCTGAGCCGTCGGGTCGGCCTCTGGGACGGGGTGGTCGCGGGTGACGTCTACGTCATCCAGGGCCAGTCCAACGCCGTCTCGGCGAAGTACCGGGGATCGTCCGCGGGGGAGGAGTCACCCTTCGTCCGCAGCTACGGCTCGTCCACCGTGGACCGTACGCTCTCGGCGTCCGACCGGGGATGGAACTACGCGGTCAGCGAGGCGATCCGGCAGCCCGGCTCGGTCGGCCAGTGGGGGATCCGGATGGCCCACCGGCTTTCGGACACCTACCAGGTGCCGGTGGCCGTCCTCAACGGCGCCGAGAACGGCAGGCCCGTCTCGTTCTTCCAGCGCAACGACGCCAGCCCGGGCGACCTCGCCACCAACTACGGTCGCCTGCGGCAGCGTCTGGTGGCTGCCGGGGTGGCCGGGCGGGTCAGGGCCGTGCTCTGGTACCAGGGCGAGTCGGACGACAACGACGCCGCGCGGCACGTGGCCGGGTTCACCGCCCTGCTCGGCGACTGGCGGCGGGAGATCGGCACCGACATCCCCGGCGGAAGCCGGTACTACGTCTTCCAGGTGCGCACCTCGCCCTGCGGTGACAGTGGTACCGGCCAACTGCGGGAGGCCCAGCGGCGGATGCGCGACACCCTCGGCGTGACGGTGCTGTCCACCAACGGCCTGTCCGGCCACGAGGGCTGCCACTTCGCGTGGGAGCAGGGCTACCGCGAGCTGGGCGACCGTGTCTTCCGCGTGCTGGCCCACGACCTGTACGGCGGTCCGGGGGACGGGGTGGCCTCCCCCGACCCACGGTCGGCGGCCTTCGCCGACGCCCGACGCACCGAGGTGGTCGTCCAACTGCGCGACGACGACCCGCTCACGGTCCAGCCCGGTGTGCAGGCGGACTTCCGCATCCATGGCGGCACCGTCACCGTCACCGGCGTCGCGTACCGCGACGGCGGCCGGCTGGTGCTGACCCTGTCCGGCCCGGCCGACGGCGTCTCGGGGGTGAGCTACCTGGGCCACGCCGGGGCGGGGCCGTGGATCGTCAACGCGACGGGCGCCGGGCTGCTGGCCTTCCACAACCTGACGATCGCCGCCGGCCCTACTCCCGCCGGCGGCTCGTGATCCACCCGGGCCGGCTGGCCAGCGCCTGGTCGCCGCTGCGCGCCATGGTTCGGCGGTCCCGCAGACTCACCGATCGGTCAGCGCCCCGGTCCGGCCCTGCGCGTGCCACGGCGTCAGCTTCCGCAACGCCGCCCACCGTCCGTCCGGCCGGTCGGCGGCGTCCACCGGCCCGGCGGCCGGCACCGGGTCCGCCGTGGCGGACGCCGAGGAGGTCAGCATGAGCGCGATGAAGATCCACGACAGCCCGTCGACCGAGAGCGGGTTCCAGGTGACCTCGGTGAACGAGTAGATGACGAGCAGCACGACGGGCGCCTTCGCGGAGAAGGCCCGACCGTCGGTGACGCTCCCGTGCAGCAGGGTCGTCGCCCACAGGCCCCACAGCGTCAGCGCGACCAGGCCACCGGCGAAGATGACCAGGACGTACCCCGAGTGGAAGAAGTGGGTGGGCGCCTCGCCGACGTCGCGCAGGTAGTACCACTTGGAGACCCCGACGCCGGTCGCCTCCGTGCCGGCGATGTACTCGCGGGCGGCCATCCAGATGTTGCCGCGATTGCTCAGGGTGGTCTTCGACGCCGTCCATGTCAGGTAGGTGGCCAGCCCGAGGGCGGCCACCACCAGGGCCACGCAGAGAGGGAAGTTGATCCGGAGGAACTGCCGCCACCGTTCGAGGACGAGGCTGCCCAGCAGCCAGAGGCCGGCGGCGGCGAGGGCCAGGTAGCTGGTTCGCGAGCCCGTGGCGACGATGATCAGCAGGCAGAAGGACGCCGATGCCAGCAGTTCCAGCCTCCGCATCGCGCAGAGGCTGGCGACCAGCGTGAACGACGCGAGCATGGCGATGTAGTTCTCGGAGTCGTAGAAGCTCTTGAACAGTGCCCCCGCCATCGAGCACTTCTCCAGCTTCCCGGCGGTGCACGCCCGCCACGACTGCCCGGAGAAGAGGGTCGGGATCGTCATCACCGACAGGACGGCCAGCCCCGTCCAGGGCATCGCCCGGCTGGTGAGGGCGGTGTCCCGGGACAGCAGGGCCACGGCGAGCAGCAGCAGCGCGGACGCCCCGTACGCCGCGAGTCTCGAGCCGTAGAGCCCGGCACCACTGAGGCTGTCCACGGCGAAACACCAGGCGAGCAGCGCACCGGCCATCAGTAGGCTGATCCGGCGCCAGATGTCGGTGGAGCCGCGCAGGCTGCGGCGGCCGGACACCACCAGCCAGACCAGCAGGCACAGCACCAGCAGCCCGATGAGCGCGGAACTGCGGTCGCCGGCGAGCACGGGCGCGGCGTTGGTGAGCACCGCGAACCCGATGAGGGCGACCGCCGGTGCGCCGCCGCCGAAGGACGCGGTGACCTGCCGCCGGGCACGGACCAGCCAGACGGCCACCGTGAGACCACTCACCGTCAGCAGGAAACCGAAGAGGCCGACCAACTCAGGCCCTTTCTCTCGACGACGTCGGACCGGCGGCCGGCACGGCGTCACCCGGCGGCTGCCGGCGGAGGGCGACGGCGAGGCAGCCCCACAGCAGTACGCAGAGGAGCGCGTCGCAGACCAGGCTGGAGACGACGGCTCCCTGCCAACCGTAGGCGGGGATGAGCCAGACGTTCAGCAACGCGTTGACGACCCCGACCGCGATCTGACACACCGTACGGCGGCCCTGCATCCGGCTGCCAGAGAGGGTGTCGGCCGCGAGGTAGTGCAGCGCCTTCAGCACGAGCAGCGCACTCAGCCCCTGCAGCGCCGTCTCGGCCGCCGCGAACTCGGCCCCGAAGACGTACGGCATCGTCCACGCGAACGCGACGAGCGCCAGGCTGGCCGGCGCGCTGAACGTCAGGTAGCGCGGCAGCAGCCGCCGGGTGAGGGCGAAGGCGGCCCGGGTCCCGTCCCGGCCGGCCTCGAAGAACTTGGGGTACGCGACCGCCGCCATGGAACGGCCGGGGGTGTACGCGAAGTCGACCACCCGATACGCCGCCGCGTAGATGGCGGCGCTCTCGGGGGTACTCAGTCGCGACAGCATGACCTTGTCGAGGTCGTTGTAGACGGTCTGGGCCGACAGCCCCACGGCGAACAGCATCCCGGTCCGGGCCTGCCCCAGCGCGCCGCGGATGTCGAAGCCGAACCCGCCCGCGCCGCGCAGCCCGAACCCGATCACGAGCACGCTGATGACGGCGGAGATGACGGCCGACAGGGTCGCCCAGCCGTACAGCGTCATCGGTTCCGCAGCCGCGATGCCCAGGGCCAGCGCCCCGGCCAACCGACACACGTGCAGGAGTGCGGGGATGACCGAGGCGAGGAAGACCTGACCCCGGGCCTGCACCGAGGCGGCCACGACCTCGACCAGGCGCCACGCCACCAGGTCGGCGAAGGCGAGGCAGGCGACCGCGACCACACTCACCTGGGCGCCCCAGATGGCCACCCCCGCAGCGGTCACCAGGACGGTCGCGCCCGCGCCGAAGACGAGGGTGAGCAGCAGGCCCCGGGCGAGATGGCGGGGCCAGTCGGACGGCGAGTCGGCGTAGCTCTGGAAGATCAGGCTCGGCGCCCCGGCCGACGCGAACGGCGACACCACGGCGATGAGCGCGGTGATGCCGACGAACAACCCGTAGGTGTCGATCGGCATCTCCCGCGCGAGGAGAACGAAGAGCGCGCCCTGCGCGATGGTTCGCAGCAGGGTCCCGGTGAAGAATTTCCCGGACTTGCGCAGGAAGCCGTCGCCCCGGCCGGACAGGGAGGACCTCCGCCGGTGTGATCGCGGGCGGGCACCTTCGGGGGCCGCCACGGACCCGGCCGTGCCCCGGGCGAGCGTCACCGCTGCAACGCCTCCACCCACTGGCGGCTGACGACTGCGGGATCGAGGGCCGCGCAGCGTGCGTGCCAGGCCTTCTCGAAGTCGGCGTGGGTGGGACGCGCCTCCTGCGTCATCCTCCGCACCGCCTCCGCGAGCGCCACGGGGGTGGGCGCCGCCGCCAGCGCCCCCGGCACCAGCGTCGGGATCAACTCGTCCAGCGCGGGCACCGGAAGCGTGGCGACGGGCAGGCCGGCCTCGGCCGCCTCGACCAGGCTGAACCCGAACGTCTCGGCTCGGGAGGGGTGCACCAGCAGATCGGCCTCGGCGAGGAGCCCGCCGACGCCGGGAACCCGGCCCAGGAACGTCACGCGGCCCTCCAGGCCCAGGTCACGCGCCTGGTTCTGGAGCAGTTCGCGTTCTTCGCCGTCGCCGGCCAGCGTCAGGTGGTAGGTCTCCGGCAGGAGGGCGAGGGCGGACAGGGCGCAGGAGTGGTTCTTGTACGGACGGAAGGCCGCGGTGGTGAGGAGTTGGATCCTGCGCGGGTCGACGACGGCCCGGGGCGCGACGAACGGGGTGAGCGGCATCGGGTTGGTGATGGTGACGACGGGCTGCTCCGGTGCGAGGTGTCGTACGGTCCTCGCGACGCCACCCGAGACGGCGACGACGAGCCGGGGCCGCAGCACACCGACCCGGGTGACCCGGGCGAGCGTCCGCACCCTTCGGTCGATGCGCAGCCGCTCCGGGAGCAGGGAGTGTTCCCATGCCACGAAGCTCCTGCCGGACCCGGCGAGCGCCGCGCCCGCCGGCACGCTTCCCCACAGGCCGCTGGACACGATCTCGACGTCCTTCGGAAGGGCCTGCAACCGGCGGCGCAGCGGCGGCACCGCCTCCATCAGGCGGGTGATCCGGGACCCCAGGTTGAGGGTGTCGATCGGCAGGTCGCCGAGGCCGGCCGGGATCCCCCGCGACATCACGGTCGCGGAGACCTCCACGCCCTGCGCCCGGAGGCCCTGCATGAGCAGCGCGGCCGCCCGCTCCATGCCGTAGAAGGGCTCCAGTTGGGGCAGCACGAAGTGCAGACGCATCAGCGTTCTCCGTCGGTCGGGCGGGCACCGGCGGTGACGCGGGACTTGCGCATCGCCACCCGCTCCAGGGTGGCCCGCGGCACGAGGCCGAGCGCGGCCAGCACCGCGTTACGGGCCGACGGCGGCGAGTTCCGGCGGATGGCGCGCACCATCTCCCGTACGCCCTGCCCGTCGCGGGACTGGAGGGCGTAGCGGAGGGTCTGCGCGGCGATGAAGTCGGAGAAGGTCTCGGGGGACCACACGCCTTCCCACCGCTTGGCCCACTCCCACGACTGGCGCCAGTCCGCGCGGGCGGAGATGGAGCCGGGGCTGCCCACGGTGTAGACGGCGGTGGCCTCATCCACCTGCACGATTCTGGCGTGGGGCAGGCGAGCCGCCCGCACCAGCCAGTCCCAGTCCTGGTGCCGGGGCAGCGTCTCGTCCCACGGGCAGCGGGTGGCCAGTTCGTGGGTGGTCACCAGGGTGGAGGTGGGCAGCGACTGGCGACCGACGCCGAGGTGCCGGCGGCGGAAGAGGTAGTCCTCGGGAAGCATGCCGTCGCTGATGAGCGTTTCCGGGGCGGCGGTCGGGAGGGGAGCGGCGCCGGCCTTGCGTTGCAGGATCCGGGACGACACGACGGGCAGCCAGCCCTCGGCGGCCAGCCGGTCGACCACCGGTACCTGGACCGCCAGTTTCGTCGGGAGCCAGGCGTCGTCGTCGTCCAGGAACGCCACGTGGCTGCCCGGGGCGGCGTGCGCGACTCCGAGGTTGCGCGCGTGCGAGCCCCGCCGGCCCCCGCCGGTGCACACGATCTCGTCCACGTGGCCCCGCAGGTCCTGCACGGACGCGGGAATCTCGGCCAGGTCGCACACGACCACGATGTGTACGGACACCCCCTGCTGCCCGCGTGCCGACAGCACCGCCTCCGCGATGCTGGGCCTGCCCGTGGTCGGGATCACGACCGAAACGTCCGGCAATTGACTCTCCAAGCACTCGGCGCGCGGTGGACGGCGAGCGCGCACAGGAAACAGCAGACTGTGGGGCCGGGGCCAGGGTGCCCGCGGAATCCCCGGTCGGGTGGGCCGTCGAGGGGACAGCCCCCGCTCAACGCCTCAGCGACCACCGCCGCGGAAGACTTCGGACACTGTCCGGATCAGCACCTTGGCGTCGAGCCACAGCGACCAGTTCTCGATGTAGTAGTTGTCGAACCGTGCCCGGTCGGAGATCGGGGTGTCGCCGCGCAGACCACTGACCTGCGCCAGCCCGGTGAGCCCCACCGCGACCCGGTGACGCATGGCGTAGTTGGGGTACTCGGCCGAGAACTTCTCGACGAAGAACGGCCGCTCGGGCCGGGGCCCGACGACGCTCATGTCGCCCCGCAGGATGTTCCAGAGCTGCGGCAGCTCGTCCAGCGACGTGCGGCGCATGAAACGGCCGATCGGTCCGACGCGCTGGTCGTGCGCGATCGACCAGTTCGTCTGTGACTCGTGCTCGTCGACGGGACGCATCGAGCGGAACTTGATGATGTGGAACGGCTTGCCGTGGCGACCGATCCGTTCCTGGTAGAAGAAGATGCCGGGACCGCCGTCGAGGAGCGTCGCGATCGCGCAGAGCAGCAGCACGGGGCTCAGCAGGAGCAACGCGGTGGCGGCGAAGGCGATGTCCGAGGCGCGCTTGAGCGCCCAGCGGGGTCCGGACAGCGTGATGTCGCCGACCTTGACGATCGGGATCGCACCGATGTGGTCGCCGTGCGAACGGGAGCCCCAGAGCCGCGGCACGGCCCACAGGTCGCAGCTCGCGCTGCGGGGCTGGCGGAGGACCTCCATCAGGGTCAGCTCCGGGCAGATCGGGTCGGCGATGATGAGCACGTCGCACTCGACCATCCGCACGAGCGGTTCCAGCTGGTCCAGGGTGCCGATCAGTGGGAGCGCCGCCGGCGTCTGCGGGGGCGTGGAGTCGACGCAGCCGACGAAGCGCAGCCCGTACTGGGGGTAGCGGCGCAACAGCCGGGCGAGTTCCACGGCGATCGGGCCGCTGCCGATGATGATGGCGTTGTGCTCCACCCACCGACGCTTGCGCGCGATGGTGGCGAACTCCCGCGAGAAGGCACGACCGACGAGGACCAGCCCGGCCGCGATGATCACCCCGCGCGCGAACCCGCCCACGTAGTCGGCGGAGTCGTGACGCAGCGCCGCGACGATGGTGACCACGGCCGCGGACGCGAGCAACCGTCCGCAGAGGCTCGGGAGTTCGTCGAGGATGCTCACGTGGCGACGGGCCCGGTAGAGCCCGCCCGCCGCGAAGATGGCCACCGTCAGGCCGGCCATGCCCAGCGTCCCGCGCCAGTACTGGTGGCTGAACAGCAGGGGCGCCAGCAGGGCGGCCACGTCGACGGGGGCCGTCATCATCCAGGCCCGCAGGCCCCGGGTGCGCGTGGACGCGCGGGAACTGGCGTACGGCAGCACCGCCGTCACGTCGAGGCCGGGCCGGGGCGCTCCGCTCGCCTGACCGCCTGCCGGTGGCGCGGAGGCGGGCAGCGAACCGGTGGAGTCCGCCTCGTCGCTCACCCCCACTGCCATGCCTCGTGCCGCCACCTCATCGCCCTGCGGTGTCGTGGCGTGGTGGCCCATCGCCTGTTGCCTGGACATGGTTGGTCCTTCCCCGTTGACTGCCCCGGGGCGGCACACGGCGGCTTCGAGGCGAACGAAGGATACGACCAGGGCGGGCGACCCACCAGAGCCGCATCGGGCAGTCCGGCCTCCTACTTTCCGGCGTTGAGGATGTCTGCTACGGCGTCACGCCGGACCGCGTCGTAGAAGGACTTGGCCTTGTCGGTGTTCGCGAACACGACGCTCTCACTACCCACCCGACCGGTGCCCTTCGTCGGGCTGGTGATGAAGCGCAGGTTGTTGCCGCGCAGGCCGCGCAGGTCGGTCGCCATGCTCAGCAGCGACATGTTCTCGTCCACCGACACGGCATTGGAGGTGGCCTTGACGAAGGAGTTCAGCTTTCCCGGGTTCGTGACGATGCCCCCGGACACGGCCCGGTCAAGGATGGCCTTGATGACCTGCTGCTGGTGTCGGATGCGGGCGAAGTCCCCGTCGGGGAACTGCTTGCGCTGGCGCGAGTAGTCGAGTGCCGTCTCGCCGTCCATCCGCTGCATCCCCTGCCGGAAGGTACGGAACGGGGGGTGGATCGAGGTGAAGTTCTTCTCCGCGTTGATGTCGATGCCGCCCAGGGCGTCGATGATCTCCTTGAAACCCGCGAAGTCGACCATCATGACGTGGTCGATCCGCACGCTCGTGAACTTCTCGACGGTCTGCACCATCAACGGCACGCCACCCCACGCGTACGCTGCGTTGATCTTCGCGTCCCGGCCGCCCTGGTTGCCCTCCTTGGACCGGGGCACGGCGACCCAGGTGTCCCGGGGGATCGAGATGAGCTGGGCGCTCGACCGGTCCTTCGGCAGGTGGGCCAGGATGATCGTGTCGGTGCGCGACCCCGACGTGCTCTCCGGGTCGCGGGTGTCGCTGCCCAGGATCAGGATGTTCATCGCGCCCTTGGCCACCGCCTGCGGGCGCCCCGCCTCGGGCACGTCCGCGAATGCGTCGACGCGCTCGATGTCCGAATCCACCGAACGCAGGTAGAGCCCACCGGCGATCATGCCACCGCCGCCGAGCAGCGCCACCACCAGCAGGCTGATGAGGGCGACGCGTCGCCACCGGCGACGAGGCTTCGCGTGCTTGCCCGGCTGGCGTTCGGTCTGGTCGGCGACCGCCTCCGGCTCGACGGACTGTTGTGGAACTGGCATGGCGGCGATGCTACTTATCCGCGAGGACGTGCGCGTACCCTCATCCGGCTGATGGCCGCCCCCGTCCGTGCAGACCCGTCCGCCTTGTCATGCGACATCAGGGCCCGGACCTGCCAACCAACTTGTGCGCGGGGTGTGCTCTGCACTACACCTGACCGCCTGTGGCTGGTAGAACCCTTGCGTGGACGCAACGAAGCTCCGACGGGCCATCGCCCGCACCCGCCTTGCCCCCGTCGCGGCCTTCCCCAAGCGCCTGGCCCGCGTCGTCCGCCACGACGCCAAGGTGCTGCGCACCTCGGCCCGCTGGCTGGTCACCTCGCGGGAGCACCACAACTACACGTACGAGCTGACCAAGCTGAGCCGGCACCACCTCGCCTGGTTCGTCAGCGTGGTCTGCGACGTGCCCGTCAAGCAGGTCCGCGCGTACTTCGCCGAGATCGAGTCGGACGACGTGCTGCGCCGGCACATCGAGTCCGCCACCGCCGGCGCCGCCCGCCGGGGCCTGGCCGACCGGCAGGTCCGCTACGCCCGCCGCATCGGCTGGTACGCCATCGTGCGCGCCACGAAGCCGGCGCACGTGGTCGAGACCGGTGTCGACAAGGGGCTCGGCAGTTGCGTGCTCGCCGCCGCGCTGCTGCGCAACGCCGCCGACGGGCAGCCCGGCCGGGTCACCTCGCTGGACATCAACCCGGAGGCTGGCTACCTCGCCCGCACCGCGCCCTGGTCCGAGGTCGTCGACCTGGTCATCGGCGACTCGATCGCCTCGATCGCCGCGCTGGACCGGCCGGTCGATCTCTTCCTGCACGACAGCGACCACAGCCGGGCCCACGAGAAGCGCGAGTTCGAGGCGGTCGAGGGCAGGCTGGCCCCGGGCGCGATCCTGCTCACCGACAACGTCACCGCCACCAACGTCCTCGCCGAGCACGCCGAGCGCACCGGACGGCGCTTCCTCGCCTACCGGGAGACCCCCGCCAACCACTGGTACCCGGGAGACGGCATCGGCGTGGCCTGGTGAGGCCGCCCGCAAGCTCCGCCCGGGTGCCCAGGTGAGGTAGCCGGCAGTCTGGTGAGGTAGCCGGCAGTCTCCGGGGCATCGATCGGCTGCCGATCGTGGCAGGGTGACCGCATGCGGTTGAGCGCCATCCACACGTACCCCGTCAAGGGTTGTCACCGGCTCGACCACGACGCCGCGCGCGTCGAACCGTGGGGCCTGGCCGGGGACCGGCGCTGGATGATCGTCGACGCGGACGGCGTCGGCGTCACCCAGCGGGAGACCACCCGACTGGTCGCCCTGCACGCGACGCCTCATGACGGCGGCCTGCTGCTGCGCGCCGAGGGTCACGACGCCCTGGACGTGCCCGAGCCGACCGGCGGCGAGCCCGTGGCGGTGCGGACCTTCCGCAGCCGCAAGCTGCCGGTGCCCGCGCTCTCCGCCGGGCCAACGGCCGACGCCTGGATCAGCGCGTTCCTGGGCCGGGTCGTCCGGCTGGTCTGGCTCGCCCGACCGACCCGGCACATCCCGACTGGGGACCGGGAGCACGACACCGGCGACCAGGTCAGCTTCGCCGACGCCTACCCGCTGCTGCTGGCCACCGCCGCCTCGCTCGACGCGCTCAACGGCTGGCTCGCCGAGGCCGGCGAGGAGCCCGTGCCGATGGCGCGGTTCCGCCCCAACCTGGTGGTCGAGGGCACGCCGGCCTGGGCCGAGGACGGCTGGGCCGGGCACCCGTTGCGCATCGGCGGCGTCCGCTTCCGCGCCGCCGGGCCGTGCGACCGCTGCGTGGTCACCACCACCGACCAGGAGACGGGCGTACGCGGGAAGGAACCGCTGCGCACCCTCGCCCGCCACCGCAACGTCAGCCGCAAGCTCCTCTTCGGACTGCATCTGGTGCCCGAGGAAACGGGACGCATCACGGTGGGCGACCAGCTCGTGTCCGGGCGCCCTCGTGGCGAGGGTGAGGAGGGCCCCACTGCGGTCCGTTCACCTTGGACGGGGCAGCGGGCATCGATGGATCTGGTCTAGGGTCAGGCTGCTGCGGGCTGCGCAGACCACTCCATCGGTTCATGGGGGACCTTGGTGGTTCGTCAGTGTCTGGATTCAGGGTCATGGCTGGGTCAGCCTGGACCCGGGTCGCTCGACGACTGACGCCGAACAGAGGATCGGGGTAACTAGAGTGCGTAGGAAGACGAAGGTTGTGTCCACGGGCGCGGTGTTGGCGCTCGCGGCTGGCGTCGTCGGTGGGGCCCTGCTGGGGCACCAGGGTCTGGCGGCGGCCAACGACGTGCCGCCGTCCATCGAGGAGGATTTCTCCTACCCGAATGCCGCGGCCATCAAGGCGGATCGTGGCATCACCCTCCTCAGGGGCGACGGCAACATCACGTTGGTGGATTGTGGCGACTACAGCGGCAAGGTCCGCGTCAGGTCCAACAACCTCGACCTGCCCAGCGGTGAGTTCTGCTTCCAGGTGCGCGGCGAGCAGGGATGGCTGACCCTCGAGCTGAGGGACGCCTACCAGGTGCGCGGCGACGGCGAGAGCAACATCGACGCCAAGGTCACCGTCAACGACGTCGAGCAGTCGGTCGACGTGCCCCTCGACGCCTGGGCCAACTTCGGCGTCGCTTCGGGGCAGGACCCGGCCGTGCTGGTGGAACTCCGGGCCACTCCCTGATTCCAGCCCGGCCCATTGGTCGCGTGCCCGATCCGTCGCCTGGTCGGTCTGCTCGCTTGATCCGGCGATGATCCGGTAGCGCTGATTCACGCCTCGCGACATCCGCCGATCGCGAATGTCGCGCTCGTCTGCTCGCCGTCGCGGGTCTGCTCGCCGTCACGGGCGCAGCCTCGCCTGGCGGATGGTGCTGTCCGCATCGGGGTCGACGTGTGAAGTCGCGCGCTGTCTTTTCCACGCGCGGCTGCCTTGCCATGCCTTCCTGTCCGAACGGGGTGTGACTTGAAAGATCGATTGCGAATGCCGGGGCCTCGGCCGAGGTCTCGCCGGCCCAGATGGATCCACTCGGCACTGACGGTGACGCTCGCCGCGTCGCTGCTGCCAATGGTGCAGAGCCGCCCGGCGAGCGCGGCGGAGCCGGAGCCCACTCAGGGCCGGGCACGCGTCATGGAGCTGTACCTGGCGGGTGGCCCGACCGTGGCCGCCGCGGCGCGCGAGGCCCTGCTGGGCACCGACCAGGATGTTCAGCAATTCCTCACGACCACCGCGCCAGCAGCCCGGGAACACGACGACCGCATCCGGCTCGGCCTGATGATGAACATGGACGGTCCGACCGTCAACGCCGCCGCCCAGGTCGCCCTGGACGGCTCTCCCGCGGATGTCGGCGCCTTCCTCACCGGTGGCTGGCGTGACCCGTGGTCCCACGACGAGCGGATCCGGGTCGGGCGCATCATGACGGCGGGAGGCCCGACGGTCAGGGCCGCCGGCCAGCGTGCGCTCGACGGCGGGCCAGCGGCGATCTCGAAGTTCCTCAGCCGGGATCAGCATGTCAGCCGTGAGCACGACGACCGGATCGAGGTCGGCCGGATCATCTCAGTGGGTGGGCCGGAGGTCGTGCGTGCGGGAAACCTGGCCCTGGACGGCAGCATCCAGGACATCAGGGAGTTCCTGGACAAGGGGCAGTACATCGCCCAGGCGCGCGACGAGGAGATCCTGACCCTCTCCTACCTCGCCACGAGGGCGGAGGAGGCGGCGAGGGCCGCCTCCGAGTCGACCAAGGCGGCCAAGGCCGAGTCGGAGCGTGCGGTCGAGGCGGCCGCACTGGCGAAGCAGGCCGCAGAGAAGGCAGCCGCCGAGACGGCCGCGGCCAAGGACTCGGCGAAGCGGGCCTCGGCGGCGGCGGGCCGCGCGGCCACTGCGGCGCGGCAGGCTGCCGAAGCCGCGAAGGACGCCGTCGGTGCCGCCCGTGCCGCGAACGAAGCCGCCCGGGTGGCGGCCAACGCCGCCGCGCGCGCCTCGACGGCGGCGACCATGGCGGCCGATGCCGCCGGTCGGGCCTACAAGGCGGCAACCGCGGCCGACTCGGATTCTGCGAAGGCGGCCGGCGCTCTCGTCGCCGCCAAGAGCGCCCGGGAGATCGCCGAGGGAGCGCGGAAGGCGGCAACCGCAGCCGAGAACGCGGCAAAGGCCGTCGACGGAGCCATCACGGCCGCACTCGCGGCGTTGAGTTCGGCGGACAACGCGGCCAAGGCGGCGCTCGCCGCCGACGAGGCCGGTGCCCACTCCAATGTCGCGCAGCAGCAGGCCAACGAGGCGAAGGCCGCAGCGGCGAGGGCGCGTCAGTTGGCCGCACAGGCCCGCCGGGCCGCCACGGCGGCAGAGGCGCTGGCCCGTCGCGCCGCGGCCCAGGCACGGATCGCCTGGGACGCCGCGCGCGATGCGGCCACCCATGCGGAGAACGCCGCGAGGGCCGCCGAGGAGTCGGCGGCGCATGCCGGCGAGGCGGCGGATGCGGCGGCCAAGGCCACCGCCCACGCCCGGGCGGCAGAACTGGCCGCCGATGTGGCGACGGCGGCGGCCGGGCAGGCGGCGAACATCGAAGCGGTGGCCCGGGAGACCGAGGCCGAACGACTGCGGATGGACACCGAGGAAGGGCAGCGGCTGGCACAGGAGGCCGCCGCCGTGGAGCGCCAGAAGCCTGCCCCGGTTCCGTGGGACGTTCCCGAGCTCACGCGCGTGGACGCCGAGACGGCTCGGCTCCTTGGCGAGGCGACCGCGCCGGGCGCGCCGGACGACGTGGTGTTGGATCGCGGCAGGCAGGCCGCCCTGCGCCTGCTCGACACGGCGGGCCCGTGGAGCCGCCAGGCGGCGCGGGCCGCCCTCGCCGGGACGGACCAGGACGTTCGGGAATTCGTCACCTCCCGGCGGATGCTCGCCGCTGAGCAGGACGACCGGGCCAGGGTCGGCCACCTCTACGAGACGCGCGCCAAGGTCGCCTTCCGGGAGGCCGCCATGACGGCGCTGGACGGTTCCCACCAGGCGGTTGTGCAGTTCCTGGAGAGCCGCCAGTACACGGGCGAGGACCAGGACAACCTCATCGAGATCGGGCGCCTGATGACCGGCGCTGGTCCCGCCCTGGTCGCCGCCGGCAACGCGGCACTGGACGGGACGCCGGAGGATCGCCGCAAGTTCCTCCGCACGGGCCAGTACGTCGCACGTGAGCACGACGACCAGATCGCCGTCGGGCAACTGGCCACGTCCGGAGGGCCTGAGGTCAAGGCCGGCGCGCAGATAGCCCTGGACGGTCCGCCGTCCTTCCGCCGGGCGTTCCTTGAGGTGGGGCAGTACAAGGCGCGCTTGCGGGATCAGGCCACCGCGATCCACAACGCCACCGCCCGGCGATACGTGTCCGAGACGGAGCGACACGCCGCCGAAGCACGCAAGGACGCGGCTGACGCCGCCTATGCGGCCGCTGTCGCCAACGCGGCGGGGGAGGAGGCGGCGCGGCAGGCCGAGAAGGCTCGGATCAGCGCGGCTGAGGCGGAGGGCTTCAAGAACCAGGCGATGCTCTCCGCCAAGGCGGCGGCCGATTCCGCTGCCCAGGCGGCTGCCTCGGCGAAGCTGGCACGCGACGCGGCCAAGTCCGCGACGAGTGCGGCGGAACGGGCTTCCGACTCGGCGCTGCGCGCCGCGGACGCCGCCTCTCGGGCCAAGCGGTCCGCGGCGTGGGCGCGGGAGTCCGCGGAGGAGGCGCGGCAGGCCGCGCTCGACGCGGGCAAGAGCGCCGCGGAGGCCGCGCAGGCCGCGGAGGGCGCGCTGCGGGCTTGGCTGACGAAGCAGGCCACGGAGGACCGCATCCGGAGGGCCGGTGGAAGCTTCGACAACGACGGCAACTTCCGCCCACCGTGCCTGCCGAGCCTGATCCAGCCGTTCCCGTGCTCGGGCGGCGATCCGCTCATGGACGCGGTCCTGAACGACCGTAACTCCTGCGACTACAATTTCGGCTCCTCCATGGAGGACTTCTGCAATGTGGTGCAGTCGGTCCTCGAGCAGCAGTGGGACGTCGAGAACCAGGAAGGGCTGCTCAAGCTTCAGCTTGTGCTCGCGGCCTGCGGATTCCTCGATCCCATCGGTCCTTTCTGCGACGCCGTGGATGCCCAGGTGTCGTTCGCCGAGGGGGACACCTGGGGCGGCAGCACGAGTGCGGCTTCGGCGATCCCGGTCGCGGGTTCCATCGCCGGCATCAAGCGGCTGCACGACCTGCTCAGGGAACTCGAGCGGGTTCGTACCGCCGTGGACCCGACGCTGTGGAAGAACATCGATCACGTCTCCGAGCGGCTGACGGCCGAGCGCCTTTCGACGGTGTCGCGGTTCAGGGACGCGGTCTTCAAGCCGGCACCGCCCAACGCGAACTACGACTGGACCGACCAGTGGAACCGTACGTACGATGCGCTGGGAGACTCCTCGGGTAAGAACCAGAAACTCGACCAGTTGTTCGCGTCTCTCGACCACCATCTCCTCAAGGGGAACGACTTCACGGTTGTCGACATGACGGGCTATCCGATGGAGTGGCGGATCGCGATGGCGAAGAAGGTCGATGCCTCCGGGCGGAAAGACGTCATCCGTATCGGCTTCTGATGTTCGCAATTCTGTTGATCGGCTTGGGGGCCTGGTGTTGGCGGTGCTGTTCGACGACGACCTGGAGTGGTGGATCCAGGGAAGGGTGCTGTCACACGTCATGAGTCTGGTTCCCGCCGACGTGGCCGCAGCCGACGAGTTCGACGAGTGGCTGAGCCCGGCCAGGGCCGTGGGACTTCTGGACGTCCGGAAGATCGAAGATCCGGAAGCTGCCAAGCGGCTCGTGCGTGCGCTGTCCGTCGGCGCCCACAGGGCCCTGACGGATACGCAGGAGAAGGAGTCGACGAACGAGGCGCTCATGGAGTTCTACCGCGGTCTCTGTCGAACGGCGGACGAGGCGGTTCGGCGTCCTCGTTTCTCCTGACGTGTCTCGTCTCGTCACCTGGTCGGTCGTTGACTGATGCCAGAGCCGGCCGGGCCGCCAGCTCGGCAGGGTGATTCGGGAGGGGCGTTCCGCGAGGGACGCCCCTCCTTCTCGTGCCTGCCGCCTCCGTCTTCCGGCCGCCCCGGTGGGCGCGAGTGCCGCGCCACCCGCTGGAGGAGTCCTCGTCCAAGGCCGGGGAGCCGCGGCGGGCCGCTCAGCGCCCGGGTGCCGGCGGGGCGGTCAGGTCCAGCCACATGAGGATCTCGTCGCGGTCGTCGCCGGGGGCGACCCGCAGCGCCCCGGGCAGCCGCCCGATCTCCCGGTAACCGAGCCCGCGGTAGAACCGGTCGAGCCCCAGCCCGTCCCGGACGGTCACGTGCAGCGCCTCCCAGCCCATCCCGCGGCCGAGGCGCTCGGCCTCGCGCATCAGCGCGGCGCCGTACCCGTTGCCCTGGGTGTCCGGGTGGACCATCACCCGCTTCAGTACGCACCAGTGCGCCTTCAGGTCGAACCGGTTGTCGCAGAAGATCAGCGCGGCGACGGGCCGCTCGCCCGCGTACCCCACGAGGAGGCGGTCCGGGCCTTCGGCGATGCCGGCGAAGGTGGGGTCCGCCGTGTGCCGGACGTCGGCGACGGTGACCGGCGGCACGAAGCCGACCGCCCCGCCGGCGTTGGTGACGTCGACCCAGAGGGCGACGATCCGTTCCCGCAACTCGGGGGTCAGCTCGGGATCGAGGACGAAGCGCAGGCTCACCCGGTAATCCTGACCGCGCGGGCCCCGCGCCGACCCGCGATCGTGACGCGCGCGACAGGACGCTCGGTGCGGGAGGGGGGATTCGAACCCCCACGTCCTTTCGGACAATAGGACCTAAACCTACCGCGGCTGCCGTTACGCCACTCCCGCCGACCCGCTGAGTCTAGAGTGTCGCGCCGAGCCGGTGGTGGGCTCGGTCCCGGCGCGCGCGGCGACCTCAGTCCAGCCCGAGATCCCGGCGCAGCTTGGCGACGTGGCCGGTGGCCTTCACGTTGTAGAGCGCGCGCTCGATCTTGCCGTCCGCGTCGATGACGAAGGTCGAGCGGATCACGCCGGTCACCGTCCTGCCGTACGACTGCTTCTCGCCGTACGCGCCGTAGGCGGTCAGCACGGACCTGTCGGTGTCGGCGACCAGCGGGAAGGTGATGGCGTCGCGCTCGCGGAACTTCGCCAGCTTCTCCGGCTTGTCGGGCGAGATCCCGACGACCTCGTAGCCGGCGGCCTGGAGCGAGGCGAGCGAGTCGCGGAAGTCGCAGGCCTGCTTGGTGCAGCCGGGCGTCATGGCCGCCGGGTAGGCGTAGAGCACGACCTTGCGCCCGCGCAGGTCGGTGAGCGAGAGCGTCTCGCCGGTGTCGGTGGGGAGGCTGAACTCGGGCGCGGGGTCACCGGGGGAGAGGCGGTCGGGCGCGGTCATGGCACGACCCTACCGCCGGCCCGGGCCGTCCCCGGACGGCACGCCGACCCCGACGGGAACGCGTCCCGGCCGCCTCCGGGCGGCGCGCCGGCCCGACCGGAACGCCGACCCGGCCGGCACGTCGGGTCGGCGGCGGACGCACAATCGGGCGTACGCCAGTTGCCAACTCTTGGCAACAGCCAAGCTCTGGAAATAGGCTGACGTCAACGGCCAGGCCTGGCCGGGCGACGCGTGGGAGGCCGCGTGGAGAACCTGGCGATGCACATCTCGAACGGGATCGTCGACGGTCCCGTCGCGGCGGTGTTCGCGGCGGTGGCGCTGCTCGCGATGACGTTCTGCGTCCTGCGCGGCAGGCGTGACCTGGACGACCGGTTGGCCCCGATGGCCGGGCTCGTCGCGGCCTTCATCTTCGCCGTGCAGATGCTCAACTTCCCGATCTTCACCGCGGGCGTCAGCGGTCACCTGCTCGGCGGGGCGCTCGCCGCGATGCTGGTGGGGCCGTGGGTCGGCGCGCTCTGCGTGGCCGTGGTGCTGGTCGTGCAGGCGCTCGTCTTCGGCGACGGCGGCGTGGCCATGCTCGGGCTCAACATCACCAACATGGCCGTGCTCGGCACCGCCGCGGCGTACCTGCTGATCGCGCTGCTGCTCCGGGTGCTGCCGCGCACCCCGGCCGGCCTGGGCGTGACCGCCTTCGTCTCCGCGCTGGTCAGCGTGGTGGTCGCGTCGATGGGCTTCGTGCTCCAGTACCAGCTCGGCGGCACCACCGACCTCGGCGGCAACCTGGGTGGTCTGGCCGGCACGATGGCCGGCGTGCACCTGCTGATCGGCATCGGCGAGGGCCTGATCACCGCGACCACGGTGGTCACCGTCGCGAAGGTCCGGCCCGATCTCGTCTACGCGCTGCGCGGGCTGCGCGCGGCGTCCACGCCCGCCGTCCCGGCCGTCGGAGGTGCCCGGTGAGGAAGCGTTCCTGGGGATTCGTCGTCGGCGGGCTGCTGGTGGCCCTGCTCCTGGCCGGGGTGGTCAGCAACTTCGCCTCGTCCCACCCCGACGGGCTGGACTCGTCGCTGCGCGAGGGCTGCACCTTCGACGCCGACGACAACATCACCGGCGGCAGTTGCCCCGCCCAGCGGGAGCGCGAACACGAGGTCGGCGGGCCGCTGGCCGACTACGGGGTGGCGGGGATCGACAACGAGTTCCTCTCCACCGGCCTGTCCGGCGTCCTCGGCGTGCTGCTCACCTTCGCCGTGGCCGGCGGGGCGTTCTGGCTGGTCCGCCGCCGCGGCCCCCGGGACGGGGACGCGGCCGGGGGCGCCCGTACCCCCGTCGGGGCGTCGGGGCGGGAGTAGCGACCGGATGGGCGCCGGGCACGCGCACGTGCTGTACCGGGACGCCGCGTCACCGGTGCACCGGCTCCCGCCCGAGGTCAAGATCACGGCGATGGTGGCGTTCACCCTCGCCGTGGTCGGCACCCCGCGCGAGGCATTCTGGGCCTTCGGCGCGTACGCCCTGCTGGTCGCGGTGGTGGCGGCGCTGGCCCGGGTCGGGCCCGGCTGGCTGCTGCGCCGGTCGCTGATCGAGCTGCCGTTCGTGCTGTTCGCGGTGGCGCTGCCGTTCCTCGGCGCCGGTGAGCGGGTCGAGGTGCTCGGCCTGAGCCTGTCGGTCGACGGGCTGCTCGGGGCGTGGAACATCGTCGCCAAGGGCACCCTGGGCGTGCTCGCCTCGCTGCTGCTCGCCGCGACGACCACGACCCGGGACCTGATCGTCGGCCTGGACCGGCTGCGCTGCCCGCAGATCCTCACCCAGATCGCCACGTTCATGCTGCGCTACCTGGACGTGCTGGTCGGCGAGGCCCGCCGGATGCGGGTGGCGCGGATGTCCCGGGGCGACGATCCGCGCTTCCTGTGGCAGTTGCGCGGCTTCGCGACCGGCGTCGGCGCGCTCTTCCTGCGCGCGTTCGAACGCGGCGAGCGGGTCTACCTGGCGATGCTGTCGCGCGGCTACACCGGGCGGATGCCGGCGGTGTGGCAGGGCGCGGGCGCGGCGACCGCCGGGCAGTGGCTGGTCGCGGCCACCGTGCCGGTCCTGGCGGCCGGCATCGCCGCCACGGCCGTCGTGCTGACATGATCGGTGCCGTGCAGACCGCCCTCTCCCTGGACGTTAGTGGTGTCCGCTACGCGTACCCGGACGGGCACGTCGCCCTGCACGGGGTGGACCTGACCGTGCCGCGCGGCGACCGGGTGGCGCTGCTCGGGCCCAACGGCGCCGGGAAGACCACGCTGGTGCTGCACCTCAACGGCATCCTCACCCCGGCTGAGGGAAGCGTGAGCGTCGGCGGGCTGACCGTCAGCCAGGACCGGGCCACGCTCGCCGAGGTGCGCCGCCGGGTGGGCATCGTCTTCCAGGACCCGGACGACCAGCTCTTCCTGCCCACGGTCGCCGAGGACGTGGCGTTCGGGCCGGCCAACCTGGGCCTGCGCGGGGCGGAGCTGTCCGCCCGGGTGGACGAGGCCCTCGCCGCGGTCGGGATGGGCGAGCACCGGGACCGCGCGCCGCACCACCTCTCCTTCGGGCAGCGGCGCCGCGTGGCGGTGGCCACCGTGCTCGCCATGCACCCGGAGATCCTCGTCCTGGACGAACCGTCGTCCAACCTCGATCCGGCGGCCCGCCGCGAGCTGGCCGGCATCCTGCGGGCCCTGCCGGTGACGCTGCTGATGGTCACCCACGACCTGCCGTACGCCCTGGAACTCTGCGACCGCTCGGTCATCCTGGACGCCGGTCGCATCGTCGCCGACGCCCCCACGGCCGACCTCCTGGCGGACGCCGACCGCCTCGCCCGCCACCGCCTCGAACTCCCCCGAGGCTTCACCCCCACCCCCCGCTGACACCCCCGCGCCCCACCCCGAGGCGTCGATCATGCACTCATGGCGCCCGATCCGACCTCTTCTGCTCCGGTTCGTCCCCCGCCGCAACTCCATGATCGACGCGCGGGGCGGGGGTGGAGGGCGGGGTGGGGGGAGTGGGCGGGGTGGGGGGAGTGGGGGTGGGGCGGGCGGCGTGGAGGCGGAGGGCGCCGGCCGCCGTGGCGCCGGCGCCGGCGACGAGGATCAGGGCGACCAGGATCCGGGCCGTCGTCGCCGGCCAGGGCACGGGGGCGACGGCGCGGGCGAAGACGGCGGCGTTGGCCACCCCGGCGAAGAGCGCCAGGCAGGCCCCGGCCAGCGCCAGCGCGAAGTCGGCGGCCGGCCGGCGGGCCAGCGCGAAGACGCCCGCGGCGACGGCGCCGAGCCCGGTCAGCAGCGCCCAGACCTGCCCGCCGAGCAGGCCGGTCAGCACCCCGCCCACGCCCCGCGCGCCGGCGTCCACCTCCCGGCCCACGGTGAACACCACCGCGGCCACCCCGCCGACGACAAGCAGCCCGCCGAGCCCGGCCAGCGCCCGCGCGCCCGGCCCGGAGCGGGCCGGCAACAGCCCGAGGGCCCCCACGGCCAGCAGCCCGACCGTGGCGACCACCCACCAGACGTACGCGTCCGGCGGCGGCACCCAGTCGAGGGTGCCGCGGATCTCCCCCGTCCCGGTGTCGGTGCGCAGCGGCACCGCCCAGTCCCGCACCCGGTGCTCCCGGTCCGGGGCGGCGCGCACCTGCGGCGGCGGTGCCGGCTCCCGCCAGAGTGCCCGCTGGTCGTGCCAGCGCGCGGTGGCGGAGTCGTCGACGCGTCGCCAGTCCGGTGCGGCGGCGGGGTTCGCCTCGGCCGGCAGCCGCGTGTCCCCGGCGATGGTCCGGTTCAGGTACGTCGCGGGGGAGCGGACGTTCTCGTACACGCCGTCGGGGCCGATTCGCAGGTAGGGCTCGCCGGAGTAGCCGAGCACCTCGACGGCGCGGTCGCCGGTGTTGGTCAGCTCCAGCCGCGCGCCCGCCTCGATCACCCGTACGCTCAGCCCGGGGCGGGCCGGGGCGACGGCGGTCACCTCGGTGCGGTAGTCGGTGCCGTCGGGCGCGTCCGCGCCGTGCGCGGCGGCCGGGGCGGCGAACGCGACCGTCGCCGTCAGCGTGCCGGCGAGCACCAGGCCGGCGCGGGTCACCAGGTCGCGGATCACCTGCCGGCCGCCTCCACCGCCGACTTGATCCCCTCCGGGCTGCGGTCGGCGATCTCCTCGCCGTCGACCAGGATCGTCGGGGTGCCGGTGATGTTGGCCTTGCTGGCCTCCTGCGTCACGTGCTCGGTCCACGGCTTGAACGTGCCCTCCCGCAGGCAGGAGGCGAAGCCGTCCCGGTCGATGCCGGCGCCCGCCGCGATGTCGGCCAGCTGCCCGTCGCTGAGCCCCGCGCCGCCCTCCGGCGGCTGCCGGTCGAACAGCGCCTTGGCGTACTCCCGGTAGCGGCCGCCCTCCGCCGCGCAGCCGGAGGCGGCCGAGGAGCGGGTCGAGTACTGGGTGCTGGAGAAGCGGTTCAGGTACGCCACCGGGTGGTAGACGACCCGGACCTTGCCCTCGCTGATGAGCTGGTCGATGGTCGGGCCGCTGGCCTGCTCGAACTGCTTGCAGGCCGGGCAGAGGAAGTCTTCGTAGATGTCGATGGTGACCGGGCCGGAGCCGGCGACGACCCCGGTGCCGTCCTCGGTCGAGCCGGTCGGCGCGGTGAAGTCGTCGGAGCGCTGGCTGGAGTAGACGCTCCAGCCGATCAGGCCGGCCACGACCAGGACGGCCACGGCGGCCACGGAGACCCAGAGCGTCCGCTTGCGCCGCCGCTCCCGGGCCAACTGCTCGCGGACCACCCGGGCGGAGCCCTTCTGCCCCTTGCGACTACTCATCCTCGTCCTCCACGGATGCGTCCCCCGCCAGCCAGCCGTCCACCGAGACGGGGGTGCGGGGCCAGATCAGCAGGAACCCGGCCAGCGCCAGGAATCCCAGGTCCCGGAGGATCTCCGGGAGGTAGCTCGGGCTCTGGCCCTCGGCGAGTTCCCCGCCGGCGCCGAAGCAGCCGCAGTCGATGGCGAGGCCCCGGCTCCAGGCCGAGACGATGCCGACGATGAAGACCACCAGCAGCGCCGCGGACACCCCGGCGGAGAGCCGGGTGGCCAGGCCGAGGAG
Organism: Micromonospora sp. NPDC048868; assembly: GCF_043198195.1. Lineage (NCBI taxonomy): Bacteria > Bacillati > Actinomycetota > Actinomycetes > Micromonosporales > Micromonosporaceae > Micromonospora > Micromonospora sp. NPDC048868. The sequence continues at coordinate 394,295 of NZ_JBICUN010000006.1, forward strand.
CAGCAGCAGGCCGAGCGCCAGCTCGACGAAGGGCAGCGCCGCGCCGATCACCGTGGCGAGGTCGTACGGCATGACCTGGTAGGCGTTGACGGCGCGGCCGGAGGCGGGCAGGTCACCGACCTTGCTGCCGCCGGCGACGAGCCACACGGCGGCCAGGCCCAGCCGGACGGCGACCCCGATCCAGGGGCGGACGGCGGGCCAGCGGGCGACCCGGGTGTGCGGTGCGGTCACGATCATTGGTCGTCCCGTCCCCGGCGGAAGTTCCCGGTCATCCGGCGAGGGCGTCGCCGACCGCCTCGACGAGGTCGTTGCGGGCCCGGGCCACCCGCGAGCGGATGGTGCCCACGGGCACCCCCTCCACGGCGGCGGCCTCGGCGTACGACAGGCCGAGCAGTTGGGTGAGCACGAACGCCGCGCGGCGCTCGGCGGGCAGCCGGCGGACCAGATCGGCGGCGCCGAGCTGGCCGGCGGGGTCCGGGTGCGGCCGGTCGGTCCAGGCGTCGGCGGCGAGCCGCTCGCCGAGCCGGCGGCGACGCACGACCGTGCGCAGGTGGTCGGCGCAGGCCCGGCGGGCGATGCCCAGCAGCCAGGTGCGCGCGCTGGAGCGGCCCTCGAACGCCGGCAGCGCCCGGAACGCCCGCAGGTAGGTGTCCTGGGTCAGGTCGTCGGCGCTGTCCGGATCGACGAGCGCGGCGGTGAAGCGCCACACCTCGGCCTGGGTCAGCCGGACGAAGGCGGCCTGGGCGACGGGGTCCCCGTCGCGGGCGGCCAGCGCCCACTCGGTCGCCGACTCCCGCGCAGCGACGCCCGCGTCACCGGTCGGACTGGCGGCGGGGGTCTCGCGCGGGGCGGGGATCACGACAGTCCAGGTTACGCGGCGTGGCCGGGCCGGGGAGGGTCCTTCGACCCTTCCATGGCCTGCGCCACCCCGGGAACTAAACCGGTGCGTCGCACGACTATCCCCACATGACATGCGACGACGTACGCGCGGCGCTGTCGGCGCGGCTGGACGGCGAGGACCCGCTGGCGGCGCCGGCGGTGCTGGACGCGCACGCGGAGAGCTGCCCCGGCTGCCGGGCCTGGCTGACCCGCGCCGAGCAGGTCACCCGGCTGGTCCGGGTGCAGTCGGTGGCGGTGCCCGACCTGACCGCGTCGGTGCTGGCGGCGGTCGCCGCCGACTCGCTGGCGGCCGGACGCACCCGGGCGGCGGCCAGGGCGGCCCGCCGTCAGGTGCTGCGGGTGGCGGTCGCGGTGGCCGCGGTCGCACAGTTGGCGATCGCCCTGCCCGTCCTGCTGGCCGGGCTGGGCGTGACAGTCGATCCGCACACGAGCCGCGAGATGGCCTCCTTCGACGTGGCGCTGGCCGTCGGGTTCGCGCTGGCCGCGTGGCGACCCGAGCGGGCCCGGGCGTTCGTGCCGGTGGCGCTGGTGCTGGCGGTCTGCCTGGCCGGCACCAGCGCGGTGGACATCGCCAACTCGACGACCGCGCTGGTGCACGAGGTCGGGCACCTGGCCGCCGTGGTGCAGGCGGGGCTGCTGTGGGCGCTGGGACGGGTCAGCGACGAGCCGGACCGCCGGCCGTCGACCGCACTCCTGGCCCGTCATGGCTGACGTCACCCCGGGCGGGCCGGCCCGCCCGGTCCCGGCGGCGCGGGGCATCCTCGAAGTCGCCCCGGGCGGGCCGGTTCCGGCGGCGCGGGGCATGGTCGGAGTCGCGCCGGACCGGTCGGATTCGAGAGCATTGCCGGCATGAGTGTCGCCATCCGCCGCCCGGTCGCCCGGCTGCTCGCCGTCGCCGGCCTGCTGGTCACCGTCGTCGCCCTGCTGATCGCCCCCGCCGGCCCCGCCAGCGCCCACGCGGTGCTGGTGAGCAGCAGCCCCATCGCCTCGGCCGTGGTGTCGAACGCGCCGGCGGAGGTCGTACTCACGTTCAGCGAGCCCGTGCGCAAGGTGTCCGGCAAGATCCGGGTGATCGCACCGGACGGCTCCCGCGCCGACCGCGGCGAACCGACCTTCGAGGGCACCGTGGTCACCGTGCCGGTCGACCCCGCCGGGGCGCGCGGCACCTACCTGGTCAGCTACCGGGTCATCTCCTCCGACAGCCACCCCGTGTCGGGCGCGTTCACCTACTCCGTCGGCGCGCCCTCGACGCCCCCGGTCGACAGCGGGGACGACAGCCGGGCCGACCCGGTCGTCGGCAACGCGGTCAAGGTCGCCAAGTACGCCGGCTACGCCGGCCTGCTGCTGCTCGTCGGACCGACGCTGGTGCTCGCCGCCCTCTGGCCCCGGCGGCTGCCCCGGCGCGGACCGGCCCGCCTGGCCTGGGCCGGGCTCGGTCTGCTGGCGGTCTCCACGGTGGCGAACCTCCTGCTCCAGGTGCCCTACACCGCCGGCGGCGGCGTGTTCGACGTCACCGGCGAGGGGTTCAGCGACGTGCTGGGCAGTTCCTTCGGCGCCGCGCACCTGGTCCGGCTGGGCCTGTTGGCCGCGGCGGCGTTCCTGCTCCGACCCCTGATGGCGGGGCCGGTCGAGCGGAGCGATCTGGTCATCCTCGGCGTGCTCGGGGCGGCGGCGCTGGTGACCTGGCCGCTGGCCGGGCACCCGGCGGCCTCGCCCGCCCCGGCGGTCTCCGTGGTCGTCGACGCCGTCCACCTGGGCGGCATGGCGGTCTGGATGGGCGGGCTGGTGATGCTCGCCGTCTTCCTGCTGACCCGGGCCGACGAGCGGGAGCTGGGCGCGATCCTGCCGATCTGGTCGCGCTGGGCGGCGCTGGCCGTCTCGGCGCTGCTGCTCGCCGGCACCGTCCAGGCGCTGATCGAGGTGGCCACCCCCCGCGCGCTTGTCGACACCACCTACGGCCGGCTGGTGCTGGGCAAGATCGGGCTCTTCGCGCTGGTGATCGCGGTGGCCGCGTACTCCCGGCAGCTGGTGCGCCGGCGCACCGCGGCCGGCCGGCCGACGTCGATGCGGCGGGCGGTCTGGGCGGAGCTGGCGATCACGGCGGTGGTCCTCGGCCTGTCCGCCGTCCTGGTGCAGACCACCCCGGCCCGCACCGCCGGCGCCGACGTGGCCGGCGCGCCGGGACGCTTCTTCTCCACGACGCTGTCCAGCCCGAACTACGACCTCCAGATCGAGCTGGACCCGGCCGAGCGGGGCAACAACACCGTGCACTTCTACGCGTACACGAAGGACAACCGGCCCCAGCCGGTGGTGGAGTGGCGGGCCACGGTCGCCCTGCCGGCGGCGGGGATCGAAGCGATCCAGGTCCCGCTGCTGCCGCTGACCGACAACCACGCCACCGGCGAGATCAACTTCCCGGCTGCGGGGGAGTGGCAGTTGCGCATCACGGCCCGCACCTCGGACATCGACCAGGCCACGGTGACCACCACCGTGCCGATCAGGTAACAGGAAGGCTCGCACCATGATCCGTCACCGGCGTACCGCAAGCGCCGCCGCCGCCCTGGCGCTCGGCGCCGTCGCCACCGCCGTCCTCGGCTTCGCGGCGCCCGCCTCGGCCCACGTCACGGTCAACCCGCAGGAGGCGACCCAGGGCGGCTACAGCCGGTTCGCCTTCCGGGTGCCGAACGAGAGCGACACGGCCTCCACCACGAAGCTGGAGGTCGTGCTGCCGGAGAACGCGCCCATCGGCTCCGTGTCGACCATGCCGGTGCCCGGCTGGACGGTGGCGGTGGAGAAGCGCAAGGTGGACCCGCCGGTCGAGGTGCACGGCAGCCAGCTCAGCGAGGTCGTCTCCAAGCTCACCTGGACGGCCACCGGGAGCGCGGCGGTCAAGCCCGGCCAGTTCCAGGAGTTCCCGGTGTCGATGGGTCCGCTGCCGCAGGTCGAGACGATGGTCTTCAAGACCTTGCAGACCTACTCCGACGGCAACGTGCAGCGGTGGATCGAGGAGCCGCTCCCCGGCGGCGAGGAACCGGAGAACCCCGCCCCGGTGCTCACCCTCACGGCGGCCGCGCCGTCGACCGCCCCCACCGGCACCGCCGCGCCGCAGGCCGCCGGCGACGACGACGATGACGACGCCGGGAGCGACGACGTGGCCACCGGGCTCGCGGTCGCCGGCCTGGTCGCCGGCGTGGGTGGCCTGCTGCTCGGCGGGCTCGCGTTCTCGCGTACGCGGCGGGCGCCGACGTCGCAGGAGTGACCCGGTCGTACCGCCCGCCGGCCCGTCGGATCATCCGGCGGGCCGGCTGCTTTCCTGGCCCCGTGCCGTGGATATCCGCTGACGGTTCGCCCCACGTCGGTAAGGTCGGCCGGGTATCTGGCTACGGAGGGGGACGAGGCGAATGCGGATCGTGCGGGTGCTCGCCGCCATGCTGCTGCTGACGGTCGGGATCACGGCGCTGCTCGCCGGTGGGGCGCTCGCGCTGCTCGCCCGGCAGGCCGACCCGGGTGGCGCCTTCAGCGCCCGGTTCGAGACCGTGCAGACCCCGGGTCACGCGATGGTCGTCCGGGACGTCGACGAGCTGCTGCGGGCCGAGGCGCCGTTCACCCGCGCCGGGCAGGCCCGGCTCCGGCTGGACGCGCGCACGCCCGACGGCCCGGCCTTCGTCGGGCTGGCACCCGCCGACGAGGTGCGGCGCTGGCTCGAGCCGGTTGCGCATGCCGAGGTGCGCCGGGTGGCGCTGGCCCGGGGGCCGCTGCCGGTCCGGTTGCAGCCCGCCGGCCCCGCGCCGTCCGCCGGTCCCGCGCCGTCGGTCGCGCCGATCAACCAGCCCTTCTGGGTACGCGAGGGGATCGGCGCGCTGGAGTGGACCCCGGCGGAGCTGGCCGGCCGGCGGCTGAGCCTGGTGGTGATGCGTCCCGACGGGCGGGCCGACCTGAGCCTGGAACTGCGCGCGGGGCTGCGCGCCGGCTGGACCGCTCCGACGACCGCCGGGCTGCTGGCCGGCGGGGTGCTGGCGGTGGCGCTGGCCCTGCTCCTGCTGCGCCCGGTGCGGCCCCGCGAGGTGGTCTTCGTGGTCGAGCCGGACCAGGTGCCGGTGCTCGCCGGCCGCCTCGGGGTGACCTCGCTCGCCGGTCTCGGCGCGCAGCCGACCCGGGACAGCGACCGGTCGCGCGTCGCCGGGCGTCAGCTCGCCTCGGTCGGCGCCGCCCCCACGGGGGCCCGGCCGGCGATCGGGCCGGTGCCCGCCCGCCGCCCCGCGACGCTCGCCGACCTCGCCGGAGCCGACCCGGCGCTCCGGCCGCCCGAGGTGAACCTCACCCTGGCCTGGCCGCCCGCCGCCCCCGAGGAGACGGCCGACCCGGTCGCCCCGGCGGACCGCCCCCGCCCCGCCGCTTCCGACGCCGCCGCCTCCGACGCTGGTACTCCTGACGCCGCCGCTGCCGGGGCTGGCACTGCCGACGCCGTTGCTTCCGATGCCGGCACTCGCGGCGCTGGCACTCGCGGCGCTGGCACTCCCGGCGCTGGCACTTCCGGCGCTGGCACTTCCGAGGCGGGCGCTTCCGAAGCCGGCGCTTCCGACACCGGCCGGCGGTCGCCCGGCGATCCGCGCTGACCCGCGTCCGGCCTCTGCCCCGCGCCGGCATCCCGCGCGGGCCCGGACGGCGGGCGGCCCTCCGCGCTGCCGACGCGGAGGGCCGCCCTCACCGGGGGATCGGTGCTACCGAGAGACGTCTGAGGTAGTTGCGACCAGATTAGCGATGAAGAGCGCTAGTTGGGAAGACTGTCTATTTCCCGCGACCTGCGGCTCTCCCGCCGCACCGGCAGGGTCACCAGCAGCAGCAGGCTCAGCAGCACGTACGTGTTGCGCACCAGGAACTCGCCCGGCGAGTCCGTACGCACCGGGGCGATGCCCCAGTCGTGGAAGGTCACCACCCCGTACACGATGAGGGCGGAGGTGCCGACGGCGAGTGCCGCCAGCAGACGTCGCCGACGGGCGCCCTCGCCGGTCGTGGCGTCGGCGCTCAGCGCCGCGTCCGTCAGCACCACCACCGCCGGGATGAACCAGTAGATGTGGTGGGTCCAGGTGATGGGGCTGACCAGCGAGCCGACCAGTCCGGTCAGGGCGAGGCCGGTGAGCGTGTCCCCGGCGCGGGCGGCCCGCGCGGCGCGCCACAGCCCGTACCCGGCGATGGCCGCCACCAGCAGCAGCCAGAGCAGTTGGTGGGGCTTCTCCGGCGCGGTGATGCGGCTGAGCAGGCCGAACAGCGACTGGTTGCCGGTGTAGTCGGTGCGGCCGACCCGGTCGGTCGCCCACAGCTCGTGGGTCCAGAACCGCCACGAGTCGCGCGGCGCGACCGCGGCGGCGAGCAGGGTCGCGGCGGCGGCCGTCGCGCTCGCCACCGCCGCCGCCCGCCACCGGCGGGTGGCCAGCAGGTAGACGATGAAGATGCCCGGGAAGAGCTTGAGCGCCGTCGCCAGCCCGACGCCCACGCCGGCCCACCGGCTCGCCCGGGGTACGGCGAAGAGCAGGTCCGCCAGGATCAGCACGACCAGCAGCATGTTGATCTGACCGAAGGTGATCGTCTCGCGGGTGCTCTCGACGGCCAGCACCAGCAGGACCGCCACGGTGAGGCTGAACACACGGGGCAGACCGTGCCGGGCGATCACCGGCGCGAGCAGCCACCGGGTCGTGACCACCACCGCCAGGCCCGTCAGGACCGTGAAGATCGCCACGGTGGCGCCCAGCGGCAGCAGCGCGAACGGGCGCAGCAGCAGCGCGCTGAACGGCGGGTAGGTGAAGTAGAGCTCGCCCTGTACCCGGTCGGGCTGCACGTAGTCGTAGAGCGGGTTCCCGGCCGCCCACCAGTCCATCGCCCGCATGTAGATCTTCAGGTCGAAGAAGTCGTGCACCGTGCCGGGCAGGTAGAGCGCCGGCAGCACGGCGGCCAGCGCCAGCAGGGTGAGGAGCCGACGGACCGTACGGCCACCGGGATCGTCGTCGGTGACGGCGGGCGGTGCGGCGGGTTCGGCTGGCACGGAGGAAACCCTAGCGGTCACCGCGCGCCCCGGTGCGCGGGCGCGCGGCCGGGTGGGCTGCGCGTAGGCTGTCCCGGTGGCTGATCTTCTCGTCTGGATCGACTGTGAGATGACCGGGTTGGACCTCGGCAGGGACAAGCTGATCGAGGTCGCCGCGCTCGTCACGGATCCCGACCTCAACGTGCTCGGGGACGGCGTCGACGTGGTGATCCACGCCGACGAGGCGGCGCTGGAGGCGATGCCCGAGATCGTAACGACGATGCACGCCAAGTCGGGGCTGACCGAGGAGGTCCGGCGCTCCACGGTGACCCTCGCCGAGGCCGAGGACATGGTCCTGGACTACGTGGCCAGCCACGTGAAGGATCCGCGTACGGCACCGCTGTGCGGCAACTCGATCGCCACCGACCGGGGCTTCATCACCCGGGACATGCCCCGCCTCGACGCCCACCTGCACTACCGGATGATCGACGTGTCGTCGATCAAGGAGCTGTGCCGCCGCTGGTACCCGCGGGTGTACTTCGGCCAGCCCCAGAAGGGGCTCGCGCATCGGGCCCTGGCCGACATCCGGGAGAGCATCCGGGAGCTGGAGTACTACCGGCGGACCCTCTTCGTGCCCCTGCCCGGGCCGGACGTGGAGACCGCCAAGGCAATCGCCGCCGAGCTCTGAGCCGGCCCGGCGGAACCCGCTGGACGCGGCGGGCGGGGGTGGGGCTATTATTGGTCCGCACCCCGCCCGGGGCGATCGACCGGGCGTGGATCCATCGGGTGTGAACGGCATGGTGGCTGTAGCTCAGTTGGCAGAGCACCGGGTTGTGGTCCCGGTTGTCGTGGGTTCAATTCCCATCAGTCACCCGGTGACCGAAGGCCCCCTCCTCGCGGAGGGGGCCTTCGGCGTTTCCGGCTCAGGTGGTCGGGGTGACCGTGGGCTCGCCGCTCTCCTCCGGGGCGGCCTCGGTCGGCGGCTCGTACGGCAGGGCGCTGCCCTTGACGTACTGCTCCCAGCTCATGTTCCAGTCGGTCCAGCCGTTGCCGTTCTGGAGCTTCCGTTCCGTGCCCTTGACGGTGATCGGGTCGCCGACGCGGGTGTTGGCGAACAGCCAGGCGCCGTTGGCCATCGAGACGTTCACGCAGCCGTGCGAGACGTTCACCCGGCCCTGCTGCCCCTCCGACCAGGGCGCCGCGTGGATGAACTCGCCGCCCCAGGTCAGCCGCTGGGCGTAGTCGATCTTGGTGCGGTAGCCCTCCTCGGGGCCCAGCTCCTCGAAGGTGTCGAAGACCGTCTTGCGCAGCTTCTCGATGACCACCATCGTGCCGCTGGAGGACGGGGTGCTCTTCTTGCCGAGGCTGACCGGGATGGTCTTGATCACAGAGCCGTCCTTCGTGACGGTCATCCGCTTGGTCTTGTTGTCCACCGTCATGACCACCGCCGGGCCGACCTTGATGCCGACGCTGAGGTCCGCCCGGCCGTACCAGCCGTCGCCCAGCGGCAGGCCCCCGGCCTGGACCCGGTAGGAGACCGTGCTGTTCGCCTTCCAGAACTCCTTCGGGCGGTAGCGGATCTCGGTCGGGCTGACCCAGTGCCAGATGCCCTCCTGCGCCGGCACGGAGGTGACCGTCATCCGGCTCTGCACGTCGTCGCGGTAGTCCTCCGGGACGGCCCGGCTGAACTTCACGATCAGCGGCATGCCGACGCCGACGACCTGGTCGTCACCCAGGAAGCTGCTGATCCGCACCTGCTTGCCGGGCTTCGCCATGGTGGTGAAGGTGCTGGTCGCCGTGGCCGGTCGGCCGTCGTCGCCGGTCGCGGTCACCGTGGCGGTGTACGTCTCGCCGTACTTCAGCGCGCCGGCGGGCAGCCAACTCTTGCCGTCGGCCGCCAGCTCGCCCTCGACGGCCCCACCGGCGGAGTCCTTCAGCTCGACGCTGGTCTGCTCCGCCTCCGTCGCCGTGAAGGTGATGCCGGTGGACGCGGGCACGTCCTTCGCGTCGGCCTTGGGCTCGACGATGGTGGCCGCCGCCTTCGGCGCGGCGGGCTGGTCGTCGCCGTTCTGCCAGCCGCCCGAGGGCTTGCCCCCGCCGCCGTCGGTGCAGGCGGAGGCCAGCGCGAGCGTCACGGCGAGCACCGCCGCCGCGAACCCACGGCGTCGTCGACCCCGCCGGTCGTCCCCGTGCCGGATCAGCTGGTCCTGGACAGCTCGCATGATTCCCTCACAGTCGTGGTCCCCGGTTGCCCATCGTCCCTCACTGACGCACCGGGGCAGGTACCCGTTCCGCAAGGTGAACCGAAACACGCCGTACGAGATGTCCGGATGTTGATAAGATCCGAGGCTTTGCCGAGGCTCGCTCGCCTCTCCCGACCCGCCGTACGTGCCGGCAGCGCGGGCTCCCGGGTGTCGCCGGCGTCGTGGGCCCGGACGGCTCGCGGCAGGGCCACGAAGACGGCGACCCGCCCCCGGGGGCGGGCCGGGCGCCGGATCGTCGGTGGGTGTGCGCCGCAGAAGGGCGACCCCACGCCCGCCGCCCACACCGGCCCCGCGCTGCCCGTTACGAACAAGGACCACCTCTGGGACCACCC